>NZ_DFQK01000012.1:48718-114284 GCF_002377745.1 Exiguobacterium sp. UBA3491
ATCTCGCAGGTTTATGCGCCGATCCGGTCTTGGATATCTGATTTTAAGATATCGGCTTTTGGACCGTAGATGGCTTGCACGCCATTGTTCTTAAGGATCAGACCAAGTGCACCGTTTGCTTTCCAGTCTGCTTCTTTTGCGACAAGCGCTGGATCTTTGACAGTGACACGAAGACGCGTCATACAGGCATCGACGTCCTCGATGTTTTGCTGTCCACCAAGCAAATCGATGATTTGTGAAGCTTGCGAACCGTCGGCAGGAGATGATGTCGCAGCAGCCTCACCTGAAGCTTCAGTTGTCGATACGTTGATATCGTCAAGATAGTTCCCGTTACGACCTGGTGTCGCATAGTTGAACTTCTTGATGACGAAACGGAACGTGAAGAAGTTCAAGAAGAAGAAGAACACACAGACACCGATGAAGCGAATTAAATCACCAATCAAACCAGCTTTTGCAATCAATGGAATCCGCGTCAAGAGTTCGATCGCACCGAATGCGTGAATCCGAAGATGCATGACATCTGCTAGTGCAAAAGCAACACCGGTTAGTACAGCATAGATGACGTAAAGAACAGGAGCGATGAACATGAACATGAATTCGATTGGCTCCGTGACACCTGTCAAGAAGACTGCAAGTCCAGCAGATAAGAAGACCGGTTTGTATGCTTTCTTCTTATCTTCATCAACTGACATATACATTGCGACAGCAATACCGATCAATGAAGCAAGTGATGTGACGACTTGTCCTTCTTTAAAACGAGCAGGCACGACACTGTTGATCAAATCATTGTATCCTTGTGTGTTACCGGCTTGTTTTAAGTTAACAAGGTCAGTGATCCAAGCGAGCCAAAGCGGATCTTGACCGGCAACCGTCGATCCTTGAGCAGCACCTGTCAGGATTTTGTACGTTCCACCGAGTTCCGTGTAATTCATCGGGACAGTCAACATGTGATGAAGACCGAACGGAAGTAATAGACGCTCGAGTGTACCGTATACGAACGGTGCAATGATCGGTGCAGAATCACGTGAAGAGGCAATCCAGCGACCGAAGTCATTCAATAAGCCTTGAACGAACGGCCAAACGAGTGATAAGGCGAATGCTGCAACGACTGATCCACCGATGACGACGAATGGAACAAAACGCTTTCCGTTAAAGAAGGCAAGCGCATCTGGCAATTTACTGAAGTTATAAAATTTATTAAAGAGAACGGCACCAAGGAAACCAGAGATGATTCCGACGAATACTCCCATGTTGAGAGCCGGTGCCCCTAAAACTGAAGTGAAATAATCTTTTACGATGAGCTCAGAACCAAGCAATGAATCGACCGTTGCTTTTGGATCCGCGATCATGTCAGTGTTGACGCCGAAGATAGCTCCTGTGACGCGGTTGATCAAAATGAAGGCGAGTAACGCTGCGAACGCACCACCAGCACGTTCTTTTGCCCATGACCCACCAATCGCGACGGCGAATAAGACGTGAAGGTTCGTAATGATGGCCCAACCTAAATCTTCAACGATTCGAGCAATCGTTTGCATTAACGCGATATCGCCTCCATACATGCCGATCAGTTTCCCGACCGAGATCATGATTCCTGCAGCAGGCATAACCGCGATGACGACCATCAAGGCTTTACCGAGTTTTTGCCAAAAATCGAACGAAATAGCATTTTTCAAGATCATTCACTCCTTTTTATCTCTTTTTCTCTAATATGTGTGTAAGAACAGCGCAATAATGTAAGCGATTAATGCAACCGTTTGCATATAGAATTGTAAGCGATAACTTTTTAAAAAGCTAGTGTTTTATAAGAAAAATATTTAAATTTTATTTTGATTAAAAATTGATAGTTCGGAAAGGTATTCAGATTTAAAAAAAGTGGGAATAAGACTACAGTGAACGTTGTTTGGTTTCAAAAAGAAAAGATGTTGGGCGGATGAAAGAAGGGATTCAACCGATCGGGCAGTACGGTCAGCGGATTCGTACATTACGAGAACGTCATCAGTTAGATCAGCATACATTAGCTGAATTGACTAAAATGACACCTGAGGTGATTCGATGTATAGAAAATAGCATTGTGGATCCGTCTTTTTCGATGATTGAGCGGCTGGTCCGTGCTTTGCAGATTACTTCGGATCATTTGTTACGGCATATTTATATTTGGTCATCTGAAGTCATCGGTCAGCACGATCGTACGACCTTGATCGACATCCCATCGAGTTAATAGGTATGAAAAAGAGGAACGGTGGAAAAGTCCACTGTTCCTCTTTTGAGCGTTTAACGATTATCGACAGTCTCAGGATAGAGATCGTGATTGAATAGACGATGTTCTGCCATTCGTTCATATTTTGTACCAGGTTTTCCGTAGTTGTAGTACGGGTCAATCGAAATTCCACCACGTGGCGTAAATTTCCCCCACACTTCGAGGTAGCGCGGTTCCATCAATTTCACGAGATCTTTCCCGATGACGTTGATGCAGTTCTCGTGGAAATCACCGTGATTACGGAAGCTGAATAGATACAATTTAAGTGATTTCGATTCGACGAGTTTTTCATCCGGGATATACGAAATGTAGATCGTCGCGAAGTCCGGTTGATTCGTAATCGGGCAAAGGCTCGTAAATTCTGGTGCATTGAATTTCACGAAGTAATCATTTTCCGGATGGCGGTTCGGAAACGCTTCGAGTACTTCTGGTTGGTATTCGAAAATATAAGGTACGGCTTTTTGGCCGAGTAATGACAAATCGTTTAAGTCTTCAGGTCGCATGAATCATTTCTCCTTAAACGCCACGGTCGTTTGCAAAAACGAGGGCATGTAATTGTGGTAGAACACGCGCGTGATTAAAGCGTTCATCACGGGCGACGCGTTCCCAAAGTGTTTTTAGATCGTGTAACATCCGTGGGGCGATCGTTCCTTCTTCGTGCGGATCCGGATTTCCAAGTGATAGATAGAGCGTTTTTAAGGCATATCGCTCTGAAATCATCGCCGCGAAGTCGAGATCTGCCTCATCAAAAATAACGATTTTAACGGCACGCTGTTGTTCCGGTAGACGCTTGAAAAAAACATCCAAACGATCAAAATCAATCTTCATGCCACTTGAAGGGGGTTTAGGACTGAGTGTGACGTCATCGATATCAAGCAACCAATTTTGCCAGTAAGAACCTTGTGTCTCAACCGACATCGTGATGTTTCGTTCTTTTAATGCCTCAACCAGCGTACCGATCGAAGCATGAAGTAACGGGTTCCCACCGGAAATCGTGACATGTCCGTAAGAGCCGAGTGCATCGAGGCGTTCCATGATCGTCTCTGCCGTCAAGAGTTCGGGTTTTTCAGAACCATCCCATGTGAAGGCGGAGTCACACCACGAACAGGAATAGTCGCAGCCACCGGTTCGGACGAACATCGTCTTTTGACCGATTGATCGTCCTTCCCCTTGGAACGTTGGTCCGAAAATCTCGAGAACCGGAATTTTTGGCGTTTTCGTTAAGGCACTCATGCTTCGTTCATCCACTCACGACGGACTTCAGCAAAAGCAGTCGGCGTCTCATAGAGTTTGACGAATTCGACACGAAGTCCACGTTCGTCTGGAAGGTGTTGACCGAGCGTCTCAAAAATCCACGCCGCCATGTTTTCAGCTGTTGTATTCATGTATGGTAATGATTCATTTAAATAACGGTGATCGAGAAGTGGTTCGAGATGTGTTTTAAAGATTTTCTTAAGATCACCAAAATCAAGTGTCATACCGCGGTGATCAAGAAAACCACTGATGCCCATATCGACATGGTACGTATGACCATGAAGCGCACGGCATTTTCCATCGTAATCATATAGGTGGTGCGCTGCGTCAAACGTTAATTTTTTGACAATCATGACGCGAGATTTCGTATAGATAAGCGAGTCGCCAGTCGGGCGCTCGACCGTTTCAGGTGCTTCGTAATTGAATGTCATGTGTGTTGAACCTCCTTGATGTATGCATCTAATCCATTTTTTCGTAATTCACAGGCCGGGCATTCGCCGCAACCATCTCCAATGACGCCGTTGTAACACGTCAACGTGCGATTTCGAACGAAATCAAACGCACCGAGCGAGTCGGCAAGCGCCCACGTTTCTTTTTTGTCGAGCCACATGAGTGGCGTGTGCAGTACGAATGGATAGTCCATTGCAAGGTTCAATGTCACGTTCAGTGACTTGATGAAGGCATCACGGCAGTCTGGGTAACCAGAAAAGTCCGTTTCACATACGCCAGTGACGATATGACGGATTCCGCGTCCTTTCGCGAGGACGGCTGCGAACGAAAGAAACAGGTGGTTTCGTCCATCTACGAAAGTAGAAGGGAGACCATCTTCATTCGTCGTGATGGTTTGGCTGTGGTCAGTCAAGGCGTTACTCGTTAGTTGACTGAGAAGAGAGAGATCAAGCTCATGGTGTTTGACACCGAGCTCAGAGGCGATGTCGCGTGCGACTTCGAGTTCTTGTGCATGACGTTGTCCGTAATTAAACGTCACGACTTCGACTTCTTCATACTGTTTCAATGCTTGAAACAGACAAGTCGTCGAGTCTTGGCCGCCACTAAAGACGACAAGAGCACGTTCTTTTTTCATAATGTACACTTCCATTCCTAGTTTTTATAACGGAGGAGGTTACGAACTCCGGAGACGTAGTCTCAACTATTCACACTAGCAGAAGCCGTCAAAAAAGTCGACGTTTTCTAATGAAGGCCAAAAAAGAGATGCTGATTGTCGCTCGGACGATCGGCATCTCTTAATAGGAAATTACAGCGGATAGTGGTAATAGCGTTCTTTGACGAGCAGGTCACGGATGTTCGAGTCTTCCGAGATGACTTTCATCAAACCACCTGTTTGTGAAGCGTGTGCTTCGAGTGCCTTGATCTTTTGATCCGTATAGGCACTGACATCGTGAATGAATGTTCCTTCTCCAAGCTCTTCTTTCGTATTGTTCGCAAAAGCGACCGCAAGGAACTCAGGGCGATCGGCAGGATCCATCATCCGAAGGGCACGAACGACGGCGCGAGCTGTCGCTTCGTGATCGGGATGGACCGCGTAACCCGGATAAAATGAAATCAAGCGAGTCGGGCGCGTCTGTTGAATCAAGGTAAGGATACGGTCAGCAAGTGCCGCTTCATCCTCGAATTCAACGGTCTTATCGCGAAGTCCCCACATTTGGAGATCCGAAATCTTCATTTTTTCAGCTGCATCGATCAACTCACGTTTGCGAATCGTTGCGAGCTGTTCCCGGTTCGTAAAGACAGGGCGTCCCATGTTACGGCCCATCTCACCGAGCGTCAAACAAGCATATGTGACAGGACCACGATTTTCTGCGTGCTCGATGATCGTACCAGCAGAACTGAAGGCTTCGTCATCCGGGTGAGGGAAGACGACGAGTAAATGATCTTCGTGTGTCATGCGTCTACCTCCTCTGCACCTTGAGCAAATGGTGTCGGGCTAAGTTCAAAAGCAATCGCAAGACGTCCTTCGACATCGTGACCGGCAATCAACAATTGATCCCCAGCAAATTCGAATTCAGTCAATCCTTCACCGTATAACCAGCCGTGGGCAAGTTTCAAACCGATCCGGTAAGGTCCGTTTCCTGTGATCAGACCACGTTCGTAAGTGATTTCCGCATTACGGAAAAACATCCCTGCGCTATGGAAAGTTGGATCTTGGTGCGTCGCATAGGCACCGTTCGTCGTCTCAACGTGTACGTATAACGGTGTATTCGCATGTTCGTCGATATAACGCTGTATTTCTTGTAAATCAATGGCTTGCATAAACTTTTCTCCTCTCCTATACAGAAAGAAGTCCGCGGATATCGCGGACTTCTTAAGCGGATCAAGACTTGACTGTACGATGTGCAGCGTGATCAGTTGGTCCGACGTATTCATTCAAACGGAATGAATGACGAATCGCGGAAGTGATGAAAGATTTTGCTGTACGGACAGCAGCTTCTACCGATGCACCTTTTGCGAGTTCGGCCGTGATTGCTGCAGAGTACGTACAGCCGGCACCGTGCGTGTACGGTGTCTCGATTCGTTCGTCCTCAATCAGGATAAACTCTTTTCCGTCATAAAGCACGTCAACTGCTTGTGGATGGTCAATCTTACTGCCACCTTTAACAAGAACGTATTGCGCACCTTTTTCATGAATCCGCGCTGCTGCAAGTTTCATTTCGTCTATCGTTGCTGGCGTTTTACCAAGACCCGATAATTGACCTGCTTCAAAGACGTTCGGTGTGACGACTGTCGCAAGTGGTGTCAAGACATCACGAAGTGCGTTCGCTGTATCAGGGTTTAGCACCTCATCCTCGCCTTTACAGACCATAACAGGATCGATGACGACGTTTTGGACGCCGGATGATTTGATTTTTTCGGCAACGGCTTCAATGATTTCGACAGTCGGGAGCATTCCCGTCTTCATCGCATCAACACCAATACCTCCAAGGACCGTGTGGATTTGTGTCCGGACGAGTTCTGTGTCGATTGGGTAAACCGCATGATGCCAAGAGTGATCAGGATCTTGAGCGACGATGACCGTCAAGGCATTCATTCCGTAGACGCCAAGTTCTTGGAACGTCTTTAAATCAGCTTGAATGCCAGCTCCACCACTCGTGTCGGAACCAGCAATCGTTAAGGCTTTACGTTTTGTCATGGGGCATTCCTCCTAAAGAAATAGACAATCCTTCTTGTTCTTCATCATAGCGAATTATGGGAAAAACAACAACTGTCGACGCTTCTAGCGTAGACAAAACCCCACCTATCTTGAATAGGCGGGGTGCGTACTTATTTAATGAATAAGAAGTCGAGAATATAGTAGATCATAGCAGCTAAAGCCATTGAAATCGGCAATGTGATGACCCATGTGATAAGCATGCGTTGCGCTGTTCCCCACTTGACACCTTTCTTACGGTGCGATGTACCTACACCTAAGATGGCAGATGAGATGACGTGTGTCGTCGAAACCGGAAGATGAATCGCCGTTGCACCAAAAATGATTGCTGCTGATGTTAAGTCAGCTGCTACACCATTGACTGGACGGATTTTCATGATTTGACCACCGACGGTTTTGATGATGCGCCATCCACCGACAGATGTTCCGAGACCCATTGCGATCGCACAGGAAAGTTTAACCCAAGTGGCAACTTCGTGATCCGTTTGGAAACCAGACGAAATCAAAGCGAGTGTGATGATCCCCATCGCTTTTTGCGCATCATTCGTACCGTGTGTGTACGATTGTAATGCAGCAGTTGCGATTTGGACGTGGCGGAAGCGACGATTCGTTTTCGCCAAATTTCCTTTTTTGAAGATGATTTTAAAGACTGCATATACGATGAAACCGAGTGTGAAGGCGAGTACTGGTGAAATCAGCAAAGCTTCAACGATTTTCAAGAACCCTTTTGCTTCGATGCCACCAAATCCAACAGAGGCAACAGCTGCACCAGCAATCGAACCAATCAGTGTATGCGACGAACTTGACGGAATACCAAAGTACCAAGTCAAAAGGTTCCAGGCAATGGCTGAAATCAAGGCAGCGATGACGACATAGCTCCCGTGTTCAAGTGTTGACGGGTCAACGATGTCACCAGAGATCGTTTTTGCGACTCCAGTGAATGTGATTGCACCTAGGAAGTTCATCGATGCAGCCAAAATGATGGCATGGCGTGGTTTCAAAGCGCGAGTCGATACAGCAGTCGCGATTGAGTTCGCTGTATCGTGGAAACCATTGATGAAGTCGAAGCTAAGTGCGAGAATCACGATTATGGCGGTGATGATAAACAGGCTATCCATCTCGTTAGCTCCTCACTTAAGCGTTTTTCATGATGATCGTTTCAATGACGTTAGCTGCGTCTTGGCAGTAGTCCGCGATTGATTCGAGCGATTCATAGATTTCTTTGTATTGAATGATTTTAATTGGATCTGTTTCTGTTGCGAACAATGCTTTGATTGATTTACGGCGTAAGTTGTCACAAATCGTCTCTTGTTCTTTGATTTTAATGACATGTTCACGCATCGGTTGCAATTTACGTGCAACAAGAAGATCCATTGACGTTGCGAGTTCTGAAACAGCGATGTTGATTTCATCAACGAACTTAATCATGTGCTCGTCTGCTTGAACGATATTGTAGATTTCGAAAATAGCGGAACATTCTTCAAAGCCATCTAAGACGTCATCGAGTGCGTTAGCGAGTGCGAGTAAGTCTTCGCGATCGATTGGCGTGATGAACGCGTTGTTCAAGTCGATGATCAACTGATGCATCAAATCGTCCCCAGCTGTTTCGAAGTCTTTTACTTTATGTGCAAATTCTTTTACATCCGCGATGCCGTTGATTTTAAAGTCAACGAAGAATTGCGAAGTCGTTTTTAAGTGTCCTGCGATTTCTGATAATTTAACTGCGAATGGATCTTGTTTTTTACTAAACATTTCTTCTGCCTCCATATTAAGAACAAGAATAGAATAGTGAAGCAACTTCACGAGTTCGATTGTAGCAGACGGTATTGTAAAAGAATACATTTATGAAGCGTCTTTACGAAATCTTAATAAATCTTAATATGAAGGTGATTGTAGATTTAATAAATTATCTGACAATAGGAGATTACATGTGTACTTAATTGAAATAGGTTGGATTGCGTTGTGATTACAAGCGAATGTCTTGTGATTGTAAGAATAAAAGCGCATCAGAAGTGGGAAAAGAGGATATGGCGTATGAAAATCGAATGATATGATTAAGTCTGCGTAATTAGGTAAAAGAGGAGGATTTTATTATGCTCGTTCAAAGTTTATGTATCCCGAAGCACCAATGTGTCACGATTTCCGAAACAGCGACGATCCGTGAAGCGCTTGACACGCTTGAAAAAACCGGATACCGATGTGTCCCGGTCCTTGACCAATCAGGACAGGACTTCAAGGGGAACATCTATAAGATGCACATCTATCGGCATGGGATGAATGGTGGCAGCTTAGACGACAACGTCATGTCGCTGATTAAGAATACATCCAAATACATCTATACAGGAAGTAATTTCTTTGAAGTCTTCTTCTCAATCAAGGAATTACCGTATATTGCGGTCTTAAATGACGACGGTCATTTTTTCGGTATCTTACCGCACGGGAAGATGCTTGGAATGCTTGAGGAAGCGTGGAATCGTGATTCGGGAAGTTACGTCTTAACGGTAGCCTTAAGTGAACAAAAAGGGGCGCTCGAGAAAATTTCGAAGATCGTTAACAAATATTCAACGGTGGCGAGTCTGATGACTCTCGATGCAAAGAGTAGTGTCATGCGTCGCGTATTAATTACGTTACCAACGGATTGTGACGAGAAGACGAAGAAAAAAATCGTGAAGAAACTTGACGACAAGGGTCTTCGTGTCGTCGCTGTTGAAGATTTAGCTGTTCGTGTATAATGGACCCGCATAAGACCAGTCATGACTGGTCTTTTTTTGAGGGAAAGGAAGGATAGACGATGAAACTATTAGTAGTAGGAGCAGGTGCGATGAGTGAGGCGCTCGTTCAAGGGTGGGTCGCTTCTGGATTTAAGCGTGAGGACATTACGATGACGAATCGCAGTGGTGGAGCACGCTTGACGGAAGTCGCGGCGCGACACGGCATTCAAACGGTCGAGCAAGAAGATGTCTCCTTATATGATGTCGTCATTCTTGGCATGCAACCCGATGGTGTACTTGCCTACGTAGCAAACCAACAATGGACGCATCAAACGATCGTTTCGATTGCGGCTCACATTACACCGGACGAAATCGAACGGTTAACAGAACGTCCGACAGTTGCTGTCATGCCGAATACACCCGTTGCCCATCGATTAGGAATGACTGGACTATGGTTCGGCTCACGCGTGAACGAAGAGATCCGAAGTGTAGTCGAGGCATTATTTGGACGTGTCGGAGAAATCGCGGAGGCAAATGAATCGACGATGCCAGCGTTCATGGCGGCAGCTGGATGTAGTCCAGCATTCTTCTATGAAATCGTAGCTGGTATGGTACCAGTTTTGACGGATGCCGGTTTTGAAGAGGGAAATGCACGTCGAATCGTTGCTCAAGCGATGAAAGGTTCAGCAGAGATTCTCATGCGTTCTAATGAGAGCACAGATCGTCTCATTGCTGACGTTGCAGCACCTGGTGGACCGACGGATCGTGGTGTCCAAGTGTTACGGGAGCGGCACCTGTTCGAAACGATGCAAGCGGCGCTACGAGAGAGTGCACGTGAAGCAAACGAATAATCCACTTCAGAACGCTTACGTATAATAAAATGCGTAAGCGTTTTTTTTCGTTCACGAAAGTTTCACGTGAAACATAAGCAAAGCGATTGCATCTCGAAATGAGAATCCGTACACTATAAAAAGAAACCGTCCAGACGGTACAGTAAAATAGATAGGAAAAGGGGGAGGCTTTTGGCTAGTGCAAAAGCGCAAGAGACTCGTCGTCGGATTCTTGAAGCAACGACGACGATTATTTTGCAACAAGGATTCACCCAATTGACGCTTGAAGAAGTAGCGAAACAAGCAAATGTCTCAAAAGGTGGACTATTGTATCATTTTGCTTCGAAGGAAGCATTATTAATGGGGGTCATCGAGGCGCAAGAAGCACGACAATTTGAACTATATGAACAGCATCTGTTGACGATGGGACCGATGGAAGCGTTCGTGACGTTGCAAATCCAGCAACAAGAGGAGTTCCATCTCGACATGGATGCGCTTCTTTACTTGTTGTCCTTATTAAAGGATCATGCGACGTTCGTCGAGGAACGAAAGCGACAAGCGGAGCAGTTCTTCCGCCAACTGACAGAACAGATGGATCCGGTTGAAGTGTTATCGATTCGCTTTATATTAGACGGTTTGAAATTGTCGGAGCATTTTCAGTTTGGCGCACCGTCTCCAGATGTGCGACAACGATTAATTCAGCAATTAATAGAACGTGCACGACGACTAGATAAACAAATTGAAGAGTGAGGGAGAATCATACGATGAAAAAGATCATCCAGTTTTCGGTGAACAATAAGTTTGCCCTCTGGCTCATGACGATCATCATCACGGTTGCCGGTATTTATGCGGGAACATCGATGAAGCTCGAGACATTGCCAGACATCACGACACCGACCGTGTCGGTGACGACGATTTATCCAGGTGCTACACCAGAACAAGTCCTAGATGAAGTCAGTCGAGAACTTGAAAGTAAGGTCGAAAATTTGTCAGGAGTCGATACTGTACGTTCGACGTCCTTCCAAAATGCATCGAACCTACAAATCGACTATAACTTCAGTACGAATATGGAAGAAGCCGAGCAAAAAGTAAAAGAAGCTCTTTCAAACGTAGAACTACCAGAAGGTGTTCAGGATCCACAAGTATCACGGATTTCCTTTGATGCATTTCCAGTCATCGGATTCGCTGTCTCAGACAAGGAACGATCCCTATCTGAATTGACGAAACTCGTTGAAAACGAACTTCAACCAAAGCTTGAAGGAATCGAAGGGGCGCAGACGGTTCAAGTCGCGGGTCAAGAGATTCGCCGGATCGAAATTCGCTTCGATGAGAAAAAACTCGAACGTTACGGTCTAACCGAAGAGAATGCGAAACAATTAATTCAAGCTAATGATTCCCGTTTAGCGCTTGGCTTGTACGAGTTGGGAGATAAGGAACAAGCAGTCGTATTAGATGGAAAAGCAACGACGGTCAAGGAATTAAAAGATCTTCGTCTTCCATATACGCCGCCAGTATCGAATACTCCTGAAGCAGGACAAGCAGGACAAGCAGGACAAGCTCCATCGTCAGCCCCTGCGGCATCCCAAACGACAACAGCGACAGGCGCAACGTCCAGTCAGGCAACACAGACGGCGCCAACGCAAGTACCAACTGTCACGTTGTCGCAAGTTGCGACGATTGAGGATAAAGGGATCGAGGAATCGATCTCGCGTTCGAATGGTGAACGATCGATTGGTGTTCAAGTAACAAAGTCGCAAGATGCGAATACAGTCGATGTCGTCAATGCAGTCAAGCAGACGATCAAAGACTTCGAAAAAGAAAACGGTTCGGTCAATGCATCTGTGACACTTGATCAAGGTAAACCAATTGAGGAATCCGTTTCGACGATGATCAGTAAAGCATTGATTGGTGCGTTATTTGCGATTGTCATCATCTTGCTGTTCTTACGAAACATTAAATCAACGATCATTGCTGTTATTTCGATTCCGTTATCCCTTCTGATGGCAATTCTTGTCTTGAAGCAAATGGATATTTCCTTGAACATCATGACACTCGGAGCGATGACGGTCGCGATTGGTCGAGTCGTTGATGATTCCATCGTCGTCATCGAAAATATTTATCGTCGTTTGACGGATCCGACGGAAAAGTTAAAAGGAAAAGAACTGATCATCAGTGCAACACGAGAGGTCTTCATTCCAATCGCTTCGTCGACAATCGTTACGATCGCGGTCTTCTTACCACTCGGATTCGTTACGGGATTCGTTGGTGAGCTGTTCTTACCATTCGCTTTGACAGTCGTCTTTGCACTGTTCGCGTCCTTGATCGTTGCGGTTACGGTCGTTCCGATGTTCGCGGATTCGCTCTTTAAGCGTGGTAAAGCACCAAAACCGGAAAAAGAAGAGGGCGGAAAGTTGGCGAATGGGTATCGCCGTATGCTGAATTGGTCTCTTAACCATAAACTCATCGTCTTTGGTCTTTCAGTCTTGCTTTTGATCGGTAGCTTTGCTCTCGTACCAACGATTGGTATCAACTTCTTGAATCAAGAAGGAGAAAAGACACTCTACGTCACGTACAATCCAAAACCAGGTCAAACGTTGGATGATTCGTTAAAAGCAGCTGATCAAGCAGAAGATTATTTCAACAAACAAAAAAATATCGATAATCTTCAGTTTACCGTCGGTGGAGAAAATCCATTGAATCCAGGGAATACGAAACAAGGTGTCTTCATCGTCCAATACGATCCAGACACGGAAGATTTCGCAGATGTTAAACAGACAGCCATCAAACAGCTGAATGCTGACATTCCGACAGGAGAATGGAAAGAGCAAGACTTTAGTGGTGGCGCAGCTTCGTCAGGCGTCTCGTATTCGATCTTCGCGAATAATATTGAAGATTTAGAAAAAGTTACACCGAAATTCGTCGATGCGATCGAAGGCGAAACGAAATATGTTCGAAAAGTAACGACAGATTTAAAAGAAGCGTATACGCAATATACGTTCGAAGTCGATCAGCAAAAAGCGGCTGAATTCGGCGTTTCAACAGCACAACTCGCACAAGGTATCGCGAATGTCCAAGGTGAGGAAAAACCACTTTCTACTATTAAGGTGGATGGGAAGGAACTCGATGTCATCGTTCCAAACGAACAAACGACATATGATTCGATACGAGACTTGGAAGAGACAGATGTCGTGACACCACTTGGTGTTCGTAAACTGTCCGATTTTGTTGAAGTGAAAAAAGGAACGACACCTGACTCACTCAACGAACGCGATGGAAAACTCGTTGCTACGGTGACAGCAGAACTGAAAACGGATAAAGCAACAGAAGCTTCTCAAGCGATTGAAAAATCCGTCAAGAATATCGATCGTCCAACGGGTGTCTCATATGAGCAAGGCGGAGTTACTGAACAGATCCAAGAATCGTTCACACAACTCGGTTTAGCAATGGCAGCAGCTGTAGCCATCGTCTATCTCGTCCTTGTCATTACGTTCGGAGGAGCATTGACGCCACTCGTCATCTTGTTCTCACTTCCGTTCGCAATCATCGGTGGGCTCGTTGCACTTCTGATTACAGGCGAGACGATTTCTGTATCGTCCTTAATCGGTGCCTTGATGTTGATTGGGATCGTCGTGACAAATGCGATCGTCTTGATCGACCGTGTCATTCATAAAGAAGCAGAAGGTTTATCGACGCGTCAAGCACTACTCGATGCAGCAGGTACACGTTTACGTCCAATCTTGATGACAGCCCTTGCGACGATCGGTGCCCTTGCACCACTCGCGCTTGGACTCGAAGGCGGCGCATTAATTTCAAAAGGATTAGGCGTGACGGTCATCGGTGGACTTACAAGTTCGACATTGTTGACACTCCTTATCGTGCCGATCGTCTATGAATTCTTAGCACGTTTCCGTAAAAAGAAGTCAATTGATTCTTGAAAAAACGATTAAATCACTAAAACGGACAGATATGCAGAAATGGCGAGAATAAGCCATTCTGCATATCTGTTTTTTTGTTTTGTTACAAAAGTATTACAAGAAAGGATTCGCGTTAAATAACTGTAACATGATGAAAATCTGGAACATGATAGGATAAATACAGAAATTATCTGACAATTCAGACGTACAATACATTCATACATAAGAGGAGAATGAATCGATGAAAGCTGTCACTCGTGTTTTGTTAACCTTAACGTTACTTATCAGTAGTTGGACACTCGTCCCAGCATCAACGCAAGCTGCAACAAGTAAAAAAGTAGTAGTATCAGTGGATGTGTTGAATATTCGTGCAAAAGCTGCTGTATCGAGTAAACGAGTCGGGCAATTGAAACTTGGACAAGCTGTAACCGTCGTAGGTCAACTCAAAGAATGGTATCAAATCCGTCATCAGGGGAAATCAGCATACATCGCCTCTACATATACGAAAGCATATAACGCTAAAGCGACGAAAGGTCTTAGTAAAACAGGATCAACGATCGTTTCGGTAGCAGAAGGTCTTAAAGGACGTCCTTATGTTTTTGGTGCGACAGGTCCTGTTAGCTTTGATTGCTCAGGATTTACGCGTTACGTTTATCAAGCACTAGGAAAATCACTCCCACGTACGGCAGCGGCTCAATACTCAGCAACAAAACGTACGGCACCAGGCGCTGGTGATCTCGTCTTCTTTACACATGGAAGTGGGATTCAACACGTGGGAATCGCTGTCGATGGTGGTACGATGATCAATGCGAACTCGTATTATGGAAGAGTCGTCAAAGAATCGTTCCGTGGCGGTTACTGGGGATCACGGTATGTAGCAGCAGGGGCACTTTAAACGAAATGAAGCGGCGAATTCAAATCGGTGAACTCGTCGCTTTTTTATATGGATTCAGGTATAAGGAAGAACGGTCGTTCCAGCAATGAACGCCGAGGGTACTTCAATTTGTGGACGAGCAACGAGATCTTCGCGGACGGTCAATTGAAAAGCATGTTGTCCGATCGTAGCATATGGAATCGCGATCGTCGTCATCGCTAAGACTTCAGCGAGTTCACTTCCATCAAAGCCAATGACAGAGAGATCTCCCGGGACCTGATAGCCTTGTTTTCGTAGTTCCAAGATCAGACCTGCCGCCACGTGATCACTGGCAGTCAAGATGGCGGTCGGACGTTGTTTTTGTTGCATCCAGCGCCTTGCGACGGTCGCACCATCTTCGATCGTTAAGGTCTGTTCGTAGACGAACTCGTCACGTACGACCTCTTGATACGCATGTTTACGCGCCAAGCTATTTGTGCTGTCAGGTCGCCCAAGACAGATGCCGATACTTGTATGTCCTTGTTGACGAAGATGTGCAAGTCCCTGTTGAAAGGCCGTATAGTGATCGATATAGACAGCAGCGACGTCTTCGTGGTGTTCACAAAAGACAATCGGTCCATAACGTTCATACGATAAAATCGCTGATAACGGAAGGCTGTGCGACACGACGATGAGTGCGTCGATCTCCTGTTGCGCTAGCGCATCAAGAGCGAGTTGCTCATGCGTTTCCACATAATTCGTTTGCCACGTCAAGAAACGATAACTGGCGTCAAAGGCAGCTTGTGCGATGCCTTGGAGAATGGCGGCGTGATATGGATGATCAACGAATGGGAGCATGACACCGACCGTCTTCGTCATGCCCGTCGAAAGATGGACAGCGGTTTGATTACGGATATAGCCAAGTTTTACTATCGCTTCTCGGACAGCTTGTCGCTTCTCGTTAGCAACGTAAGGGTGATCATTTAGTACACGTGAGACTGTCGTGACGGACACGTTTGCTTCACGTGCCAAGTCTCGGATGTTCGTCATCGCGCATCCCTCCTTTAGGTCTGGCGAGATAATCGTTGTTCAAGTCGGCGCCAATCCTGTCGCGAGACGGGAGCCGAGAATGGAGATGTCTGTTCAGCCAATTCATTGATTTTTGAGAGCAGTCGTGTTTTTTCTTGAGGAGATAAATCAGGATATTGATCAACCAACGTGTGTTGACACAAATAATAGCCTGCTGGTGTGCGCAATTGTTCAATCGCCCATTCAAAAGCAACATTCCGCTTGAATAGCTGGGTTAACCGAGTATGGATCGACATGATGATTACCTCCTTTTTAGTGTATATCAAGACGATAGGCTATGAAACGCGTTTCACGGCAAGAACTATTTTTGAGCAACGGATTGATTGAGAAAATTCAGCAAGAATTGACCGAGTAGACAAAGAAGTCTATGATTGTGACGATACAACACAAAGAGGGGCGAACGTAAAATGGAATCGACAGACTCGAAGCTGGCATTAAAAATGCTCGTTGTTCTATCTCGGACGATGCATGCGGTGACGGAGCAAGTGAAGGCAGACATCAAAACACATCAGTTGAATTTATCGGAATTCGGAGTTCTTGAATTGCTTTACCACAAAGGGGATACGCCTTTACAACAGATTGGCGATAAAATTCTGTTAACGAGCGGCAGTGTGACGTATGTCGTCGATAAACTCGAAAAGCGTGGATTGATTGCGCGAAAATCATGTGCGACGGATCGTCGTGTCACGTTTGGAACTCTAACGGAAGCTGGACGCGAACTGATGGAAGAAACATTCCCGAAACACGAAGCTTTTTTAGCAGACTTGTTCAAGGATTTGTCGGTTTCTGAAAAGGAACAGTTGATTGATCAATTGAAACGAATCGGTTTACGAGCCGAACATTACACGCCGCTCGAAAATGTATAAGGATTAGCACTCATAAGATCAAGAAAGCTCGAGTCATAGACTTGAGCTTTTTTTTGTTCGTTTGGAAGTCAAACTAATTGACAAACGAAAAGGTGGTTGGTATGTTTAGTTACAGAATTTACTTTAAATAAAAGGGAGAAATAATAATGACTAAATTACTTTATGTAACTGTTAACCCGAAAGCTACAGAACACTCTTTCAGCCTTCAAGTCGGTGAAGCATTCCTCGAAAGCTACAAAGCAGCGAATCCTTCAGCTGAAGTAGAAGTTCTTGACCTATATAACGAAACAGTCCAAGAAATCGACACAGACGTGTTAAGCGCATGGGGCAAATTCGCAACAGGCGAAGAATTAACAGAAGTGGAGATCGCAAAAGTTGGTACGATGACAAAACATCTCGAACAATACATGGAAGCAGATGAGTATGTCTTCGTCACACCAATGTGGAACTTCTCTTTCCCAGCACGTCTCAAAATGTACATCGACAGCGTACTTCTTGCAGGTAAAACATTCGCTTACACTGCAGAAGGTCCTAAAGGTTTGATGGAAGGCAAAAAAGCACTCCACATCCAAGCGACAGGTGGCGTGTACACAGGATCTGGTCTTAACTTCGGTGATGACTACCTCCGTCAAGCACTTGCTTTCACTGGTGTAACAGACTACGATGCCCTCTTCATCGAAGGTATGGCGATGAACCCAGAAAAAGCAGAAGAAATCAAAGAAGCAGCAATCGCAAAAGCGAAAGAACTCGGTCGTTCATTCTCGACTGTCAACGCATAAGATAAGCGTAAAAAGGCTCCCGCCGTGTCGGGAGCCTTTTTGTATTTGTATTGAGTTAAGAGAGCGTTGATTTTTTGCGAAGCACAAGCGTCAGGAAGAGCAACAAATCTTTTAATTTCTCAAAGCCGCGGGGATGCGTCGAGATACGATAGAGCCACTCTAGCTTGAGGCGACGGAATAATTTTGGAGCACGCTTACTATGTCCGGACCAGACATCGAATGCACCACCGACACCGATGAAGATGCCGTGATCGACTTGATCATAAACAGAAGCGATCCATTCCTCCTGTTTTGGCGCACCGAGTGCGACGAGGATAAGATCAGCTTGTACTTCTGCGATCGCTCGCGTTGCTTCCTCTGTCTTTCCAAAACCGTGAAACGTACCGACGAAGCGGATGTTCGGAAAACGAATCGATAACTGATGGATCAACGATTTCATAACTTCCGGGCGTCCACCAAGCAAAAAGACACGCTTCTTCAGTGCATCTGCCGTCCGCAATAGTTCACGTGCCGTCTCGATCCCTGGCAATGTCGCAGTGAGGGGCGCTCCCATTCGTTTACTGGCAGCGGTCACACCAATACCATCTGGTGTGATAAACGTCGCCTGCCGCAAAATGGCTTCGTAAGAAGGTTCGCGCAATGCACGCAACACGAGCTCAGGATTCGCCGTGACAAGAAAGGCTTTTCCGCGGTCGTGTAAGATTGTTTTAATATGGGTATACCATTGCGAAGGTGTCGCATCGACGAATGGTAGTCCAAATAATTGTTTTGTCTGAATCATAGTTTCCCACCTCATCATCCATCATAGCAGAATCAAGACGTACGAACAGCGACTTGAGACTGAAAAAGGAGCGGATCCACGTGCATCCATCTTGGCAAACGGTGTTAAAAGAAGAAAAGGAAAAACCTTATTTTCAGGAGCTGTGGGCTTTTTTGAAGGAAGCCTATCAAACGACGACCGTCTATCCTCCGAAAGAGCGGATCTTTCATGCGTTTGATGCGGTCGCACCGGAAGACGTCCGGTGCGTCATTTTAGGACAAGATCCCTACCATGGTCCACGACAAGCGAACGGACTCAGCTTTTCTGTCCATGACGGAGTTCCGATCCCGCCGTCCCTTCGAAACATGTATAAGGAACTCGTCGCGGATATCGGTTGTCCGGCTCCGACATCCGGAAATCTCGAAGCTTGGTCACGACAAGGTGTCTTTTTACTGAATACGTCGCTCACGGTTGAAGAAGGAAAAGCGGGATCGCATGCTAAAAAAGGCTGGGCATCATTCACGGATCGGGTCATTGAAGTCCTAGGAACACAGACACAACCGATCGTGTTCATCCTATGGGGAAATCACGCGAAGAGTAAAAAGGTGCTGATTGATACGAATCGTCATCTTGTTCTCGAAGCCGTTCATCCAAGTCCCTTATCAGCGAGCCGAGGATTTTTCGGTAGCAAACCTTATTCGCAAACGAATGCTTGGCTGAAAGAGCAGGGAAGAGAGCCAATTGACTGGTGTTTATCGTAAATCAAAAGCGTGTGTTCCGTTGAATGCGGAACACACGCTTTTGATTTACTCAGTGACTTGAGATAGTCGGTTCTTCATCCATCATGAACTTTTCGACGACGAGGGCGACACCATCTTCATCATTCGAAGCGGTCATATACTGGGCTTTTTCTTTAACGGTATCGGCTGCATTCGCCATCGCGACGCCAAGACCTGCCCATTCGATCATCGATAGATCGTTGTTGCCGTCTCCACAAGCAATGACTTCTTCCTGAGCGATACCAAGCTTCTCAGACAGTAAGGCAAGGCTTGTGCCTTTTGTGACACCGTCTTCCGTGAATTCAAGGAAAAATGGCTTTGAGCGAGCAACCGCGAGTTCCCCTGCAAGCTCTTGTTGAAGCGTCTGCTCGACCCGCGCGAGGTGTGTCTCTTCTGCCATCATTAAACACTTGACGACAGGTGTTTGAATCGCTGTTTTAAAATCAGCGACGGGAATGACGTCCATACCAGTCAATTGTCCTTCGAGTGTCGTATACTCGTTCGGTTGTTCTGTCAGAATCTCATGTCCGACATACGTGTGAATGTAGACATCCTCACGTTTACTTACATCATAAAGACGATGGACCGTCTCCGGAGAGAGGGTACTGAGGAAAAGTGATTCGTTCGTTTTGCAATCGATGATCGAAGCTCCGTTGAAGCTCAGGATGTAGCTTCCGTATCGTGCGAGTTCTAGTTCTTCTGCAAGATCAAGCATCGCATATGTCGGACGACCGCTTGCAAGAACGACTTTCTTCCCGCGACGTTGCGCAGCAAGTAAGGCTTCTTTCGTACGTGGTGAAATCGTATGATCACTTGTCAACAAGGTATCATCTAAATCGAGAACAATCATTTTGTACGTCATACATTCAAACCCCTTTCAATTATCTGTATATCGTAACAACATGTGTCCCATTCGACAATATACTCTCCATTGAGAGAGTATGATAAAGTGGAAACAGAGCCCGTACGGAAAGGATTCCAACTTTATGAAATATCTCTTCATGATCATATCAAGTCTATTATTAGCAGGATGCAGTACGATGTTTCCGCATCCCGCCTCTCTACTCGAACATCCGTCCCTTCCGGCATGGGAGCAGTCGTTGAAAGAGCGGATTGACCGCGATTTGCCGAAACAGGCAGAAATCGTGGCGCCACGAAATCAAGCAGTATCCCGTCTATACGAACTCGTTGATTTAGATCGAAACGGTAAGGATGAGGCGATCACCTTCTACCGTAGTGAGCAGGATGGACGTTTCACGATTCATCTTCTCGTTCATGAACGACAAGGTGAAAAATGGCGACTTGTGACACGGCAGACAGTTGCTGATGGGCGAGCCATCGATCGACTCGAAGTCGTATCTGACGCGCAACATAAACAAAACCATTTAGTCATCGGGATTACCAGTTATGGTGAAAACACGTTATATATCATTGAACAGCTGTTGTCGAAGCAACGAGATGTCACGAAGGTGGATCGGTATGACCGCCTGTCGGTGAATGATTTGAATCAAGATCGCGAGCGAGATATGGTGCTTCTACAAAAGGGAAGTCCATCTCGTTTGATCTATTATAAGGATATCTTGTCGGAAAAGCGTCAAGAGACGACGCTAGCGACAAAAGATGGCGATTTATTCGCAGAACATGATTTATTTGAAGTCGATACGATCAATGCTGCGCGCAATAAAGGCTTGATTGTCTCTTATACACGTGATGCTAAGATGCACATCGCATTATTCCGTTTAGCGAACGATACGTTGGAACAAGTGCGCTTCGGTCAAGTCGATGAGATCGTTGAACCAATGTATACGTTTCCGAAGGATGTCGATCAAGACGGAATCGTCGAGTTCGGTCATCAATATACGCCGGGCGGTAGTGAAGGGCGTGAAGGTGAGCCGAAACCACGTATTACCGCGTACTACACATGGAATGGATCGGACAATCCGCCATTTCTTGAGAGTGGATTCGAACTACGGGAAGAGCAGTACATTGATCAGGAATACAATTTCGTTATGCGTTTCCCGGCCAATTGGGCGACACGGGAAACGATCGAAAAACGTGAAAATCGCGTTCGTTTCATCAATCGGGATACGAAGCAGGTTGATTTTGAATTAGAGATCATTCCAAAGAATCAATACATTGCTAGTGACCAAAAACGAAAAATTAAAGAGGGCATCGACTATGTCTATGTGATCGATGCGACGAAGGATTATGAAATGTTCGTCAATCGTGTCACACTCGTGGAATAAAGAATCAGGGGGAGAAAAGAATGACCAAAATACTAGTAGCCGAGGATGAACACGCGATTCGCAGTTTCATCGTCATCAATTTGAAACGGGCAGGCTATGACGTCATTGAAGCAGAAAACGGAAAAGAGGCACTCGCGCAATTTGATCAACAAACCTTTGATATTCTGTTACTGGATATCATGATGCCGGAAGTCGATGGTTTCGCTGTCTGTGAACAGGCGCGGGCGAAGGATGAAGTGGTCGGGATCATCATGCTGACGGCACGGACGCGAGAAGAAGATAAAGTCATGGGACTAAGCGTAGGGGCGGATGACTACATCGCGAAGCCGTTCAGTCCAGCAGAATTACTCGCACGTATCCAGTCGCTCCTGCGACGGGTAGAGACATTACGCCGCAGAAAACAGCCGCGTGAACTTGTTTCTGGACCGTTCCGAATTGATTTAGGAGCGAAGCGTGTCCAAAAAGACGGCATTGACGTCGAAGTGACGCCGACTGAATATGATTTACTTTGTCATTTCATTAAAAATGAGGATCAAGTCATGTCGCGAGATGAACTACTCGATGCGGTATGGGGCGAGAACTATTTCGGCGATCGAAAGACAGTCGATGTCAACATTCGCCGTCTTCGTCAAAAAATCGAAGAAAATCCAGCGGAACCGAAGTTCATCGAGACACTGTGGGGACATGGATACAAGTGGCGTAACGAAGAATGAAGCGCCAGATATTGATTCGATTCATGACGATCATCACGGTGACGGTCCTACTTGTCATCGGGATTCTCTCATTCGTGACCTATAACTATTATTACGTGACGGCGACGGATGTCTTGAAACGTCATGCGAATGCGAGTGCGGTGTTGTTTGCAAATAGTGGTCTCGCTTATGATTACACGGATTCAGAAGCGACGATTCATGATGTACTCGATTCTTATGCCTATCCAGATGCAGAAATCGAAGTACTGGATGCGACAGGCATTCCACGCTATTCCTCGACCGGATTCATCTCGCAACGTAAATTGACGCGAGAGGCGGTCAATCAAGTAAGGGCGGGTCAGACGGTCACGAAACGATATGACGATGAGGCGACGGGTGAGCATTTGCTTGAAGTGACGGAACCTGTCGTATCGTTTGGTCAGACGACGGGAGCGCTCCGTTATACGACATCGCTTGAGCGAATCGACCGACGTGTGATCGAAATTTGTTTAGCGATCGTCCTCCTGGGTACAGTAATTTGGGGACTTGCCTTCATCTATTCCTCACGTCTGGTTTCGTCGATCGTTCGACCGATCCAAGAAGTCATCGGTGCGTCGGACCAAATCGCAAAACAACATTACGACGTCAAGGTGAACGAGGAGTATTCGTTCGAACTTGGAGAGCTAGCACGGACGATCAATTATATGGGGCAACAGATCAAACAACAGGAAACATTGAAAGATGAATTCATTTCGGGTATCTCCCATGAGTTACGGACACCGCTCACATCAATCAAAGGCTGGAGTGAGACGTTACTCGTCGAACAGGATCAGTTGCCGGAAGAGGCGTCGCTTGGGATGGGCATCATCCATTCAGAGACGGAGCGTTTGATTTCGCTCGTTGAACAGTTGCTCGATTTCTCAAAACTCGAGACGAGTCGCCTCGTTTTATACCGTCAGGAAGTCAACTTGACAGAAATCATCGAGACCGTCACAGCGCAACTTCGTCAAAAGCTGGAAGAGAAAAACGTTCAGATCGTACAAAAGTTACCGGCGCAAGTCGTCGGTCTATACGACGAAAACCGATTGAAACAAGTCTTCTTGAACCTGCTCGATAACGCGATCCGCTTTTCACCGATTGGCGGAGCGATTACGGTTCGCCTCGTTCGTTCCGAGCGTGTATTGTTCCTTTCCTTCAGTGACGAAGGACCTGGTATTCCGAAAGAGCACTTACGTCACGTCACAGAGAAGTTCTATCAAGTGCAAAAAGGGAAGGGTGGAACAGGACTCGGACTATCGATTTGCCGAGAACTCGTCGAAGCACATGAAGGCAAGCTATTCATCGACAATCAGCCGGAAGGCGGCGTCATCGCGACGATTCTGTTACCTGTCACGAAAGCGTAAACACTCAGACAGGCAGAGTGAAACAGAAACTGGTAAAGTAAAGTGGATTATAGTACGAAATGGATCAGATGATAGGAAACGGAGGAATCAGTCATGGCACTTGGTGTTTCAAATGGTACGCTTCAACCGCTCTCCGGAAAACCGAATGCGGTATCTACTCAAACCGATCTACAGGATATGAAAATGCGTCCGCTCCCGTTCAAAGGAACGCTTGCGGATTCGAAGTTCCACCTCTTACGGATTCTACAAAGCCTCGACCGAGTCAAAATCGTTAAGGAGGAAGGAACATACATCCATGCCATCTTCACGAGTAAAGTCTTTCGCTTCAAGGATGACGTCGAATTTTACTTCGATGAAGCCGCACAAGTGATTCATTTCCGTTCGGCATCACGTGTCGGATACTCTGACTGGGGCGTCAACCGTAAACGGATGGAAGACATCACACGTCGGTATGAGGAGGGTTTGCGATGAAGACCTATCAATTAGTTGTCATCGGTGGTGGTGCAGCCGGAATGACGATTGCTGCCGGTGCAGCAAGCCTTGGTGCACATGTTGCCCTGATTGAACGTCATGCACATCTAGGTGGAGATTGTCTCCATTATGGTTGTGTTCCTTCAAAGGCTTTGATTGAAGCCGCACACGACGTGCACGTCATGAAGCGGACGGCTGAAAAATACAACGTGACGCTGAACGGAGACGCGGTCTATTCTAAAACGAAAGCAAGCGTTGATCGTGCGCGTAACATCATTCAATCCCATGATGGAACGAAACGATTTGAAGATCTTGGTGTCGATGTCTATATCGGAGAAGCGACATTCCTTAGTGCACATGAAGTCGAAGTAGCGGGACAGCTTGTCGTTGGTGAAAAGTTTGCGATCTCAACAGGATCCCAACCGATCATTCCACCGATTGATGGGCTAGATACGATCGATTATTTAACGAACGAGACGATCTTTGAATTAACAGAGCGTCCTGAGCGGCTGCTCGTTATTGGTGGTGGGGCGATCGGTCTTGAGCTGTCGCAAGCTTACGCGCACCTCGGAACGGAAGTCACAGTTATCGAGGGCATGAAGACGCTGCTCGGAAAAGAAGATCGTGATATGGTCGAAGTCATTCAACGTCAGCTCGAGCAAGAATTGACGTTGCATCTCGATACGAAGGTCACGCATGTCCGCAAGTCAGCTGGAGGCATCGAAGTGACGGTCGAAGCAAATGGGGAATCACGTGTCATCGAAACGGATGCCGTTCTTGTCGCGGTCGGTCGTAAGCCACGCATCGAGGCGTTACGTCTTGATCGGGCTGGTGTTCATGTCGAAAAAGGATTCGTTCAAGTCGACGGTTCGCTCCGGACAAGTCAGCGGCATATCTTTGCCGTCGGAGATACGATTGATTCCTTACCGTTTACGCACGTCGCAGGACTAGAAGGAAAAACCGTCGTCACAAATGCTTTGTTCGGTTTACGGACGAAACCTGATTATCGAGCGGTCCCGTGGGTAACATTCACAACGCCTGAATTGTTCCATCTCGGTTTGACAGAAGAAGAAGCACGTAAGAAACACGGTGACATCAAAGTCTACCAGACGGGTCTCGATGAAGTGGATCGTTTCGTCATCAATGGTCAGACGGAAGGGCGCGTCAAGCTCATCGCCGATAAACGCGGGAAACTGATCGGGGCACATGCGATCGGAGAACAAGCCGGCGAGTGGATGCAAGAAGTCGTCTATGCAATGGCACGTAAAGATAAGGTCGGTCAACTGTCACGTGTCGTGCATCCGTATCCGATTCGTGGTGCTGCCGTTCAGCGTGCTGCTGATGTCTACTGGCGTGAGCGTTTATTCGCTGGTCCGATCCCAAAATGGTTGAAACGTTATTTCGACTGGAAACAAGGAGAATGATTCATGCAACAACCTGCTACTAAACGGAATTTTGTCCCACTCGTCATTCTGTTGACTCTTGTCATCAACCTACTCGTGGCTCTCTTATTTTTTGCGCCACCTGTACAAGTCGACTCAGGATTCGATTGGACGTTACTTCCTTTTTTGAACGCCATCTTTAATAGTTTTACCTTCATGCTGTTGCTCGGGGCATGGATTTCGATTCGTCGCGGTAACCGTGTGAATCATCGCCGCTTCATTGGTGGTGCGATGACGACGACAACGCTATTCTTGATTTCATACGTCACGTACCATGCAGTCAGTGAATCGACGAAGTTCGGTGGAGAAGGATTTGTTCGTCCGATCTATTTCTTCATCTTGATTACGCACATCATTCTAGCTGCAGTCATCGTCCCGCTCGTCTTGATGTCACTCGCGCATGCTGTGAATCAAAATTTCGAGAAGCATAAAAAATGGACACGCTTTACGATGCCGCTTTGGTTATACGTCAGCTTCACTGGCGTCATCGTCTATATCATGATTCGTCCGTATTATTGAAAAGATCCTTCGTGGTAACCAACCACGAAGGATCTTTTTTTACGTGCCGGACTTAACTTTCGTTTCGTCGAGTACGTTTGCTTTTAAGTCGATCAATGGTCGAATCAATACCTCGACACGTCGATTCTGACTACGACCGGCTTCTGTTTGATTGGACGCAATCGGTTGGAACTCTCCGTAACCGCTGACAGTAAACCGTTTTGGTTCGAGCTTTGGATTGCGTTGTAAGGCACGCATGAAACTGATCGCCCGGTCTGCACTGAGTTCCCAGTTTGATGGATACTGTGCCGTATTGATTGGGATATTATCCGTATGACCGGAGACTTGAATCTGACGTTGTCCTGCCTTGACGAGTAGTGCACTCATGCCTTCTGCGATTTGAAGCGAGCGTCCTCTTACTTCTGCTTGAGCTGGCGAGAAGAGGGCTCGGTCACGAATCGTGAAGACAAGTCCTTCATTTGTAATTTCCACCTTGATGTCTTTTTCGAGCTGTTCATTTTTGATATATTTGTTTGCTTCGTCTTTAATCTTCTCGAGTTCTGCGATTTCATAGCTTTGTGCCTTCGTTCGCGCGTCGAGTTTTTTCGAATCCTCTTCTTCTTGAGTGGAGAGCGAGCTGTTCGTAATCATCCCTGAACCACCATTGAAGACGGAGCTAAACGACTGGGACATCGCTTTTAGCTTGACGGCATCGACATTACTCGAAGCAAAAAGAACGATGAAGAGTGCTAGAAGTAAGGTCAATAAGTCGGCGTAGGGAATCAACCAGCCTTCGGAGATATGTTCGTCATGCGGCTTCTTTTTCCGCTTCATAGTTCGCACGCTCCTTCGGTGTCAGGTACACGAGTAGCTTATCTTCTAAGTTTTTTGGTGATTCACCGTTTTGGATCGACAGAATGCCTTCGATCATCATCTCGTACAGTTGAATCTCGCTCGCTGATTTTTGCTTCAGTTTCGTTGCGAACGGGAACCAAAGGACATACCCGGTGAAAATCCCGAACAGCGTCGCGATGAAGGCACCTGAGATCGCATGACCTAATTTTTCAATATCCGACAGATCGGATAAAGCGGCAACAAGACCGACGACGGCACCGAGAACCCCAAGGGTCGGAGCGTAAGTTCCAGCTTGCGTGAAGATGTTTGCATTGGCATGATGCCGTTCCGTCATGTTTTCGAGGTCGCGCGTCATGACGTCCTCGACATATTCAGATGGCTGCCCATCGATGACCATCATGACACCACGCTTCATGAACGCATTGTCGACTTCTTCTAAAGCTGCTTCTAATGACAGCAGTCCTTCTTTCCGTGCTTGCGTCGAAAGTGTCAGAAACTGTCCGAGTAAGACTTGTTTCGTCATTAATTTTTGTTCGAAAAAGATGACTTTAAACA
Organism: Exiguobacterium sp. UBA3491; assembly: GCF_002377745.1. Classification (NCBI taxonomy): domain Bacteria; kingdom Bacillati; phylum Bacillota; class Bacilli; order Caryophanales; genus Exiguobacterium; species Exiguobacterium sp. UBA3491. The sequence continues at coordinate 76,139 of NZ_DFQK01000012.1, forward strand.
GTGCCGGTAGTACCTTTAGGCGTTCCTTCGGGAAGGAAATCATGATGGCAGCGGCTGTCCCGACGAAGATGATGACGAGGGCTGCAGGGTTAAGTAGGGCGACTGGAGGCGCACCTTTTAAGATCATTCCTCCGATCAATGTGATAAGACCTAGTATGATCCCGATTATCGACACGATATCCATGATTGATGTGTGCCACCTTTCTGTATGTAATGCGTATAAGAACGAAAAATAAAAGAGCAGAAGACACTTCTTCTGCTCGGAAATCCAAAAACCGAGAATCAAGCGCCGTTTTCATCGATTAGCATTTGAATGCTTTCGTTTCGTTCGTCACGCTCTATATCGGTCAGTACGTCGTATTTTTTTAACACTTGATACAATTCATTTAGAATCGGTTGCTCCAAATGTAGTGACAAGAGTTCCTCAAATTGATAATACAATTGCGCAGGCATCCATTGTGATTGCCGTTCCAGCCTTCGCCAGACATCCTCAATCGAATGATCAGCCATCTTAGGGTCCACTGTTTCCCTCAACCTCCTTTAATGATTACACGTCCACTTTTATCTAGTTTACCAAAAAAATAAGAAAACGTTTAGTCGATTGCATATTTCGATAGAACTTCTTAATTCGAGGGAGTATGATAAAGACAATTCTGTCTGAAAAAATCTAGGGGGAGTAAGATGTTCTCGCATAAAAGACGTTCACCACTGGCACGTTTTGGTCGTGTGGGTGAATTGATGTACCATCAGTTGTTCGATAAACCGGCACGCTTCATCGCGACGGGTTTCACATTGACGATTTTGCTAGGTGGTTTTTTGTTGTGGTTGCCTATTTCGCAACAGGAGGGGCAAGATATCTCCTTCATCGATTGTTTGTTCGTCGCGACTTCTGCCGGAACCGTTACCGGTCTCTCGACGATTAATATCGCGGAAGCCTTTAATCTGTTCGGGCAACTTATCATGATGCTCTTGATTCAGGTAGGAGGGCTCGGCTTCATGACGATTGCGCTCGTCTTACTGAGCGTGACAGGGCGAAAGATCGGAATTCGTCAGCGCATCATCATCCAAGAGATGTTCAACCTCGATAGCCCAGGGGGAACGATTCGTCTTGTTCGAAATATCATCGTCACGACAGTCCTTGTCGAAATCGTTGGTATGTTCTTGATTGCGCTCGATTTGTTCATTCAATACAAATATAGCTTTGGGAAAGCACTTTACTACGGTTTGTTCCACGCCGTATCTGCCTTTAACAATGCAGGATTCGCACTTTGGGGCGATAACTTGATTGGTTTCCAACAAGATACGACGTTCATCCTGACGATCGCGGCGCTCTTGATGATTGGTGGATTAGGCTTTACGGTCATTGCTGACATCGCGGGAAAACGAAGCTTCAAAAAAATCTCTCTGCACTCGAAATTGATGGTGCTGTCGTTATTCGTCATCAATGGACTGGGTGTCTTAGCGATGATGCTCTATGAATGGGTGTCTCACTTAGGTTCATTACGCGACGAGTCGTTCTTTCATGCACTTCATATCGTATTCTTCCAAGTCGTCACGACACGGACGGCTGGTTTCCAGACAATCGACTTAACGACGATGGTGCCGCTCTCGATCGGCTTGATGATGGTCTTGATGTACATCGGAGCAGGTTCCGCGTCGACAGGCTCCGGGATCAAGGTCACGACGGCGGCAGTTATCTTAAAGAATGTTTGGACGTATCTACGCGGACAGCGTGAGACCGTGCTGATGCGACGGACGGTGCAAGCACAGGCAATCCAAAAAGCGTACGCGATTGCTGTCTTCAGTTTACTGTTCATTGCTTTAATTACGACGTTCCTGGCGTTGACTCAGCCGAACCTCTCGTTCATCGGTCTATTCTTTGAGACCGTCTCCGCATTCGGGACGGTCGGTCTATCATTGAATGTGACACCAGAGTTAAACAGCTTTGGGAAGTTTTTGATCATGTTCATGATGTTACTCGGACGTGTCGGCTCCTTAACGATTCTGTTCACGTTCGCGACGCAACGAGATCGAACGATTCGTTATCCAAAAGAGAATATGTTGATCGGGTAACCGATGAAAAAGTCCAATCGACTTCCCTTGAGGAAGAACGATTGGACTTTTTTAGTGTGTCGCGTGTGTTTGGTAATAATGGACGAGCCGAGGCATCGTTTCTGTTAGGTCCGGACAAATGATTCCGGTATCTCGTAAATCACGTAAGACCTGTGTTGTATCGTATTGAACGGGATGGATGAAATAATCGAGTGTCTGACGTTGCATCTGGAGTCGTTTTGCGACGGTGGGTGTCAACGCTGTACTGATGAGCCGAAATGGTACGATACCACGCGGGTAACGTCCATAATAGGCGACATGTAACATCTCGAAAATCGCGCGTGCGCCATGTGGAAATGGATCCGTCAGATGATATGTCTTATTTTTTCCGACGGGTGCATGACTGAGATAAGCAGTCGCTTCAATGACATAATCATATGGCACGAGATTGACGAGCGCGTTTGCTCGACCAGGATACGGAAGAGGAGCAAAGGATTGCAGGAAACGCATCGCGTTCAAAACAAAATAAACACCATCCCATTTCGGTGTTTCACCTGTTTCAGAATGTCCGACGACGATGCCGGGGCGGATGATTGTATAGGGAATCGTTCCGAGTTCTTTGCGTAAGCGCACTTCAGCAAGGTATTTTGTTTCTTCGTAAGCATTTTTAAAGCGACTTGCCTGTAATTCCTCTTCGAGAATCGTGCCGGAGCGCAGACCGGAGACATACGCTGTACTGAAGTAGATGTAGCGTTCTAAAGCACGGCACGTGTGGGCAAACTGTGTCACGTTCGCGGTACCGATGACATTGATCCGAAAGGCAGGTTCATATGCCGTAGCTAAATCGTATAGCGCAGCAAGATGAAAAATATGTGTGACCTCTTGTTGCAGGATCATCCGTATATCAGACGATAAAGCAAGTTGTTCGACCGTGATATCGCCTTCGTGCAACACGAGTTGCTCGGGTCGTAAAGATGTGCGTTCTAAAAGGTCATCGCGTCGCTTAACAGCTGCGTTTCGTTCTGACGATAAATGAAGCACATGAAAACAAGCGATTTGATTTGGAATTCGTGCTAGTTGTTCAATTAGTTTAGTCGCTAAAAAGCCGGGAAAACCCGTCATGAAATAGGTCCGCATCAATTCCATTCCTTTCTTGGATCGCGTTCGAGAACGACGGTGAACGTCGAACCATCATTGATTTCTGATTCAACTGAAATCGCTCCTCCGTGTGATTCGATGATTTCCTTACAGATGGCAAGACCGAGTCCGGTACCACCAATTTTCCGGATGTCCGAGTTATCGACCCGGTAAAATTTCGTAAAGAGCTTGTCGAATGCATTTTGTGGAATACCGAGTCCGTAATCGGTCACGGAGAACGTCGCTTTCTCTTCGTTTGCTGAGAGACGGACTTGAATGTGATCCGCCTGTGGAGAGTATTTAATAGCATTCGAAAGCAAGTTCAACATGACTTGCTTGATTTTGTGCTCATCCGCAAAAACGAGTACGGGATCTTCCGGTAGTTCCAATTCAATCCGGTGTTCGACGGTTTCCCGATAGGTATCGACGGTCGATGTGAGGAGATCGCGTAATGAGAACGAGGTAAAGGTATACTCCTGTTTTCCACCCTCTAGACGCTGAATATCTAAAAACTCATTTAATAGTGTCGTCAGCCGTTTGGTCTCTTCGTGAACGATTTCGACATAACGTTTGATTTTATCAGCTGGTTGCTCTCGGTAGCGAAGCAATTCCATATACCCGAGGATCGATGAGAGTGGCGTCCGTAACTCATGCGATACGGTACTGACAAGTTCATCCTTGACTTGATCCATCTTTGCTTCCTCAGTTCGGTCACGGAAAACGAATAAGAAACCATGACGAGAAATACGACTCTTTTCCTTCTTGATCGCCGTCGCATAAAATTCAAAATAAAGTGGACTCGATTCGTTCGGTCGCTGTAACGTAAAACGAAACGATAGTTCAGAATGTTTTCCGGCGAGTAATTCTTCTACTTGTCGGAGCATCTCGAATCGAGTGTTCAAATCGAGATTCGGAATCAGACTGATCCGTTCTTGGATTTTACTTGGCGCAATCCCTGGTACATCAAGTAACTTGCGTGCTTTGACGTTCATGAAGATGAAACTTCCATCCTCTTCCGTCAGCAGGAATCCTTCATTAGAGGCTTGAAGAATCGATTGTGTGATGTCACGTTGACGCATGATGGCATTTTTTTCACGTTCAAGCATTTTCTCGATTTTTTTTCGTTCCGTGATATCACGAACGACGGCGACGCGCATACGGATATTGTTGTAGATGATTTCACGTGGGAAAACTTCAATTTCGACAGAAGTTCCGTCGGCACGTTGACCAAGAACTTCATAGGGTTCTTCTCGATGTTCTTCGATTCGTTGTAAGACACGCGCATGATGATCCGGATGAATCAACTCAAGCGTCGTTTTTCCTTTCATCTTTTCAAGCTTCGTCCGGAAGATGACCTCTGCTGCGCGGTTGGCATCGATGATGATGCCATGGTCATGAAAAATGACGGCTTCGACGACGGACTCCGAGAAGAGTCGGAAGCGGCGTTCACTTTTCGTCAGGTGCCATTCGATTTGTTTTTGTGTCGTGATGTCCTGAATGAGTAAAAAGTACGTATCATTCGGCAGACGTGTCATATAAAGCCGTCCATGGAACGTCGAACCATCCAGACGATGATAGGTCCATTCATTTTCCGCTTCCCGACCATGGAGTAAGAAGAGTTGTTCATCGGATAAATCTTTCAGGTTCAGTTGTTCAAGATGTTGACGGCGGGTAGCAACTTCCTTTGCGTCATGGAGAATCGTCGGTTTTAGACCGATGATGTCTTCGGCATGATCGAATCGGAATAAGGTACTGGCAACCTCGTTATATGCTCGAATCCGAAACTCCGGATCTGTGATGAATAAGGCAGCATCAAAAGTTGAATCAAATAAGTCTTCTATTTTAAGAGAAGCGACATGGACAAGAAAATAGTCAGTCTCTTCAATCGCTGTGACTGTTAACTGATGTGTCGTCAAAATGACGGTTTCCTGTTGGATCGGAAACAAATCATCCGTAATCGAAAAAAGTTTCTGGATCGTTTCTTTATCCGGAGTGGTCATGAACTGGTGTTGAAACGCGTCATTATGAAAGTGAATCTTTCCATCTGCATCGACAAGAAGTACGGGTTCTTTCATAGCACGTAACGTCGAATGGATGATCCGTAGCGATGAAGGGGATGAATGTTCTGCCATGAGCTACCTCCTTACTGGTCTTCGACCATGGATTTTAAGACAGTCTTTCCTCGTTAGTTTACTTCTGCAAGACGAGCCGCGTTTCCTGTCGAAGGAAGCAACCAACGAAGAATTTTAGTATAGTGAAAAAAAGGTCACGACGAAGTAGAGGGGAAAAGTAGGATGAAACAATTAAAAAGAAAACGATTGTTACTAGCAGCTTTGTTTGCCATGATAGGAGTTTTCGGAACTTATTTTTTTTCAAGTTCTTGGGAACCTTTAATCTTAATCATCAGTATAGTAGGGTGTATCCTTTTTCTTCTTTTGTCCGTTTTAACGCCGTCGCTTGAAAAAAGACTCGATCGAATGGAAGGACGAGAATTTGAAGAATGGCTTGCCGATTTATTTGAAACAGCAGGATATCGGGTCGAGTTGACACCTGCCTCACGCGACTTCGGAGCAGATTTGTTGATAGAGGATGAACGAGGGTATAAGATTGCCATCCAGGCGAAGCGATACAGTGCGGCTGTAGGGCTCGAAGCGGTTCAACAGGTCGCTGCCTCGGTTCCATTCTACGGAATGGACGAGGGATGGGTCGTTACGAATTCGACCTTTACAGAAGCCGCGTATCAACTGGCAGAACCGAATCAAGTTCGTCTCATCGATCGGGAAGAATTGCTCGCATTTGCAAAAGAGATGAACCTGCATTGAACTTGTCGAATGATTGTCGACAAAAGGGGGTTGTCAATTTGAAGAAACGGTGCAATAATCATTTTCGTTAACGAAATATCATACAGATAAAGAAAGTTAAACTATACAGGATGTCTAAATAAACTGGGGACGAAAAACCAGCACGTTTTAGCAGTGAGAGGAGAATTTCTGTTGCGCAAAGTTGTCTATGTGCAGGGTTGCGTTTTTTCGCAAGGTCATGCCGCGATTTATGATGAAGCGCACCAAATGATCGGTGCGGTTCAACACGACGAAAACGGTCGTGTTCAAGTAATGAATGGTGAAGGTAGAGGGGTAGCGTTTGGTAAGTTCATTCCGACATGCAAGAAATGGGTCGTGATGAACCATGATGGACAAGAGGTAGGTCAAATGCGCGAGAAGTTTTCGCTCTTCTCGAAGAAATGTGAGTACAACGTATATGAGCGTGGTACGTTCACGATTTCCTTCGACCTGACAAAAGGAAAATTCTCCGTACGGAGTGCAGCCGGAGAAGTCGTTGCGGAATTATTGCAGGACGGTGATGAATACCGTCTTGTCAAGGATGCTGACAAGCTCTCAATGTACGAACTACTCTCTGTCCTGAAAAGTCTGACGAATAACGTCCACTTTAAATCACTGACAGCTGTTTAATAAAAAAAAGATGCCTTCCATGACATGGATGGCATCTTTTTTTCATCATGTCGTTTGCAGGACATGATGGAGGCGTTGTTTAGCTTCATGTGTCAAATGCGACACACGACGGGCGTAGAGGCAGAGTTGTAAGACATGAACGGTTTCAGGGCGGTAGGCGTTAATCCGCTCGAGCGAGCGTTTGAGACGCTTCTCCGTTAATTCGATCGGTCCACTTGTCTCCGCGTGCTGCGTATAGACGAGATAAAAATTAAGAGGGCTGATTAAATCATCCTCATCGATATTTGGGTTCTGGAAGACGATCGTCAGCAGTTCCCGTGTTTCTTCTAACGAGAAGAGGTGTTTTAAATCATCCAACAGGTAGATGATGGCGGCTTGATTGATCGAGTATTTTTTCCCACGATGCGGTACGCCGATGATGTCCCGAACTTCACGTTTCGTCCAGTTCTGGATCGTCGTCGCTGACATGTGTTCTCCGATTAGAGCATTTGCCAAATGGACGATTTCATTGATCGATAAACCATTTTTTAATGGATCGAATTGTTTCAGGCGATTGATTACCTTTGGCAATTCCGTTCCTTCCATTGCGACGAGGGGTTCGATTCCTTTCCCCTCGTTCAGGCGTTGCAGACAACTTGATAATGTTTGGACTGCTTGAGCATCATACATTTCCAAAACTTCCTCTCTAGGACGTCATTTGACCTTATGTTATCAAATGAAGGTTCAATAGGGCAAATGGCAACTAAAACAACGTACAATAATAGGAAAGGGGGAATCACGATGGAATGGTTTGCTGCCATTGGCACGATTGGAATCGTCGGCTTCATTCTCGTCATTCTTGAATTCGTTGGACGCCGTTTCGGATTTTCTCCCGAGACGGTTCGGAAATGGATTCATGTCGCTGTCGGTCACTGGGTATTTCTTGCGCTGCTATGGCTTGATCACTGGTACATCGCCATCGTACCATTACTTTTCTTTGCTCTCGTCAATCTGTTGACATTACGAAAAGGAATCGGACAGATGCATGGCGTCGACCGTCCTTCTTATGGAACGGTCTATTATCCGCTCGCATTGGCAGGACTCGTCCTATTCTTCTTCGAACGACAACCGATGGCATTCGTTGCGGGAAGCATGGTGCTCGCTTGGGGAGATGGTCTCGCGGCACTCGTCGGAAAACGCTTCGGGAAGACGTTTTACGTCCGCGGTGAGACGAAACGTTCCTTTGAAGGAAGTATCGCTTTGTTTTTAGCGTCATTCCTTGTTTTGACTGTAACGTTCTTATTTTATGGACAACCGATTTGGCTCGCTGTCAGTTACGGCTTCTTGCTTGCAAACATCGCAGCCTTAATCGAAGCAATCTCATATCGCGATCTCGACAACTTAATCTTGCCATGGACGATCGCGGCACTCGTTGCGTTTGCTTTTTGACTTTCAGTCGCGTAACAACAATTGTTTGAAATAGAGAAAACGTAGTCGAATATAGTCTGGGTACGCACGCCATCCTGCATGTCGGATGGTCATATCTCGACACATATCACGGAAAACATAGCGATAGATTTTTTCTTCGGAATCGTCATAAACAGCTGCGTACAAGCCGTGCTCGAGCATATTGGAAATGCGTTCGTCGAGTTTAGCGTAGAGTGTATCGTCGCTGTCTTCACGCAATGTAGCATGTAGCATCTCGTATTGAATACCTTGATTAGCAGAAGCAGTCGCATGAAAGACAGCTGTTTTATCGAGATGAGATACCCCGATGATTAACGCATAGAGTGTTTCCAACATATCGATCGAATGACCGTCTAGTTGTTGGATGGAATCAATAGCCATCAGCGTATCGATTCCAGATGCGCCAACTTTTTTTAAATATGTAAACGCATGGACGGCTGATTCTCCATAAAATTGTCGATGATTGTAATGGACGGCAAGAGAACGATGTCCTGCCGGTTCTTCCGGGAACCGTGTGATGGCTGAAAGGAAAAACTGTTCTGCTTCGTGCATATATCCTTCCTCTTCACTGATGATACCGAGAAGAATGTATCCTTGCACATGCTCGCCGATTTGCTGGTGCGTCTCTTCAATAAGTCGACGCGCTTGAGTGAGTTCGTTCTTGAAATAAAGGGAATGGGCTGTAGCAATGTTGAGCAATGGATGGGATGGAACGAGAACACGTAAGCGCTCGGTTGCGGCAATACGTATGTTCTCTTCTGTATCAGATGTCAGTGCTTCGAGTAACGCAACTTCAGCGACATGGCTCTGAAGTTCATGAGAATGAGCGGTTACGGTTTGTGTCATGTAATGAAATCACCTCTATTAGTTCAAAATCATATATTTTCATCATATGACAAGCCGAGTGGTGCCTCAAGAAATAATAAAGAGATTCGTCCGCAATTTCTTCTTTTCATAAAAAATAGCCGATCATTCCTAGAAAAGGAAGCATCGGCTATTTTTACTTTCGAAATTATGCGTGTAAGTGAAGTACATCTTCAACGGATTTGTACGTGTATCCGAGATCGCGTGCGACCGCTTCATACGTGACGAAGCCTTGCGCGACATTCAATCCTTTTTCGAGAGCATCGTTTTCAGCAAGCGCACGATGTGTGCCTTTATTCGCGAGTTCAAGGACATACGGAAGCGTTGCGTTCGTCAATGCCAGGGTAGACGTACGTGGAACGGCACCCGGCATGTTCGCGACCGCGTAATGAACGACACCGAATTTTTCGTACGTTGGATCATCATGCGTCGAGATGCGGTCAACCGTCTCAAAGATTCCACCTTGGTCGATGGCAACGTCAACGATGACAGCACCTGGCTTCATCCGTTTGACCATGTCGGCAGTGACGAGCTTCGGTGCTTTTGCACCTGGAATCAAGACAGCACCGATGACGAGATCACTTTCAGCGACCGCTTCAGCAATCGTGTACGGGTTTGAGATCAATGTGTTGATCGAGTTACCAAAGATATCATCTAACTGGCGAAGGCGTTCTGGACTAACATCGATGATTGTAACATCTGCACCAAGACCGACAGCGAGTTTCGCAGCATTTGTTCCGACGACACCGCCACCGATGACTGTTACTTTTCCACGACGAACCCCAGGGACACCTGCAAGCAGGATGCCCATACCACCGTGTGGTTTTTCCAAGAACTGTGCACCGATTTGTGATGCCATACGACCGGCGACTTCACTCATTGGTGTTAACAATGGAAGTGTGCGGTTCTTCTCGACTGTCTCATAAGCGATTGCTGTGATGTTCGAATCAACGAGTGCACGTGTCAGTTCTGGCTCAGCAGCTAGGTGGAGATACGTGAATAATGTCAGGTCCGGACGGAAATATTGGTACTCTGAAGCGATTGGCTCTTTGACTTTTAAAGCCAGTTCGGCTGTTGCCCAGACTTCAGCAGCAGTCGCGATGATTTCAGCACCAGCTTTGACGTACTCCTCGTTCGTGAAACCACTCCCCATGCCTGCCATCGATTCAATGATGACACGATGTCCTTGTGCATGTAACGCTGCTACCCCGGCAGGTGTTAATGCAACACGGTTTTCGTTGTTTTTGATTTCCTTTAATACTCCAATGATCATGTGAACGCGATCCCCTTTCGCAAATAAACAAATCAATTTCTCTTCTTCTTCAGTATACGAGAAATGAAAACGCTCTACTTTATCGGTGTTTTCAAAAATAACCGATATCCTTTGTGTAAAATCACAAAGGATATCGGTCTGCTTTTAGGTACAAATAGAGTAAGGAACGTTCGGGTAGTGATTCCATCCGGATACCAGCTTCCTCCTCGATCCGTCGCATCCGATATAGGATCGTGTTCGGATGAACATGGAGATGGGAAGCGACTTGCTTGACGTTCCCATCATAATGAAGAAACCATTCTAGCGTCTCACATAAAGAGGAGGCATGTTTCACATCGTAAGCACGCAATCGCTCGATTTCTTCGAGACGGACCGTTCGTCGTCGCAGACGTTCTGAAAAAATTGGCAAGAGCTGAAACAAGCCGAGACGTTCGTAACGCGTCACGTTCTTCAGTTCGAATGGAAAGGCATCTTTCAAACGCAAGACGATGCCCGCTTCTTCATAGCGCTCGGGAATCGCTTGGACGCCTGTGAAGACTTCACTACTTGCTGCGACAAAGTCCGTGTAATCGAACCGCTCCGCGAGTAATTGGCGGAAGGACTGGATGAAGGCGTCAAACTGTAGACGTTCTTGTTCTGCGTCGCGGTCGTTTGTGCTGATCCACAAGATAAAATCTGTTTCATCATATGCGTAAAGTAATGGACGAACCGTCTGTTGGATCGTCAATAAATAGCGCAGACGATCCGCAAGTCGTGGTGTGATTGCTTCTGAAAAACGGATGACCGTCAAACGACTAATGCCAGGGGGTGCGACATGGAGCTTAGAAAACATCTTCAGGATCTCCGACTCGGATAGTTCTTCATGTAATAACTCAAAGAAGAATTGTTCCGTCTGCTCTTCCTTCCGTTTTTTCTGCATATCGATCGCTAGTAACTGACGTTGAGCAAGCAGAGCTCCTTTCTTTAAATCTGCTAGTTCTGATGGAGTGAACGGGGTACTGCGAGCAATCGACCAAATGTAGCCGAGAATTTCTGAATCTTGTTTGATGGCAATGGCGACGCGGTCATTCAGTCCAACATCCGTGCGCGCAGAAATGATGAGCGGATCGTCTTGAGTAGCGAGACTCTGGATGACTTCGTCTTTCCAGAGTTGGTCGATGACCGATTCCGGTACCCGGCGACCGATGATCGTTGCGACACGAGCAGGGTCCGTGTCAGCAGTATGCGTACTATAGGCAAGGAGACGGTGATTACGATCTTCAATCGTAATCGGCGCATTTAAGGCGATACCGATCGCTTCCGCTAAATCGTCTAACGAATGGTATGAAGCTTCTAACATGGAGGAATCCCTTCTTTCTCTCTCGTTCAGTATCTTTAGTATAGCTTCTGTTGTGTAAAATCACAAAAAGTATTCTTTCGTATTGTATGAAAACACAACTCCATGCTACGGTAAGCCTCGGAAAAAGAGAGAGGATGAAATGGCATGGATGTGTTACGTCTGATATCTGCTTGGGTCTGGGGAATTCCAAGCATGGTGTTGTTAGTAGGAACGGGAGTGTACTTTACGATTCGTTTACGTGGTCTTCAGTTTCGTCGCTTGAAACAAGCGTTTCAATTGTCAGTTCAAAAATCAGGACAGGGTGAAGGGGAAATTAGTAGCTTTCAGATGTTAATGACGTCTCTTGCAGCGACGATCGGGAACGGAAACATCGCGGGAATCGCGGTCGCCTTAACGATGGGCGGACCGGGTGCAGTCTTTTGGATGTGGATCATCGGTTTGATCGGAATGGCGACGAAATATGCGGAAAGTCTTCTTGCGATTCTTTTTAGAAGTCGAAATGAACGCGGCGAAGCTGTCAGTGGACCAATGTATTATATCGAAAAGGGACTAGGTGCAAAATTTAAATTCCTCGCCATCTTGTTTGCGGCATTTGGTTTGATTGCATCATTTGGTGTCGGGAACACCGTGCAAGCGAATGCGATGGCAACGGTGCTTGAGCAATCGTTTCATGTACCGCTTCTACTCTTCGGCATTCTGCTCGCGCTGGCAGTCTATGTATCGATTCGTGGTGGGCTCGAACGCGTCAGTGCGATCTCGACGATCTTCGTTCCGATCATGAGCTTGCTCTATATCGGTGCCGCTTGTGTGCTTTTGGTAGTGAAAGCAGATCAGATTCTACCAGCCCTTGGTTTAATCTTTGCGTATGCTTTCCAGCCGCTTGCACCTGCAGGCGCCTTCACCGGTGTATCGATCATGATGGCAATGCAAGTCGGTGTAGCACGAGGCATTTTTACGAATGAGGCAGGACTCGGGACAGCAGCCTTGATCGCCGGATCTGCGAAAAGTGAACGTCCGGTCGAACAAGGATTGATCTCGATGACAAGTACCTTCATCGTGACTTTGGTCGTCTGTACGATGACGGCACTCGTTCTTCTGACGACAGGATTTTGGGATCCGTCAGGCGGGTTACATTCAGGTGTAACGCACGATGCGAGCCTTTCCGGGGCAGCACTAACGGCAACCGCCTTTGCGAGCGTCCTTGGATCATTTGGAGAATGGACTGTCGCATTCTCCGTCTTCTTCTTCGGTTATTCGACGATCATCGGTTGGTATGTCTATGGAGAGAAGTGCTTGGAGTACTTGAGCGGTACGACACGTTTCAACGAAGGATACCGTGTATTCTTTGCACTCGCAGCCTGTTATGGTGCCGTCGCGCAATTAGAACCGTTGTGGCTCGTCGCAGATATCGCAAATGGATTGATGATGATTCCGAACTTGATCGGGATGCTGTTCTTGTCGCACTTGGTCATTGAACAAACGAGGAATTACGAACGGACGGCTCATAAACGAGTCGCTTAAACGAACAAAAGCCGTGATGCCTTTAAACAGGCACCACGGCTTTTGTGATGAGACGATTCATCCATTCGTCCGACGACGACTGTAGATGAGGAGTGTCAGTAAGAATATTAAACTCAGCGCAACGAGGACAGAGAGTGAAGCGACGTTCCAGCCGATGACCTCGAGTAAAACACTGATCGCAACCGTCAAATAGAAGATACCGAGGTACTTTTTGACGAATGGGCTTTCGAAGTGCGTCAATTGCTTCGCGCCAATCGGTGCTCCGAGCAAGGCACCGACGATCAGCATGATTCCGACCAGGATATCGATGTTCGTACTTGCGACCGTGTAATTGACGAGTCCCGATAGGACAATCAGCAACGCGGAAGCAATACTCGTTCCGACCGCACGTTTCAACTCATAGCCAACGATCCCGACGAGTAACGGGGTGATGATGAAGCCACCGCTGACACCAAGTAATGAAGAAATGAATCCGGCGAACAAACCAGTGAAGGCAAGAGCGAGATATCGATTTTTCCACCCCGTCTGTTCACCCGTCGTTGATTTCGGACGTAAGAATTTATTCGCGAAGTAGAGTAAGAGACCGATATAAACGATTGAGATGACGAGATGAGCACCATTGACTGCCTCTAGTCGAAGAACGAGTGGTGTCGCGATCGTCGAACCGATGATTCCGACGCCACCGACGACGAGACTATCGCGCCAGACGACATTTTTAAGACGTAAGTGAGAGAGCGTACCTGAAACCGTTGATCCGAGAGTCAACATGAGGCTCGTCGCGATCGCGACACTCGGAGCATATCCTAAAATGAGTAACAGGGGCGTCAAGATGATACCGCCACCGATTCCGAAAAATCCGGAAATGATTCCAATGAAAAATCCGAGGATTAAGAAATAATAAAAAGCGAGATCCATGTACAGTCTTCCTTTCCTTTTCTTCTCTATTATTCACTTAGTATGGCAATGAATGAGAAGAATGTAAAAGGGGACGGCTCCTTCAAGGGGGTTGAAGGAGCCGTTAAGGGGAACTTATTCTTTTGACGCGGCGACTTCCGTTGCTGCATCGATACCGGTATTGGCCTTGACTAAGATACGTTCGAAGTTACCGGCAACCTCGTTCGATTTCGTCAACAATGTCCCGACGATAGCTCCGAGGAAACCAAGCGGGATGGAGACGATTCCTGGATTCGTCAGCGGGAAGAGGGCTTCCCCGACAAACAAGGCTGAACCGTCGACTGCCCAAAGGTTTGGACTGAGTGCGACGAGAATCAGTGAAGAGAATAACCCGACGACCATACCTGTGACAGCTCCGCCAGTATTGAAACGGCGCCAGAAGATCGTCAAGAGAATGACTGGCAAGTTGGCACTTGCCGCGACAGCGAAGGCAAGCGATACGAGGAACGCGACGTTCATCGATTGTGCGAACAATGCCAGTACCATCGAAATCAAGGCGACAGCAATGGAAGCAAGTCGTGCTGCCGTCATCTGTTCTTTTTCCGTTGCTTGCCCTTTGCGTAGAATATGACTATAAAAATCATGAGCAAAGGCAGACGCAGCGGATAAGACAAGTCCTGCAACAACGGCGAGGATTGTCGCAAAAGCGACCGCAGCGACGAATGCAAAGAGTAAATCGCCACCAAGTGCTTTAGCGAGAAGTGGCGCAGCCATGTTACCAGCAGCATTAGCAGCGATGATATCTTCAGAACCAACGAAAGCAGCAGCACCAAAGCCGAGGAAAATCGTCAAGATATAAAAGACACCAATGATCCATGTCGCGTACACGACGGATTTACGAGCTGTCGGAGCATCCTTAACAGTAAAGAAACGAATTAAGATATGTGGTAATCCAGCTGTTCCAAGAACGAGCGCGAGATTGAGCGAAATCGTATCGAGTGGTAACTTAAATTTGTTTCCAGGATTCAAGAATGAATCTCCGAGCGGCGTGGCTTGTTTCACTTCTGAAAACATCTTGAAGATCGAGAAATCGAACTTCGCGAAGACCATGAACGAGATGACGGCTGTTCCTGCCATCAAGAGAATCGCTTTGATGATTTGAACCCACGAAGTCGCAGTCATACCACCGAAGACGACGTAGACCGTCATTAAGATACCGACGATGATGACACTCGTCGTATAAGGAATTCCTAACAACAATTCAATCAAGGCACCTGCACCGACGAGTTGCGCGATCATGTAAAAAATCGAGATCGCAATCGAGTTCATGGCAGCGACTCCACGAACTTTTGAGGCGTTAAAACGAGCGGCAATCATATCAGCCATCGTGTATTTTCCGAGGTTCCGAAGTGGTTCGGCAACGAGGTACAAGACAACAAGATAAGCAACGAGGAAGCCGATCGAGTAAAAGAATCCGTCGAATCCGGCTAAAGCGATCATCCCGGCAATTCCGAGGAACGAGGCGGCGGACATGTAGTCGCCGGCAATCGCCATCCCGTTTTGTGCACCAGTGAGTCCGCCGTCCGCTGTATAAAAGTCGTTAGCTGTTTTTGTTTTACGGGCAGCAAAGTATGTAATGACGAGCGTCAAACCGACGATCGCTGCGAATAGGGCAACGGCAGTATAATTCATTTCGACTCCTCCTTGATCTGTTCGACGAGTCGATCAAAGGCACGTGCTTTTTTGCTATACATCATGCAGAACGTCCACGTCATGATGAACTGGGCAAATGCGAATACCCAAGCTCCTGTAATATCACCGAATACTGGCTCATTCAAAATCGTGAAGTAACTTGTCAAAATCGGAAGCGCAAAATAAAAAATAAGGCAAAAACTAATAGCTGGAAGAATGAAGCCGTTCTTTTGGCGCATCAATTGTTGAAAGGTAGCACTCTCGACAATGGCTGGAGCAGATTGAGTCGCTTCATTTTTCTGGACTTCGGACGCTTGATGCATGAGGACGCCTCCTTTAAGGAATGAATGTAAATTCATTATAAGGATGTCGTTTCTGGAAAAGCTATCCTAATTTTTAAGAAGAAAAGATCATTATTATATTAATATTGGTCATACCAATTTAATGTAAGCGTTCTCAATATTGAACATTGTTTGAACGTTATTTTTATATATTAACCACTTTATAAAATGATTCAAAAGACCTAGTCCCTAGAAAAATGAGAACAGCTTAAAGGGGCTGACTCAAAAGTCAGTCTCTACAAAGATAAGGATGGCAGAATGATGATCTGCCATCCTTATCTCGTAACAAAAAGAATGACGCGTTTCGCGCCACTCCTACAGGAAAAGCGCATTTATGCGCTGTCAGAGACGAACAAGACCCGCTTTCCTGCTTCAACGGAGCAGGAAAACTGGCTTGTGTCTCGCCTGAGGAAAGGGCGTGAAAAGACGCGTCATTCTTTTTTTGAGTCAGCCTCGAGTCATTTTTCAAATGGACGTTCGATCTTATCTTCGATTTCTCGTAAATGATCCGCACGTTTTGAAAGGGCACGACGCTTCAACCATTCTTCCGTCCCGCGACTAACTCCCCAGATGGCGAGTAAAATCAAAAATAGAAGGACAAGACGCATCGGACGTTCAAGAAACGTGGACCATTCCTTTCCGATTAGCGAGAAGATGATGACGACGATCAGACGCCCGGCACCAGCAGCGATCAAATACGTCCGCAGCGATAGTTGAATCATGGCAGAAATGGACGTGATGATGAACGCAGGCATGAATGGAAGCGAAAAAAAGAATCCGAGTGAGATGGGACTCATGTGACGAACACGTTCGATCCACTGTTGCGCGGCATGGTGTTTTTCAAGCCAACGCGTGACCGGACGACGAAATAGATATCGAATACAAGCGAAGACGACGAGTGATCCAAGCATGCTCCCGACCCATGATACGAGAACACCCATACCAAAACCATAGGTTGCCGCATTCGCGGAAATGATCAGGACGAGTGGCAGGAAAGGAAATAGAGACTCAAGAAACGGGGCAATCAAACCGGTGGCAGCTCCTCCAGGTAAGTCTTGGAGAAAGAAAATCATCTGCTCGATCCAGTCACGAAGTGTATGGAGCATTCGGAATCCTCCTTGCGAGATGTACTACTGTGTTTTATTTTACCTCTTTCGGATTCAGAAAGGGAATGAAATTCCTTGAAAGGGATTCAGGAATTGTGGATTGTACATTCGAAAGGGAGTTGGTATTATACTTAAATGGGTGCGTTTTGCAGGCGTTCCCAGCTAGTCAATAGCTAGACGCTTCGTTTGCCAACGTTCGTTTTACTGCAAAAAACTGACATGGGGGCTAATGAGGAATATGAAACCTTATCGCGTACTATTATTTTATAAGTATGTTCCAATTGAAAATGCGGAACAGCTAACGAAAGAGCATCTTGCTTACTGTAAAGAGCTCGGTATCAAAGGTCGGATTTTGATTGCACCTGAAGGAATCAACGGCACACTCTCTGGAACAGTCGAACAAACGGAACAATACATGAAGGACTTGACGGCGGATCCACGATTCGCTGACATCGAATTCAAAATCGATGAAGTCGAGGAGCATGCCTTCAAAAAGACGTTCGTCCGTTACAAAAAAGAACTCGTCACATGGCGTTTTGAGGACGAATTCAACGTACCAGAAGAACACGCTGCGTATCTTGAACCAGCAGAGTGGAAAGAAATGATGAAACAAGATGACGTCGTCATTCTCGATGTACGCAACAACTACGAATACGACCTCGGACACTTCAAGAATGCTGTAAAAGTGGATGTCAATGCTTCACGGGAATTCCCGGAGTGGCTTGACGAGAACGAGCATTTGTTTGAAGGAAAAAAGGTTCTCACATACTGTACGGGTGGTGTTCGTTGTGAAAAATTCACGGCGTACTTCCGTAAACGGCAACAGAGTGATGATATCTTCCACCTTAAAGGCGGAGTCGTCATGTACGGAAAAGATGAACAGACACAAGGAGAAGACTGGGAAGGCGAACTATACGTCTTTGATGAGCGTGTACAAGTTCCTGTCAATGCCGTCAATCCTTCTGTCGTCTCAGAATGTTACTACTGTGGAAAACCGGAGACGCGCTACGTTAATTGCGCAAACCCGGAATGCAATCGACAGCACTTCTGCTGTGAAGAATGCGAACCAAAAGTCATGCGTTCGTGTTCCGATGAATGCCGGGAGCATCCGCGCAACCGTTATGAAAAAGAGCAACAAGAAGAATTAGTATAAGGCACGCGTAAAAAGCCGGATGATTTCTTTAATAGAAACCGTCCGGCTTTTTTGTGTATTCAAGAGGATGGGAACAAGTAACGTAAAATATCTGGCAAACGTTTGGCCCAGGCCGTTTCATGATGGATTGCTTCCGGAATGATCGTATAGCGACTTTGAGCGAGTTTCTGTTCGACCGCTCGCGCTAAGACATCATTCGTGTGTAAATAATCCGTCTCGGTCATCGGACCACTCACTTCTTTTGTGCCGACGTCCATATAACAGCGATGCGTTGCAGACAGAGACGGACTGCGCTCGATGAATTCAAGGAGTGAGGAGAAGTTTGCCCATCCAGCAGTCGATAAGGCAGCGACGCGCGTGATGACTTCCGGATACGCGAATAATCCATATAGCGAGATGACGCCACCCATCGAACTGCCGATCATTGTCGTATCATCAGGGCGTGTCGCATAGTTGGCATCAATGTATGGTTTTAACTCGCGGATGATCCAGTCCATATAGACCTTACCGTTGCCACCGATTGACGTCCGGTGCGAAGGATAGGCGCTTCGCATCAATAAGGCTTCGTCACTCCAAGGAGCATAGTCATCGTACCGATCCATTCCATCTTCTGGACTGTCAATCGCGACGACCATTGCCGGAATCTGTGTCTGTTGTAGTGCAAGATGAATCTCCCAGCCTTTTCCGAACGAGGCGGTTTCTCCACTAAAGACGTTTTGTCCGTCATGCATATAAATTACTGGTAAAGCTTCAGAAGGATCAAAATGTGGCGGACGATGAATTCGAATCGTCCGGTGGGTTTGTGATGTCGGTAGCGTCATTTCAATTTCCGTAATCGACAATAGAGTCACGACCTTTCAAAGATTTGCATAGTGCGCGGTACAATTGCGTCCGTTGTGTTTTCCGCCGACATAGAGTGCATGATCGGCTTGACGTAGCGATTCTTCGAACGTCCGTTGATATCTTTCTTCCACTGTATCAATTCCGAGGCTTATAGTTAAGGAAAGTCGGTGACCATCGACGAGGAAGGGGCGATCCATGACCGCATGGCGGACCGTCTCGGCAATCTGAATGGCAGCCTCTTGACTACGATTTCGCAACAAAAGTACGAATTCCTCCCCGCCATAACGAGCAGCGAAGACATCATCATGTTGCAGTTGGATCACCTGGATGCGTCGACCGAGTTCACGAAGGACGAGATCGCCTACTTTATGCCCGTACGTATCGTTGACGTGTTTGAAATGATCGATATCAAACAGAATCACGGAAAGCGGATAGCAATCAGCAGCGAATTCTTGTCGACCGTGTTCGTAAAAGGCACGACTATTTGGTAATTCCGTTAAGGCGTCAGTCCGACTTTCTGTATAGAGTTGAACCGTTTCACGAGAGCGTTCTAGGACGCGACAAAAGATACGGAGTAGACGAGATAATTCGTCGGCATTCGTCGCATCATAGGCGTCTGCGACTTGATGGAACAGAATGATCGAGACATCGACTTCTCCGCTCGTAATCGAAGGAATTGCTAGCATTGAATGGCGATCGACAGGCAATCCGATTTGAATATCGTTTCCCCAGTCGCAACGAAGACCATAGATGATCGGGGTATGCAAATCGTCGGCTGTCAAAGAGTGAAACAGCGGTAACACATCGATCGGTTGCTTCGTCCGGATGTCATAGATGACTTGTTTCCGCTGTTGTTGAATCGAAATCCAGCCTTCAGAAAACGGTAGCAGATGCGGTAAATCGAGAAGTAACGAGTCGATCGTCTCGCGTTCGAAGCGGGAGATCAATAAGTGTTCCTTCGCATCATCAAATCGTTTAGCATTATCATTTGCTTCAAGTGAGTCACCACGTTCTTGCAACAGACGTTTGAATAAAAAGAGAATCAAGGCGGAGACTGTAGCCGCGACAAGAGGACTTTCATCGTAGAACCAGATCCCAAGTAGAGCACTTAACATGCTGATTCCGTAAACGAGGGACTGAAGCTTCACAAGACGTTGCCAATCGTATTTCAAGAAAAGAAAGCGATTGACGAGCAGACATTGGAAGTAAGAAACAAGGAAGACTGTGATCAAAAAGCCGATGAAGGGAATCAGAGCTTTGGTATACGTAAAGCTTGAGCCGATCGGTCCACCGAGCGCTTCATACGCAAATACCGGAAGCGAGATGTAGACTAAATCAAACAAGGCGTTGATTGGGTAGAGATAGGCGAAACGTTTCCAGCGAATCGCTTTTCGGTGAGACATGAATTGAAAGACGAGAATACCGACTTGGCTTAAAATCAAAGCGTACGTCAAACCGTAATTGAGGAATAAAAATAAAATGATTCCTTCTTGAAACGTATAATAAATGCCGCCACGACGGACATTATCGAACTGAAACAGGAGAACGAGCCCAAACAAATAAAGGGTATTGACGATGGAGATGGAAGGAGGGAAGGTAGGTGGATGAACGATGCCAATCAATAACAATGTCAAGGCGACGAGACTGAAAACGATCCAGCTCGTCCGGGCTACCTGTTGGTAGTAGCGCATGAAACATCCCTCCCCCTGAGAAGTATCTTTTATTCCTATACCCGAATTGTGGAAATTTTGATAAGCCATTTACCAAAAAAATAAGGTTGAGAGAAAAGAAAGAATTGCGTATAATGTGAAAGATATCGAATACAGTCGATGATGAAGAGAGTAACGGTTGATTTTCGTCAACTAGCGAATCAGGGAATGGTGGAAGCCTGAGGACGAACCGGTCGTGAAGCGCACTTCTGAGACGCTACCCGATTCCTGAAAGAAAAGGCGTAGCCGGGGGAACCCCGTTATCCCCGAACAAGGTGGGTGTCAAAAGGACACCAAGAAGAGTGGTACCGCGGTCATTCCGTCTCTTTGCGCGTGGCGCAAGGGGCGTTTTTTATTGCCAAAAATCAGTGAAGCAGGAGGAAATAAAGATGAGTTATAAAACGCAATACGCAGAAGTATTACATCAAGTCATGGAAGGTGCCTTATCGATTGAACAAATCGAACAACTAATCGAGCAACCGAAACATGAAGATCATGGAGATCTAGCATTCCCATGCTTCATGCTCGCGAAAGCATTCCGTAAAGCACCCAATATGATTGCTTCGGACCTCGCAGAAAAAATCGACGCGCCATTGTTCTCAAACGTTCAGGCTGTAGGTCCTTACATCAACGTCTTCTTGAACCGGGAAGTCGTATCGCAAGAAATCGTCAACCAAGTTCTGACGGAAAATGAGACGTTCGGATCAAGTGAAGCCAATGGAAAAACGATTGTCACTGATTTTTCATCACCAAACATCGCGAAACCATTCTCGATGGGTCACTTACGTTCAACGGTAATCGGAAACGCGCTCAACCAAATCTCACGTAAAAAAGGCTATGATGTCGTCGGTGTCAACCATTTAGGGGACTGGGGAACACAGTTCGGGAAATTGATGGTTGCGTACACGATGTGGGGTGAGGAAGAAGCGGTCCGTGCAGAACCAATCAAGGAATTGTTGAAATTATATGTCCGGTTCCACGAAGAAGCGGAAACAAATCCGGCACTTGAAGACGAAGGACGTCTCTGGTTCAAAAAACTCGAACAAGGTGATGAGCAGGCAACAACGCTTTGGACGTGGTTCCGTGAAGTCTCACTTGTTGAGTTCAATCGTGTTTATGAGATGCTCGGAGTTAAATTCGATAGCTTGAACGGAGAAGCTTTCTACAACGATAAGATGCAACACGTCATCGATTTGCTTGAAGAAAAAGATTTACTCGTCGAATCAGAAGGGGCAATGGTCGTCGACCTCGAAGCAGAAGGTATGCCGCCTGCTTTGATTAAAAAGAAGGATGGCGCAACGCTTTATGCGACACGTGACTTAGCAGCTGCTGTCTATCGTCTCGAAACGTACCGTTTTGAGCAAGCATTCTACGTCGTTGGCGGCGAACAAGCGCTTCACTTTAAGCAATTGTTCGCAGTCCTGAAGAAACTTGGATTTGAGAATGTCGACGGAATGCACCATGTACCGTTCGGTTTGATTATGAAAGACGGAAAGAAAATGTCTACGCGTAAAGGTCGGATCGTCTTGCTTGAAGAAGTACTACAAGAAGCAATCGACGTCGCGAAGCAAAACATCGCGGAAAAAAATCCGAACTTAGCGAATGCCGAAGCAACAGCTCGTCAAGTAGGTGTTGGCGCCGTCATCTTCCATGATTTGAAAAATGAACGGATGAACAATATCGAGTTCGATCTTGAGCAGATGTTGAAATTCGAAGGTGAAACAGGACCGTATGTCCAGTATACGAATGCTCGTGCGCACTCATTGCTCCGTAAAGGTAGCTATGATGGCACACCATTCGCTGGCAGTGCCGATGATCATGCATGGGGTGTCGTATCGATGCTGAACCAATTCTCGACGGTCATCGATCGCGCGTTCACACGTCGCGAGCCGTCAATCATCAGCCGTTACGTCTTAGATCTTGCACAAAGCTTTAATAAATACTACGGACACGTCCGTGTTCTCGAAGATGACGCGGCAAAACAATCGCGTCTTGCACTCGTCAAGTCCGTCACGATCGTCTTGACAGAAGGTCTTCGTTTACTTGGTGTCGGCGCTCCGGAAGAAATGTAAGACCAATCCACGAATAAGAAGAGGTAGATTATGAAGACTGAGACGAAAGACCGATTACAGCAAGCTGCTTCACGGATGAAGCAGGAGCCTTTGGCAGAAACCGTCGCCTTCATGGCTGATTTTCACGGGAAACTCGCTGCTTGGTTACCGGGAGAGTCTGTCGATTTCGTTCACGATTTCGTGACGGCGCCGGAAGCTGATTTGATTGCTCCGATCGAAGGAGACGCGTTGCGCACGAAAGACAATTTTGAATTCTTCATGCGTAAAAAACAGACACGAAAAAAACTCGGCGAACTGTTGACGCTTTGGAAGTCGGCGCGCACGACAGAGACGTTGAGTCAAATCGATGCGATCGGATTGAAAAAATGGCTCGCTCGTAATGAATTCCGTTCGGAAGACAAGCCATGGGATTATTTGAACCGTCTGCATGTTCTTCTGTTCCTTGATTTGATGACGACGATCATCGATGATCATCGATTGACGAGTTTGCATGAGCAACTTGTCGGTACAACACCAGTTCCGACGAGCTTCGTTCGTCGTCAAGGGGATGTCCGTCAAGTCATCGAAGCATTCGCGGAAGAGACGAACTTCACACAAGTGGATGTCGTCAAGGCATCGCTTGTCCGTTATCTCTGATCAATAGGATGCACAAACAAAAGCCGTCGAGCCCTGTGCCCGACGGCTTTTGTCGTATCTTCTTAGTTTGCCCGATGGAACACGATCGATTGTTGCTCTGAATCGTAAAGACACCATTCTCGTTCGAACACGACAGGACCTAGATTGATGGCATATCGTCCTCCATTATTAATGGATAAAGATTGATACAATGGGCTCGACATAGCAATGCCATTTCGAAACAAACCTCTGATATGACTATGACCAAAAAAGAGTACTGGTTCACGTTGCTGTGACAGATCGGGCAAAAAATCACGGGACCAATTCAATTGATCTCCATGAATCAATAATGCACCCTCGATGCGTTGTTTTCGAGGGCAATCGCGTAACGCATCGATGACAGGAGATAGTTGCGGTGGAACGAGCGACAGGATGCGCTCTTCTTGATTGCCAAGTAACATCTTAAAATCAATTAGGTTTAAAAAATCATCATCAAGCGTCACGACGAGGGAGAGCGATTCGAAGGAATAGCGCTTCGCTCGCTTTTTACCGACATGACATTCATGAACGTCACCAAGGCAGAACAAATGCGCATCGGGAGCGAGCTGTCGTATGTCAGCTAGGACAGCCGCTGTGTCGGCTACTGAGCTGTGAAGATCCGCAAAAAGGGCATAACGCATGATCGACCACTCCTTTGTTAAGGAGATACCCGAAAATGCGCTATGCCTATCTTTTGAATATGAGCGTTCAGATCAATCGATTAACGGAAGTTAATGAATTGAACGTCGACCGATAATGGAAGCTCACGAACGATCTGCATGACTTGTTGTAAGTCATCACGCGATTTACCTGTGACACGAATTTGATCATCTTGGATCTGTGTCTTCACTTTTAATTTCGATTCCTTGACGGCATTGTTGATCTTTTTCGCGTCGTCACGGTCGATTCCACTTTTCAGGATGACACGTTGTCGGACTGTATTCCCGGCAGCCTGCTCGACTTTTTCATACTGCAGGTTTTTGGTTGGGACTTCTCGCTTGATCAATTTTGCTGTTAAGACGTCTTTGACTTGATCGAGTTTGAAATCGTCATCTGAGATTAGAATCAAATCCTCTTTTTCGAGCTTCATGTCGCTTTTTGAACCTTTGAAGTCGAAGCGGTTCGTGATTTCCTTCAGTGCGATTTGGACCGCGTTCTTGACTTCCTCGATGTTGATTTGTGACACGATATCAAATGAATTATCTTTTGCTGCCATTTCAATCTCCCCTTTCATTCCACTCTCTATTTTAGAGAGGAATACCGGAAGCGTCCACTGCTTTGAAATTTTGTTATAATAAAAACCATGAAATGAAAGGGGTGCTTGGCTTTGAAACAAACAGCAGACATGTTGACGCTCACACCGCAAGAACTGGATGAGCGATTTGCCTATAGTGGAAATGATTTAGGAGCGACCTTCTCAGAGACAGCGATTCACGTGCGCTTGTGGGCGCCGACAGCAGAACGTGTCGTGATTCGTCTCTACAAGACACTACGCGCACGAAAAGTCGAAGAGGTCGAGATGGTGGCAGGCGAACGGGGAACGTACGTCGTCGAACTCGATCGAGCGACATATGAAGGTTATTTCTATACGTTTCAAGCGAGCATCAACGGACAAAAAGTCGAGGCGGTCGATCCGTATGCGAAAGCCGTCGGAACGAACGGAAAGCGCGGCGCATTAATTGACCCGACCAGTGTGACACCAGAACGATGGATTGAAGAACGTCCATTGTTCCATTCTTCGCAAGACGCAGTTGTCTATGAATTACACGTACGCGATGCAACGAGTCATCCGGGTAGTGGTGTCGTCGCACGTGGGACGTTCGCTGGACTGACGGAAGCTGGGACACGGACACCAAATGGTGGATTGACAGGGCTTGATTATTTGGCAGACCTCGGTGTGACACATGTCCAGTTACTACCGATCTATGATTTTGGCTCGGTCAATGAGACAGCGCCGAACGACCCGGATAACTATAACTGGGGTTATGATCCGGTGAACTACTTTGCGCCGGAAGGTTCGTACTCCTCGAATCCGGATGATCCACGAACGCGGATCCTTGAATTAAAACAATTGGTGCAGGCGTTACATGATCGCGGGATCCGTGTCATCATGGACGTCGTCTTCAATCATACGTATGATGCGGCGACGGTTCCGCTTGGTCAGTTCGTTCCTGGATACTTTTATCGTCAAGAGGCGGATGGGAGTCTCTCAAACGGTAGTTTCTGTGGAAATGATACCGCATCTGAACGTCTGATGATGCGAAAGTTCATTCTTGATTGTGTGACGTACTGGGCGAAAGAATACCATCTCGATGGGTTCCGCTTCGACTTAATGGGACTTCATGATGTTGAGACGATGAATCAAGTGCGCCATGCACTTGACCGGATTGATCCGTCGATTCTGATCATCGGTGAAGGCTGGGATCTCGATACGCCACTTGATCCGGAAGAAAAAGCGAACTATTTCAACGCACCGAAGATGCCAGGGATCGCTCATTTCAACAACGGCTTACGGGACGGGGTCAAAGGCGACGTCCAAACGCCAGAAGACCGTGGTTTCATCAGTGGTGCATTTGACCGGACGAGTGAAGTCAAACGGGGAATCGCTGGTAACGTCTCTTCGCAAGGATTTGCCGATGAGCCGAATCAAGTCGTCTCGTACGTCGAGGCTCATGATGATTTGACGATTTGGGATAAATTAACGGTGTCTCGTCCAGAAGACACGGAAGAGATTCGTCGGAAACGGCAAATGCTTGCAAATGCGATCATTTTGACGGGACAAGGCATTCCTTTCCTCCATGCCGGACAAGAGTTCTTCCGGACGAAGGACGGAATTCGTGACAGCTTCAATGCCGGAGAGGTCGTCAATCGTCTTGACTATGAACGGGCGGAAACAGAGCGTCCGGCAGTCGAGTACGTCAAAGGATTGATTGCCCTCCGTCGTCAGTATCCGATGTTCCGTCTCGCAAACGCAGCGATGATCAAAAAACATCTGCGTTTCCTCGAAGAAGGGGAAGGTGTCATTGCCTTTGAACTGAAACGAACATATGAAGGATACGTCGAACGGCAGCGTGTCTATCATAATGCGACGGAAGAGGATATCACGATTGAATTGCCAAACGGTGAATTCGAGGTGTTGGTGGAGTCGGGTGCCGTTAAGTTGCACGCACCACGACTGCATGAAGAGAAACAGTTGGTCGTCCAAGCATTGACGACGACGGTCATCGCCGAACGAAAAGCGGATTACAAGAAATATGCGGTAGCAGGCGGTGCAGCACTGACGATTATCGGATTGTTGTACGCAGCGAACAAACGTCGAAAGAAAACCGATTAAATGGAGAAGGATGAAGCACTAAATGGC
Organism: Exiguobacterium sp. UBA3491; assembly: GCF_002377745.1. NCBI lineage: Bacteria > Bacillati > Bacillota > Bacilli > Caryophanales > Exiguobacterium > Exiguobacterium sp. UBA3491. The sequence continues at coordinate 103,066 of NZ_DFQK01000012.1, forward strand.
TTCGTCCTTCTTTTGTGCGCGGATGACAGTCCGATGTCAGTCTGTCATGCAATTGACTTGCGAAAATCATCGAAACATTGTTTGAAGATACATCTTTCGGGAAAAATTATATGTAGTATTTAAGATGTTGTTTTGAAGTGAGAGGGTGTACGTTGTATGTTCGGTTTCGGTGATTTATGGAAATTCTTTTTATCGTTCTTTTTACTGCTGCCTATCGTGACATTGATTCATGAGATGGGTCATTACTTTTTCGCCCGATTGTTCGGTGGAAACATGGAAATCAATATTGGTTCAGGCAAATCATTGCTTCGTGTTGGTCCAATTCGACTGAATCGTGTTTATTTTTGGGATGGATGGTGTCAATATGAGGCGCTACGTCATGAAACGAAGTTTGCTAATATCATGGTCTATGCTGGTGGATCGATCGCGAACTTGGTGAGTATCTTAGTCGTAAATGGTCTTATTTATGCCGGCGTGTTCGAGGCGTCGATCTTTACGTACCAATTTGCGTATTTCTCGTTTTATTTCGTCTTTTTCTCCCTCTTCCCGATCGATCACCCGAATGGTTATCCGAGTGACGGAAAAGCGATCATCAATGTCTTCCGTTACGGTAAATCCGACTATCATCCACAATCTTAAACGAAGATTAAAGCCTCCTTCCGTCATTGGAATAGAGGCTTTTTACTCAAGATTCCGATTCGCTAGACGAATCAGATTCTGTTTTCGCTTGTTCCTGCTCGAGTTCGACGAGCTTTTGAATCAAGATATGGCGCGGCATATGCATCAGTTGTTCAAGTGGTACGTTCAGACGTTTCGAGAGTTCGACAGCCGTCTCTGCTGATAATTGTAAAGGTTTCATCGTGTTCGTCCTCCTTTTTCCATGAAGTTAGTATAACAGGAGGTGCAAGCCGAGCGCATCAATAGTAGCGAGAAACTGAGAAGGTTGATACCGTATGAAGTAGGAAGTGATGCATATGTATAAACCTGCTGCAGAGCTGTTACTCCATGAATCCGTCTCACTGTTCGATCGAATCGGGGAGGATTTGCTTCTTTTTCGAGATCGCCACGGATTTATGAAATGTGATGCGGATTTAAGACCACTATGGGAAACAGCATGTGCGTATGTTCCATTCTCCTGGTACATTGAGCCAGGCGGTGGACGATTGTTCATCGTATTTGAAGAGTCAGCTTATTTTGGTTTACTAGATTTAGAGCAAGGGCATTTAGATTATATCAAGCGACCCGCTGCTTTTTCCGAAGCATGGTTCAGTAATTTATTCTTGTGGCAAGATGATGAGATCTTCCTGTACACGGCAGAAACAGACGTCGTCTGTGTGAACGTTCAAACAGGGGACTGGCGGTACTCAAATTATGAAGAGGCGCCACTGTTCGGACGCTTAGTGGAGCGAGGATATGATACACGTTTGACGTTCGAACGATTCATCGCACCTACGACAATTATTTCTTATGATGATCTAAAAGAATGGTATGTGATTTGGGACGCTGCGACGAATCAGGAATCGATTATTCCTTTTTCAGATTACGCGGAGTACTCACTCGTTGATCACCGGCACCAACTGTTTTCGATCACCGATTCATCTCGTTTTTACTTGTATGAGAAGAATCAGCTGAAATATAAGTTCGAGGGATGTCATTCCTCCGTTTTACTCAAAAGTGTGTTACTCGATGAAGAGGCGCGACGTCTTGCGATCGTATCGACATCGGCGACATTCGGCAACACATGGGTTCAAATTTTTCAAAAGACGTAACGAAACATCCTTTTCGCTTTTCAGCAAGAAGGATGTTTTTTGTACGTTTATACAGAAAGGGGACGCATCATGGAACGGCTTGGTCATCTGATGAGTACGTATTTTCGAGGAGTGTTGATTGTTTGGGCGATACTGCTCGTCGTGCTTGGTTATTTCGCCTATCAATTACCCGATCGTCTAGAAGGAAACGGATTTACACGTGACGGTGATTTTCAACGCGTTGAGACAGTACTCGATCAAGACTTCGGTCAGGATCCGCATACGATCATCGTCCTATTTGAGAATCAAGAGAATCTACAACAAACGATGGTGGAACATGTCGAACGCTTCCGTGACATCAAAGGTGTCGGGAACGTCACTGGACCTGTTGAAAATCCGCGAGCGATTCGGGACGATAAGGGATACGTGACGGTCGGTGTACCGACACTTGATGCGAAATGGGCAGCTACGGTCACACGTCAACTGGATGACACCGGAACGATTCGGTTAACGGGTGAACCGGTCGTCGTCGATGATTTGAATACAGCGTCCAAAAATGACCTCATCCGAGCTGAGTTAATCGGAATTCCGGCAGCATTGATCGTCTTACTACTCGTTTTCGGTACACCCGTTGCCGCCATCTTACCCTTGATCATGGGACTCGTCACTTTTGTTTTTGGTGCCGGTGTTCTTTATTTCGTTGCCGGACAACAAGAGTTATCGATCTTCGTCTTGAATGCGGTCGCAATGATTTCGCTGGCGCTCGGCATTGATTTTTCGCTGTTATACGTTAATCGGTTCCGTGAAGAACAGCAGGACGGACAAGGGATTCGGTCGGCAGCGATTCGTTCGGTCGAGACGGCAGGACGCTCGATTTTATTTTCCGGAATCTGTGTATTCGTCGGACTTGCCGGATTGTTGTTGATTGATGTTGATGTCTTCCGCGCTGTCGCAATCGGGACACTCGTTTCGGTACTCGGGGCGGTTGTCAGTGCGTTGACATTATTACCGGCACTATTAATCGTTTTCGGGAAGGTACTAGAAAAAGGACGACTTTTCCGGCAACGAGCAGGTCGTGGAGAAGATCGTTGGCGCCGCCTCGCACGTTTCGTCATGAAGCGCCCTGTCACAGTGACGATTCTATCTTTATTACTTCTTTTACCTTGTTTATTTCCGTTACGGGACTTGACGTTGAACATTCCGCAAGCAACTGCCTTGCCGGAATCCTATCCGTCGCGTCTCGCCTTTGAGTCGTGGGAAAAAACATTCGGGAACGATGGAACGGACGCCGTTCTCATCTTATCTGCGGATGCTTCCTCAGAGGTGGGACGAGAAAAAATCGAAGATGTGACGATTCGACTCGAATCAGATTCAGAAGTGCGTTCCGTCGTGTCCGCCGCAACGATCGCGGAACAGCAACAGGTTCCGCTCGAGCAGTTACTCGCTGTTTCGGCTGGGCGCGATGCACTGAAGCCGTTTCTATCAGAGAACGATCAAGCACGGATCAACGTCAATTTAAAAGGAGATCCCGGCGATGCTACGTCGCAAGACTGGGTACGAAAGGTGCAGGCGGACGGTTACCTTGTCGGGGGACCAGCAGCCTTCAATCAGGAAATTTATGATGCCATTGAATCGAAACTTCCACTGGCTGTCGGTGTCGTCGTCTTGGCGACATTCATCATTCTGCTAATCGCGTTCCGATCCATCTTGATTCCAATCAAGGCGATTCTGATGAATTTGCTCAGTTTAGGAGCAACGTTTGGATTACTCGTCGTCTTGTTCGAGTCCGGCGCAGTTCTTCCGCAGGAGACGATCGGCATTCTAACACCGGTCTTCATCTTCTCACTCGTCTTCGGCTTATCGATGGATTATGAAGTGTTCCTCGTCTCGCGAATGGAAGAATATTATGACGAGACGGGCGACAACGATCATGCGACCGAGATGGGACTGGCGAAGACGAGTAAAATCATTACGTCCGCTGCCTTGATCATGATCGTCGTCACTGGTGCGTTTGCCTTTACAGGTGTTAGTCCGATCAAACAACTTGGCGTCGGTATCGCGCTTGCAATTTTTATTGATGCTACGATTGTCCGGATGCTCCTTGTTCCCGCACTGATGAAGCTATTTGGTCACTGGAACTGGTGGTGGCCGGGGGGGCGTCGTAAAGCGATCCGCAAGTGACACATCGCCTAAGCACATCAGTAGCTATTCAGAGGAAGACGAGCGTATACTGTCGATATTCAATTCAAGAAATTAGAGGAGGCACTTCACTCATGGCAACTCAAGCAATGTTTGAACCATTTACACTACCAAACGGTGTGACGCTGAAAAACCGCGTCTTGATGGCACCGATGACGAACTATGCGGCACAAGAGAACGGCGAAGTATCGGATGCGGAACTCGCGTACTATGCAGAACGTTCAGGTGGCGTCAGCGCTGTCATTACAGCATGTGCGAACGTCACAGCAGACGGTCAAGGATTCCCGAATGAGTTTGGTGCACATCGTGACGATCTCGTGCCGAGTCTGAAGCGACTCGCGAAAACGATTCAAGATAAAGGCGCAAAAGCGATCTTACAAATCTTCCACGCTGGTCGTATGGCACCACCAGAACTCGTCGGTGGGCAAACGGTCAGTGCAAGTGCTATTGCACCCGTGCGTGAAGGTGCGATGACACCACGTGCGTTAGAGGCAGAAGAAGTCGAAGCAATCATCGAAGCATTCGGTCAAGCGACACGCCGTGCGATGGAAGCCGGATTTGATGGTGTTGAGATTCACGGTGCAAACACGTACTTGATCCAACAATTCTTCTCACCACACTCAAATCGTCGTGAAGATAAATGGGGCGGTAGCTTAGAAAAACGTCTCGCCTTCCCATTAGCTGTCGTGGATGCAGTCGAAGCTGTCGCGAAACAAGATCCTTCGTTCATCGTCGGATACCGTTTCTCTCCAGAGGAAATTGAAAATCCAGGAATCACACTCGATGATACGATGCGTCTCGTCGATGAGCTGGCGAAAAAAGACCTCGATTACTTGCACGTTTCCGTGATGGACTTCTTCGCAGGTTCAATTCGTGATGAAAATGAAACGACGTCACCAATTACACTCGTTCAAGAACGTGTTGGTGAACAAGTACCTATCATCGGTGTCGGATCGCTGCACACAGCGGACGAAGTCGAACAAGGTTTGGCTGTCGTTCCAATGATCGCTCTTGGTCGTGAACTGATCATGGAACCGAAATGGGTTGAGAAAGTCGAAGCGGGTGACCTTGCGTCGATCCGGACAGAACTTGATCCAGAAGCACAAGCAGAACTCGTCGTTCCAGATGCATTATGGGCAGGCATCACAAGCCGTCCAGGCTGGTTCCCGATCAAACAAGCAAGCAAATAATAGAACAGCATCAAAAAGCACTCTAGGTTTCGTGTCTAGAGTGCTTTGAGACTGAAGGTAAAGTGCAATTTTTCTCTAACGAGAAGGATTGCGCTTTTTTTGTTCGTCTCGCATCGTTTTCCTGGGACAAGCATCGCGCCGCTTCGCTTCGCTGTAGGGTCGCTCTTGCTTGTTTTTCCCTAGGAAGCGATGTCGAGTGAACAAAACGCTTCTCGAATCCTTCTTCTAGAAAAAAATAACGCGCTTCACGCCACTCCTACAGGAAGAAGCGCATTATGCGCTGTCAGAGACAAACGAGACCCGTTTTCCTGCTCGAAGCGGGAAAACTGGCTTGTGTCTCGCCTGAGGAAAGGGCGTGAAAAGACGCATCATTCTTTTTTTGAGTCAGCCTCTTTTGATTGCTTATTGTTGACGATAGACGGAGACTGAACCACCATTGACGAAGAATTGACCGTAGCCATCTTGATTGATCGTGACCGACTTCGTGTTGTTTCCAGTGATGTCTGTCCAAACTTCTCCTTTGTTCTGAAGCCCGACGTACATCCACTTGCTACCGCCAGGACCATCTGACAGAATCGTCGCAAGACCTGATTTCGCACGGTCTGAGACACCTTCACGTGTCCAACCGATGATGTCTTGGTTATCGAGGTAATCATTTTGTTTCCCGAATGCGAAGTCCTTCCGTGCTTTAAGTAACGGATCAATCTTCGAAGCGAGTGCTGGAATTTCGCGATTCGACGTACCCTTTGTACCATAGTAGTCACCATAGAAGACCGACGGATAGCCTTGTTCACGTGTCAGAATCATCGCGTAAGCAAGTGGTTTGAACCATGACTGAACCGTTGATTCAAGCGATTGTCCAGGCTGCGAATCATGGTTCTCTACGAGTGTGACGGCTTGGGCTGGATTGCTCTTGACGAGAGTACCGTCAAAGATCGTCCGCATGTCATAGTACCCGCCGCCTTTACTTGCCTGTTCGAACTTATAATGAAGCGGTGCATCAAAAACGGATTGTTGATAATTCGTCCGACTTAAGTAGTTTTGCAACGTGCCGAGATCGTTCTGCCAGTACTCTGCGACTGTAAACAATGGTTTGCCCGTCGTCTGACGAACGTTCGCGAGCCAGTCCGCTAAGTAACCGTGTTTGATATGCTTGACGGCATCGAGACGGAACCCATCAAGACCAAGTTCGTTGACGTACCATTTACCCCAGTTCTTCATTTCTTGCTGGACTTCTGGATGATCGAAGTCGAGATCCGCATACATCAAGTAATCGTAGTTGCCATTTTCACCTGAGACATCCGTATCCCACGCTTTACCAGTACCGCGGAACTTGTAGATGGCGCTTTTTGAACGCGATTGATCCCAGTCCGTGCCGTCGAAGTGGTACCATTTCCACTTGAAGTTCGAGTAGAGGTTATTTCGCGCTGCAAAATTGAAGCCCGTCCATGCCTGGATTTGATAATCGCCAGAGACTTCTTGATTACGGTTACCCGGATTGACTTCGACTGCCGTGACGGCTTCCGTGAAATCGGCGCCACCTTTATGGTTCATGACGACATCGCCATAGACATCGATTCCGGCGGTATGCAATTGTCCGATCGCCGTTTTTAATTGCGCCTTTGTGCCGTATTTCGTACGGACCGTTCCTTTTTGGTTGAACTCACCTAAATCGTACAAATCATAGGCGCCGTATCCGACATCATTTTGCGAGGTACCTTTGTAAGCAGGGGGAATCCAGACCGATGTGATTCCGAGTTGATCGAGCTTTGTTGCATCACTCCCGAGACGGTTCCAGTGGTTACCGTCATTTGGCACATACCATTCGAAATACTGCATCATCGTTCCGTTGTCTGCCGTTGCGCCGACTGCAATCGGTTGCGCAAGTGGCGCTAAAAAAGCAGCGGATGCGACGGTTGCTAAAATCCATCTTTTTTGTTTCACGTAAAGACCTCCTTATGATTTGTGAAATCGCTTGCATTATTTATTATAGGAAAGCTTCAGACAGGAGGAATATCGTCCCGGATTCTTATTTGTAAGTCTCTTTTGTTCGTGACTTTTGACCCTAGAATATTTCTTCTGAAGTACTATTTCGATGGGATTGACGTCATGAATGAAAAAAATCAGGACCATCTAACCGTTGCCTTTCAATGAATATTCTGAACGACGACTCATCTACAAAAAAGCAGGTCTATCGTCCATCTTCCACCAGGAATGGATTCGGTGTGAAAATGAGCGTGTAACACCCGCTCTCATACATACCATTTAAGGGGGAACACACATGAACTGGAAGTCAAAGGTCACAGGTGCGCTTGCCGCAACACTTGCACTCGGGTCAATCGTCTTTACACCGGTCACAGCAAAAACAGTTGATCCAAAACAAGTTTCAGCAGGTCCGCAGATGGTTACATCACAATCGACGATCGATGCGTACTATTTACCAGCAGCGGGCAAGACAGGGGCAGCGTTGAAGGCATCGCTGCACGATATCATCGATAATCATACACAAGTGTCATACAACACGGTATGGACAGCACTGAAAGAAACGGATCAAGATCCAAACAATGCGAATAACGTCATCGAGTTATACACGGGGAAATCGATTTCAAAGAGCAGTAATGGTGGGAATGTCGGTCAATGGAATCGTGAACATGTTTGGGCAAAGTCACACGGTGACTTTGGTACGACGAACGGTCCTGGAACAGACTTGCATCACTTGCGTCCGGAAGATGTCGTCGTCAACAGCGCACGTGGGAATCTTGACTTCGACAATGGTGGTACGAAGTACAGTGGGTGTGATTGCTACCGCGATAGTGATTCGTGGGAACCACCGAACCGTGTCAAAGGTGATATCGCGCGGATGATCTTCTACATGGCGGTTCGTTATGAAGGTGGCGGAGAAATCGATCTCGAAGCTTCAGAAAACGTCAATAATGGTACGAACCCGTTACACGGCAAATTGTCGACGCTGAAAGAATGGAATAAGCTTGACCCAGTTGATAGCTTCGAGAAACGTCGCAACGATGTCATCTTCGAGAAGTGGCAAAAAAACCGGAATCCATTCATCGATCATCCGGAATACGTAACATCAATTTGGGGAAATTGATGACGAGTCAGTGAATAGGAAAGGGGCTGACTCAACAGTCAGTCTCTACAAAGATAGGGGTGGCAGAATGATGATCTGCCACCCCTATCTTGTAACAAAAAGAATGACGCGTTTCACGCAACTCCTACAGGGAAAAGCGCATCTTTGCGCTGACAGAGACAAATAAGACCCGCTTTCCTGCTTGAAAAAGCAGGAAAACTGGCTTGTGTCTCGCCTGAGGAAAGGGCGTGAAAAGACGCGTCATTCTTTTTTGAGTCAGCCTTTTTTCATGGAGTCCGAACCTGTTATGCTGAAACTTTTTTGGAGAACCATTCGTATTGCCTACTGTAAGCCATTTTTTTAGTAGAGAGGTCGTACGGTATGATTAAACGCACGTTTAACAAACGAAACATCAAATGGATGGTCGGTGGGGGACTAGTCGCTTGTGTCGCCTTCTGGTACAGTGTCGGTATTTTCGTCAATAAAGGGGAACGGCCACTCGCTGATGGGACGTCACCGTATGTCATCGTCCTCGGTGCGGGTGTCAAAGGAGAAAAACCGTCGCAAATCCTACATAACCGGATTCAGGCAGCTGCGGCATATGGGAAACAACATTCAGAAGTCCGCTTCATCTTGAGTGGTGGACAAGGTCCAGATGAAGATATTTCAGAAGCAGAGGCGATGCGTCGCGGGATGGTGGCATCTGGGATTGCTGAAGAGCGGTTGATCCTTGAAGCCGACTCGACATCAACGACGGAAAATCTACAATTTTCAAAAGCGTTGTTGCCAAAGGACGTTCGTCGCGTCTCGATCGTCACGTCAGACTTTCATCTGTACCGTGCGCGACAAGAGGCGAAACAACTTGGTTTACAGACGGATGCGATTCCGGCTGAAACGCCACTTTCAGGAGTCCTTCGATTTGGAATGCGCGAACGCGTTGCGATCGTTGTTCAATTCCTCCGCTAAAAACCCCGACATGCTGAACATGTCGGGGAGAAAGAAGAAGTGCATTGAATGATTAGATGCCTTCACCTTTATGTTTTTCCTCAGAAGATTGAGAATCATTTGCTTGTTTGTTGGAAGCATTATGCTCAGCAGGTGGTTCTTCTTTGCCAAGTGCGACATCTTTCGCTTCGACGACTTTATTGCTGATAGAACTCAGGTCACCTTTTGTCTCGTTGACTGTATCCTTCACAGTCGAAGCATCAGACTTTACTGTTTCAAGTTCTGTGTTCACTTTGTCATAAACGTTTTGAACGTCAGACGCCACTTCTTGGATGATACTTGAAGCACTCTTTACCTGATTGATAACTTGTGACGCTTTGCCCGACGGATCTTCCTTGATGGAAGACGCGAGTGTCGAGACGGAATCCTTCGCACCACGTAAGCTTTGTTTCGTGTTTTGACGGGACGAAGAACTAAGTAGCGTCAATAGTCCGCCGACAAGGGCACCGAGCAACATCCCTGTGACGAGATTGATTTGACGACCTGATGATTCTTCCTGATCGAACTGGCGATTCGGATGTTCTGCGTGTGCTGCGTGTGGATCATGTTGAAGCTTCGGTTCCATGATGAACACTCCCTTGAGATAATATTTGACCATGATATGGATATACCCTTGTGAGTGAATCAAAAACATCTAAAAATAACATGTATTTGAAATGAATATAAAAAAGACCATCGTGTTATGATGGTCTAAGAGGTTCATTTGTTGGATGAATCATCATCATTTTCGTGACGAAGTTTTCGGTTGATTTCATCATAATCGATTTCGATATCATCCTTGTTGCCCTTGTAGCCATATCCTTTCGAAATGACGATGATCGAGGCGACCAAGACGAATACGATGATGAGAATGGAGACGACATATAACCACATAGTCCACTCCTCCTTTCGTTCACTTACTAGTATGACGGAAAACGCAGCTTCCGTCTAAACGAAATTGTAGGTTGTGTGCTAAACTGATGTCGGATAAACATGTTAAACGGAACGAGGTGACGGCGGATGAGTATTTTGGTCGTAGATGATGAGTTAACGAATTTATTGCTCTTAGAGCGATTGTTAGAAAATGAAGGCTATGACGTCGTCAAAGCCATGAGTGGAGAAGAAGCAATTGAATTGATGGAGGATCCGTTATTCATCGAACAGTTGGACGTCGTTCTCCTCGATGTCGAGATGCCAGGGATCAGCGGAATCGAGGCGACACGTTTGATTCGAAAACGATTTGGTCTTGATGAATTACCGATTCTGATCGTTTCCGGGCGATCCAACGAAGAAGATATTGTTGATGGACTGAATGCAGGGGCATCCGATTATACGACGAAACCGATCCGTAAAACGGAATTGCTCGCGCGAGTTCGTAACGCGATTGGTCTGAAACAAGCAATCGATGCACGAAAACGATATGAAAAAGTATTACAGGAAGACTTTGATTTGGCGCAAAAACTGCAACAGAGTGTGCTGAGTGCCAATATCGAAGACGATGAGATCCGCATCATGGCGACCTATATCCCGTCTAAGAAACTAGCGGGAGACATGTATGCCTGGTATCGCATCTCTCAGAATAAATACGGCATCATCTTATTTGACGTCATGGGACACGGTGTCTCCTCTGCATTGATTACGATGGGGATGAGTTCAATCTTGTTTGAACTCGTGCACCGGATTGGTGATCCGGCTCAAGTGCTTGAAGAGTTGAATCAACAGATGAGTCGACTGTTTCCGGGAGATGAGACAGAAATCTATTTCACGGCTGTCTACCTTTATATCGACTTAGATGAAATGAAACTCAGCTATGCGAACGCGGGGCATCCACCTGGTTTGTTGCGGATGAACGATCAAATCATTCCGCTTGAGAATACGGGACTTCCTGTTGGTATGTTCGAAGACTCGACGTATACGAGCAAGACGATCGACATCGTCTCACCCGGATGTGTTTACCTGTATACGGACGGATTCATGGAACTCTATAGTAAAGGCATTGATGAAGGAATCTTC
>NZ_DFQK01000012.1:114331-204453 GCF_002377745.1 Exiguobacterium sp. UBA3491
GGAGGAATCTTCGCCATCCAGAACCTAATCGAACAACAAGGACCGAACATCCATCAGTTGATTCAACCGGATCAGAGCGATGAAGCGGATGATCTTTGTCTCGTGACAGTCGAAATCACTTAAAATACAAACGAAAAGACTCAGCGACGGAAGCACCGTCGCTGAGTCTTTTTTGACGCATACAAACTTTAGGACTAGAAAAACCTTCTCCGCCATAAGATGAATGCGGCAAGACCAGAGAAGAAGATCATCATGCCGAAGACAATCCAAAAACCGATGACTTCTCCTTCCCAAGGGACATGGACGTTCATTCCGAACATCCCAGATATCATCGTCGGAATCGAGATGACGATCGTAATCGAGGCGAGGAACTTCATGACGAAGTTGACATTGTTCGAGATAACGGAACCAAATGTATCCATCGTCGAACTGATGATGTCTTTATAGATTTGTGCCATTTCCATTGCTTGCCGGTGTTCGACGAAGACATCTTCGAGTAAGTCTTCATCGTCTTCGTGTTTCTCAAGACTCGGTGTCTTGATGATTCGGTCGAGGACACCATCGTTCGATTTCAAGGATGTCATGAAATAGACCAATGATTTCTGAAGGTTCATGAGTTGAAAGATTTCTTGATTTCGCATCGAACGTTGTAATTCTTCCTCGAGTTCATCCATCCGTCGATCGATTTGGCGTAGGAAACGGAGATACGAGGAACTGACTTTATAGAGTATCTGAAATACGAAGCGCGATCGATAATTCGTCCGGAATCCTCGCAACTTACCACTCGAAAATAACGTCAGGACATCGAGCTGTTGCGAACAAACGGTGATGAAATGACGGGATGTCACGATGATACCGAGCGGAATCGTATTATAACGGCGTCCTGATGATTCTTCTTCGATGTAGGGAACGTCGACGATCATCAGTAGACCTTCTTCATCTTTTTCAAAACGTGGTTTTTCTTCCACGTCCAAAGGGTCATAAATGAAATCCTCTGGAATATTCGTAGCAGCGATGACTTGGTCGGCTTCATCCTTGGTCGGATTGACAAGATGGATCCAGGAACCTTTCGTAAACTCCTGTATCTCGTTGACTGCCCCAGTGACATCGCTTCGATAAATCGTCAACATATTGTCTATCCCTCCTGCTCTTCACTGTCTCATTATAGAAATAGAAACGATGGCGTGTAAATGATTCTCCGATTTTTTTTTACGAAGATTAGTGATAAGATAAAAACAGAGGAGGGGAAGACATGCCTTTTTTTAATGCTAAGAAGCTCGAAGAACTTCAATCGATCGCGGGTGGGGATCACGCGTTCCTTCAAAAAATTGGAGAGACGTATATCGCGCAGTTCGATCGAAAGTTTCCTGAACTGAAAGATGCCGTCGCTAAGCAAGATGCTGAGAAAACTGAAAAGCTCGCTCACTTGCTAAAAGGTGCTTCCTATTCCGTTGCCGCTGACGATTTAGCTGATGATTTCGAATTGCTTGAAAAAGAAGCAGAGTCCGGTTCAATGACCGGAACACAAGAAATCGTCGATCGGATTGAGCAATGCATGGTGGAATTCCGTGTCGTCTGGCTCGATGTGTTTACTGGGAAAAATCTTGACGCTCTGCGTTGAGCAATCGAATAGATCAAAAAAGCCGACATGCTGTCGGCTTTTTTTCTTATAAGACGTAGGAATCAACCGTTTCGATCAAACGACCGATTTCTGGTTTCGTGATTTGTGCATTGACACCAACGGATTCACCTTTATGGCGTAAATCGTCGGAAATCAAGGAAGAGAAGACAATGATCGGCAGTTCTGCATAACGATCATCTTCACGGAGTCGTTTCGTTAAATGAAGTCCATCCATCTTGGGCATTTCAATATCCGTAATCAGGAGATCACAGTTACTTCCTTGTTCGAAAGCATCGAATGCGTCTTTCCCATTGATGAACCACTTCAGTCCGTGGTAACCGGCTTCCTCGAGTGTTTCGATGATCAACATCCGGAGCATTTCCGAGTCTTCGGCAATCCAGATGATTTTATCGGACCGGTCACGGGACTGGACGCGACGTCCTTCTTCGCGGGCGAAGATATCCTTGCGTGAGAGCTCAAGGGCAATTTTTTCATAGTCGAGCAGGATGATCATCTTGTCTCCCGTTTTAACGACACCATTCGTTAACCCTTCGATGCCACGAGCGAGTTCGTTTGGTGTATCGATCTGCTCCCATGAGATACGGCGGATTTCCGTCACGGAATCAACGCGTAGGACACTCTTTTCTCCATTGAATTCACAGATGATCAGTCGATCCTCGGTTGCTTCGTCGTGGGGAACACCGATGACTGTAGGCAAATCGATTACCGTCATGACTTCGCCGCGGAGTTCGATCAATCCTTTGACAGCATCCGGTGTACCCGGAAGTGGTGTCATCGGGAGCGGAACGATGATTTCCCGAACCTTCATGACGTTGATACCGAACGTATACGGACCACAATGGAAGATGACGATCTCGAGTTCGTTCGTGCCGGCTTCTAATAAAATATCGTGCTGATTGTACATATGGTTGTGCCCCTTTCCATTACCTTCACTTCACTTCTGACTAGTTATCGGCATGCTACGTTAAAAATTCTAGTTCTGAATCGACAAAAAAAGTGTTGTAATCGCTTTCATAATATGTTAAGCAAAAAGTTTGGCATTTGTCAGACCAATTGATTACAATAAGCTATGCAGCCACACACTGAAATGAGAGAGATAAAAATAAATGGAGGTAGAGTGGAATGACTACAGCAACAACCTACACATTTTTACTAGATGGAAAATGGCATGAAAGTGAATCAAAAGAGACGATTGAAATCTCTTCACCATATAAAGAGGATCTTGTCGGTCGTGTTCAAGCGATGACAAAACCAGAAGTCGATCGTGCCATCGCTTCAGCGAAAGCGGCACAAGCAGAGTGGGCAAAACAACCAGCGAACAAACGGGCTGAACTGCTTCACGCTTGGGCAACGGAACTCGAGAAACGTGCGGACGAAATCGGTGAAGTCATCATGCGCGAAGTCGGTAAAGGACGTGCAGATGGCGTCAAAGAAGTCAAACGGACAGCTGAAATCATTCGCTACACTGCGGAAGAAGGTCTCCGTTTCGACGGTCAGATGATGCAAGGGGATTCGTTCCCAGGCGGTAGCGCGAAAAAAATCGCGATCATCAAAAAAGCGCCACTCGGTGTCGTGCTTGCCATCTCACCGTTCAACTACCCAGTTAACTTGGCAGCAGCGAAACTCGCACCTGCACTCATGACAGGGAACGCCGTCGTCTTTAAACCGGCAACACAAGGTTCAATCAGCGGTATCTTAATGGTTGAGGCGCTCGTCGCAGCCGGCCTTCCAGCTGGACTCGTCAACATCGTCACAGGTCGTGGATCAGTCATCGGTGATTACTTGACAGCTCATCCGGGAATCAACATGATCACATTCACAGGTGGTACAGGAACAGGACAACATTTATCACGTCAATCTGCAATGATTCCACTTGTCCTTGAACTCGGCGGAAAAGACCCAGCACTCGTTCTTGAGGATGCGAACCTGTCCCTTGCAGCAGATCACATCATCAGTGGTGCATTCTCTTACTCAGGTCAACGTTGTACAGCAATCAAACGTGTCTTCGTTCTCGATCACCAAGCGGATGCGCTTATTGAAGAACTTAAGACTCGAATTGCAAAATTGACAGTCGGTTCACCTGAACAAGAAAGTGTCGTCGTACCGCTCATCGATACGAAATCAGCGGACTTCGTCGAAGGCTTGATTATGGACGCAACAGACAAGGGCGCAACGCTCGTCACAGGTGGCGGACGTACAGCAAACTTGATCGAACCAACACTTCTTGACAACGTGACACGTGATATGCGCGTCGCTTGGGAAGAGCCGTTCGGACCAGTTCTTCCAATTATTCGTGTTAACTCGGTCGACGAAATGATCGCATACTCGAACGAATCAGAATACGGTCTTCAAGCAAGTGTCTTCACGGAAAACATCGATGCTGCGTTTGCGGTAGCGGACGCGCTTGAAACAGGTTCTGTTCAAATCAATGGACGTACGGAACGTGGTCCTGACCACTTCCCATTCATCGGTGTTAAATCATCGGGTCTTGGTGTTCAAGGTGTCGGACGTAGCTTAGCTTCGATGACACGCGACAAATTAACAGTCCTCAACTTAAAATAAGTTTTTGACCGACCTTTCAATCTGCGGAAAGGTCGGTTTTTTGTGCATCCATTTCTTATACTCTAGCGTAAGCTAGACAACAAATATCATCCGCTGACGCACAAAGTTTGGCGCTATAGCTTCAATCTCTCTATAATGAAAGAAAATGGACGAGAGAAAAGAGGCGTGTAGGCATGACTGTATCAGACGAAATCATCCCGATTCCGATTCCCACACCATTTCCTGTAGGGGACGTGAACTGTTATGTGTTACGAACGGAAGGGGAAAACATTCTCATTGATTGTGGACCCGATACACTCGAGGCGTGGCAAATGATGCAACAGACGCTTGCGCGACACGATTTGAGGGTTGAGGATTTAGATCGTGTCATCGTGACGCATCACCATGCGGATCATGCTGGGATGGCACATCGATTTTCAGAGAAAGGCATTCCTGTCTATGGACATGCGCGGTTGCGCCCGTATTTGGAACAGGACGAGACGTTCCTAAACAATGGGGACGTGTTCTTACGTCGACTGGCGACTTCATTTGGTGTTCCGTCAGCGATTCAAGAGATGTTACCGAGCTATCAATCTGCCTTAAAATGGCTTGGAAAAGGTCAGCTTGATTTCATATTAAAGGAAGGCGACGCAATTACACCTTCTGGGCGATATCGCGTCATCGAACTGCCAGGTCATGCGAGTGACCAAATCGGAATTTTAAGCGACGATGGTATATTGTTCGCGGCGGACCATTTGCTGGACCGGGTCGAACCGAACCCGTTGCTTGAACAACCGCAACCGGGTGATGACGTGCTCGTGAAACGACCCGTTCTTGCGTATCTCGACTCCTTGGAAAAACTACAAGGAGAACAGATCCGAATTGCGTATACCGGTCATGGTGATCCGATTCGCGATGTCGCGGCACTCGTTGAAGAACGATTGATGCAACGCAAGGCACGCGGTGATCAGCTCTTGAAGTATTTTTCGGGAGAACATACGTTATTCGAATTAGCACAAGTGACGTACGGTAACCGATTAAAAAAATCATTCCCTCTTGTCATGAGTGAGATGAAAGCACGCCTCGATACACTCGTCGCCCGCGGTGCGATCACGGTCGAGAAACGATCAGGTATCCTCTACTATTCGAAAATGGAGGAAGTCTAATGCAACTCATCAACCGGACGATCGTCATCACGGGTGCTTCAAGTGGACTCGGGGAGGCACTGGCGCGCACTCTGCATAAAGAAGGCGCAAACTTGATTTTAATCGCACGACGCGAGGATCGGTTACAAACGTTAGCGTCTGAACTCCAGGCAGACTACCTGGTCTACGATTTGGAAGAGGCGCCTGAAATTCTTGCGAAAACACTCGCAAATCGTTATGGACGGATCGATATTTTGATTAATAACGCAGGTTTCGGGGAATTCAGCTTCCTAGACGATACCTCGATTGAAACGATTGAGTCGATGCACCGGATCAATGTCTTAAGTCCGGTTCGTTTGACAAAAGCCTGTCTGCCATTACTGAAAGAAGGTGGCATGATCGTCAACGTGGCCAGTCAGGCGGGGAAGTTGCCGACACCGAAATCAACGATCTATTGCATGACGAAAGCAGCGATGTTGCAGTTTTCGAACGCGTTACGTCTCGAGTTACGTCCAAAAGGCATCCACGTCATGACGGTCAATCCAGGACCGATCGCGACAGAATTTTTTGTCCGTGCGGATGTCGACCGGAAGTATGAGCAAAATGTCGCTTCTATCGTCCTATCGAAAGAACGACTAGCTTCTACTGTCGTCCGAGCAATAGAGCAGCGTAAACGTGAAGTCAATGCACCATGGTGGATGGAGCTATCGGCAAAAGGGTACGGCGTGATGCCACGGTTGATCGAGTGGTTAGGAAAACCGGGCTTCGATAAAAAGTGATGACGGAGGAGAACGACAAATGAAAACAAAGGTAATCAGCTTTCTTGCCCTAGGTACGCTGCTCGCAGGCTGTGGAACACCGGATGCGACACCGGAACCGAAGAATGTCTTAGGGACTTCTTATCAGACGATCGAAAAAGAAGCGGAAAAGTCAGCGGTTCGGATGTATATGTGGGGCGGCGATGACGGCATCAATGCCTACATCGATGAATACGTAGCACCGCGTCTGAAGAAGGAACACAACATCACATTAGAACGGATTCCGATCGAGACGGCGGATATCATTCAAAAACTGCGTGCTGAGAAACAGGCAGGTAAGGAAAAAGGTGTCATCGATGTCGTCTGGATCAATGGCGATAATTTTTTAAATGCTAAAAAAGATGATTTACTGTATGGAGAGATCACAAAAGTCCTCCCGAACATGAAATATGTTGATGCTGCCGCACAGAGTTCAGATAGTGGTACGAAAACAGACGGACTTGAAGCCGCATGGGGGAAAGTTCAATATACGTTGCACTATGACGCAGCTGACGTGAAGTCGCCGCCGACCGACTTGAAAGCACTGAAGTCATGGGTCAAGGAAAATCCAGGACGTTTCACTTATCCGGAAGTGACGGACTTTACGGGGAATGCCTTCGTCCGCCATGTCATGTATGGTGTCGAATCGAATGAAACCTTAAAAGACCCGAAAGCAGACTTCAAGAAGACATGGGCTTATTTGAACGAAATCAAACCGTATCTCTGGAAAAAAGGGAAGACCTATCCAAAGACACTTGCCCAACTCGATCAGTTATACGCGAAGGGAGACGTTGATTTCACGATGGGCTTCAACGAACGACGGGCTGAACAAGAAGTGAAGTCAGGAACGTTTCCGAAACAAACACGTCCGATCGTCTTGAAGGATGGATCAATCGCGTCGACGCATTTCCTTTCCGTACCGTTCAACGCACCGAATCCGAAGGGCGCACTCGTAGCGATCAATACGTTGTTATCACCAGAAGCACAGTTGAAAAAATACGATGCGACGTATTGGGGAGACGGAACGAGTCTTGATTTATCGACACTTGATTCATCAGAACAAAAGCAATTCGCTGATGTACCGGCTGCACCGTCGACACCAAAGCCAAGCGTCTTTGAAGGAAAGGTCCGGACGGAACTCGACCCATCCATTTTCGAGATGATCCGTAAGGAATGGCCGTCTCGTGTGGCGCGGTAACGCGTATCCTGCTGCACTCTTGATGGCAGGTATGGTCTTATACGGGTTATGGGTCAGTATCTCGATGACGACATCTGCTGATTACCGCGAGCTACTGACGGATGAGGTCTTTTTAGAGAGTCTAGCCGTCAGCAGTTACGTGGCCATCGTCAGTACGGTGCTCGCGCTGATCATTGGTGTGGTGCTCGCAAGTCTCTTGAGCAGAACAAGACTAGCTGCGTTACTTGCGATTCCTTTATTCATCCCTCATCTAGGAGCAGCATACCTCGCGATTCTCTATTTGAGTGATGTGCCTGTCATCGGACCGCATGAAGGGAATTATTTTAATGTCATCTTGACGTATCTGTATAAAGAAATTCCGTTCGTGTTTTTTTATCTCTTACCGGTGGTCCGGCGCCTTGATTCGCGTTATCAAGAACTCGGTATGATGCTCGGTTTATCACCAGTGCGCCGATTCTGGCATGCGCGGGGTGTTTTCCTACTCGTTCCGATGCTTGAGGCAGCATTTATCTTGCTTGCCTTCATCCTGTTCGCATATGAGATTCCAGCACTGCTCGGCGTGACCTATCCAAAATTACTTGGCGTCTATGCATTCGATTTGTATACACAAGGCGATTTATCGGAGCAACCACTCGCTTTTGCAATGAGTGTCGTCTTGACGGGAGGACTCTTCCTCCTGCTATTGCTTATGACTGGTTTGACACGCCCACTGGCAACGAAGATCAGTAGGGGGCGAAGCGAATGATAAAAAAAATCAGTGTGACTGTATTCGTTGTAATCCTGTTCATCGTTCCTTTAATTGGTTTGATTACAGGAGAGTGGAATTGGAATCCGCGCCTAGAAGCGACGCTCGGCACGACCGTCGCGATGATTTGTGCCGTCGTATTGTTGAATCATCTCTTCGGGTACATGGCAGGAAAAGCGATTGCCTTTCAAACGGGGAAACGGATTCGTATAGCAGAGTTCTTGATTAGTTTGCCGCTGTTCGTTCCCGTGTTATTGCTATCATTCGGTCTCTATTTGACATGGATCCGTCTTGGTTTGGCAGATCGATTTTTTGGTGTCCTGCTCGTGTTGCTTCTGCCGACCTTGCCGTATACAGTTCGCTTGTACACGAACGGATTTCAGGCGCTCGGAGAACGGATGCTTGAACAGATGGTCTTGATTGAGGGGAACCGGTTCAAGCGTTGGTTCTATTTGACGGGACCGATGCTTCGGTCGACGTTACAATCCGTGACGCTACTCGTCACGGTGATCACGATCAGTCAGTATGCACTAGTTGCGTTGATTGGTGGTGGGATCGTCCGCATGATATCACTCGAAGTATTCCCGGCGTATTCTGGTAATTCGCAAGGGGCGGCGCGTCTAGCGACACTGCGGTTGATCGGGGTGCCCATTCTCTTTTATGCTGGACAAGCCGTTATTTTTTCTAGTTGGATACGAATCGTACGGAGGCGTTTAAATGGAAGTCACGATACAACAAGTCAATAAACGATTTGGAACGAAGCATGTGTTGTCTGATATCGATTTAAATATCGCATCTGGACAATGTGTGGCTTTAGTTGGACCGAGTGGTAGTGGGAAAACGACGCTTCTCCGCCTGATTGCGGGTCTCGAACGTGTGACGAGTGGAGTGATTCAGTTCGGTGACCGAGATGTGACTGTTCTTTCACCGAATCAGCGAGGTGTGACGATGATGTTTCAACGGTCGCTGTTGTTCCCACATTTGAACGTCGAACAGAACATCCGTCTCGGTGCCAAACAATTAACACCGATCGAGCTCGAATCCTGGTTACATCGCGTCGGACTCGAGGGAAGAGGAAAAAGTGCTGTTCACGAATTGTCAGGGGGCGAACAGCAGCGGGCGAGTTTAGCTCGTGCGCTGGCGAGTCAACCGGACTTCTTGTTGCTCGATGAACCGTTCTCGAGTCTAGATGTACCGAGACGACGGGAACTACGGACATTGATTCGGAAGTTGACCGAGGAACAAGGTGTCACGACACTCCTTGTCACACACGATCGGGAAGAGGCAATGGCGATGGCGGATATCGTCTATGTCTTAGAACAGGGGCGAATCGTCGATCATGGTACACCGATTACGCTGAGCCAGACCAGCCCGTTTTTTGGCGAAGGCATTCAAATTGAAGAAACATGGCATCCGTTGACGGCAGTCAACTTGGTCTCAAGACCGACGAAGGAGACGGATGAACGTGTTACGATTACGAAAGAACTCATTCAATACGGTGTTCGATTCTACGAAGTCGAACGAGCATCCGGAGAACGACTCGTGCTCTCTTCAGACGAGACGATTCATGAGAAAGAAGGCTATATCGTTAGAAAGGAGGGGTGACATGTTAGATACGCGTGCGCGTAAAATCGTTCAACCCCTATTTGATCAAGGGGCGACCTTATTTAAGAAAATTGGATTATCGGCGACACAGGTGACGATCATCTCCGGCATCATCGGTGGTGCGACGGGCTTTTTCGTCTATAACGATATGATGGGAACGGCGATTGTCTTATTGTGGATCTCGGGCATGCTTGATGTCATCGATGGAACGATGGCACGAAAAGAAAAGACGACTCCAATCGGCACGATTCTCGACCTTGTTCTCGACCGGATCGTCGAGCTGTCAGTGCTGATTGGTCTTGCACTCCGATTTCCGGAAACGCAGGCCGTTATTCTGTTGCTCGTCGCATCATTCGTCATTGGGATGACGATGTTCCTTGCAATCGGAGCGGTCAGTGAAAATTACGGCTACAAGTCGTTTCAATATCAACCGGGACTGGTCGAGCGAACGGAAGGGTTCTTATTCCTAACAGCGATGATCCTGTTCCCAAGCGCCATCATTTGGATCGCAATTGTCTTTTTGATTGCTGAACTCTATACGGTCGGGGAGCGATTCCATCAAGCTTCGAAGGTGTTACGATGAGTGAACAAGAGATGATCATGACGGTGGACCGTGCTGGGAATCCGCTCGGACCGCGTCCGCGATCAGAAGTCCACGCAAAAGGTCTATGGCATGAAACGTTTCATTGTTTCGTTTACGATCCAAAGCGGGACGTCGTGTTGCTCCAGCAACGTTCTGAACAAAAGAAGGACTTTCCGGGAATGCTCGATATCACGGCAGCCGGTCATCTGCTTGCAAATGAGACGGTTGAAGATGGTGTCCGGGAACTCGAAGAAGAGATTGGTTTAGCTTATACCTTTGATCAACTAATACCTCTTGGAGTTCAGGAGGAGGAGTTTCGGGATGCGACACTTTGGGATTGTGAACGATGCCATGTGTTTCTCGCACAAAGTGATCAAGCATTAGAATCGTATATGCTTCAGGAAACCGAAGTGAAACGATTAATCGCTTTTTCGATTGAACAGTTGGATCGCATCGCTGACATGTCCATCGAGCGTATTCAGGACACGACAGGCGAGTGGTTCGATCGTCGTCAATTCGTTCCGCATCCTTCTTCTTACTGGAGACATGTACGACAGGGAATCGAGCAATTACGTAAATAGAAAGAATGGGAAAGAAATAACGCATGAAGACCTACGATCGAATGTGATTTCGCTCGTAGGTCTTTTTTTAATCGTACATTCGTTCGACGCAAGAGTAGCGAAATTAAGATATATTTGAGATAATTAAGTATATATACAAAAGAAGGAAAGAAGGTGCAGCCAGTGGCATTACGATTTGCACTACTCGGGCTGCTGACCCAAGGGGAAGCGACCGGTTACGATTTAAGCGCGACTTTTAAAAAACAGATGATCCACTTCTGGACCGCACACCATACTCAAATATACCGAGAGTTGTTGAAAATGGAAGAGGCAGAGCTCGTGACGAGTGTTCATATCGTCCAAGAAGACTTGCCGGACAAGAAAGTCTATTCGATTACCGATAAAGGGCGTACGGAGCTCGTTGAATGGTTACGGACACCAAATGAATTCAAACCGAAGATGAAGGATGAGAACTTGATGCGGGTGTCGCTCTTGCATCTGCTCCCACCAGAGGAAGCCGTTGCTTATTTGGAAGAGTCGAAGCGGCACCATCAATTTGCCGTCGAGATGATGCATAGTTGGCGTCACGACCACCTCGAGAACGGTGCAACACTAGGGGAGACCTTGACGAGTGAGTACGGCTTGCGTATGATGTTGAATTACTTGGATTGGTGTGACTGGGCAATCGCGGAAATCAAAAAGAACGAAGCGAACGTCTAACCAAATTGGCTCGACTGTCATGTAGATGGCGGATTCGAGCCAGTTTTATTTTGTAATAGGATTTAGTAAGGAGAGAATCGATGTACTTTAATGACTATGAAGACTGGATTGAGGAAGAGGCGGAAGCATTATTTCGCTTACATGAAGAACCGCTGATACGAGAAGCGATCTCGTATTCGCAATTTACGGCGTATGTAGAAGAGGCACTCCTTGAACCATTATTGCTGAAATTACGTTGGCTCGGAGAAGCAGAAGAAGAGGAGATTCTAGAACGAGCGGATTCAATCGTTTGGGAGAATGCCTCAGGTCATTCGGAAGCTTCCCTTCGGCGAGATGTGTTACGACGGGTCGTCAAGCGAGACTTTACTGCGCATATCCTCGCGTACCTCACACCAATTCTTGAAGCGAGACAAGCCACTTATGAGGCGGAATTGAAGCAGCTTCAATTGGCGCATGCTGAACAAATAGATGAGGTCAAACAACACGAGCAACAGATTGAACTCGGACCGCCACCTAAAAAGGTCAAAAAATGGTGGTATCTCAAAGAAAAAGAAGTAGCACGTTCCTATACGGAGGAAGAACGATCTGCGCTACAGGCACAACAGCAACAACTCGAGGACGAGTTAAAGCGACTCGAACAAAAAAAACGTGAGACTGAAGCTGATCTCGAACGATTGGATTCACTTCACCGATTGTAATTCACGCCAAAAAATGGAGCAGACGACGTTATGTCGTTTGCTCCATTTTGTATAAAGGTATCGTATTAAGCTTGTGTCGCAAGTTTCGCAAGGACAAGTTTCGCGACCGCTTCACTTGAAGCCGGGTTTTGTCCTGTGACGACGTTGCCGTCGATGACTGCGAATTCCTTACCAGCATCTGATGTCAGGAAAGTAGCGCCTTCACCACGAAGTGTCGTCTCAAGCAAGAATGGTACTTTATCTTCGAGACCTGTCGATTTTTCTTCTTCGTCTGTGAAGCCGTTGATTTGACGACCTGATACGAAAGGTTTGCCATCGATCATGACGTGTGCGAAGGCCGCTGGACCGTGACAGACCGATGCGACGACGCCATCTTTTTTGATGACAGCTTCAATGGCACCTGCCACTTGTGGGTTATTCGGGAAGTCGACGACCGCACCGTGACCACCTGGGAAGTAAACAGCATCAAATGATGCTGGATCGACTTCTGAGAGTGCTTTCGTGTCGTGCAACGCACGGCGTGCATCTTGGAATTTCGGCAAGATTTCTTTGACAATCGATGCTTTATCGATCGGGACGTCGCCACCTTTGATCGAAGTGACCGTCACGTCATGTCCTGCATCCTTAAACAGGTTGTATGGTGCTGCGAACTCTTCGAACCATAATCCTGTTTTGTGACCATTCATGTCATCTGCACTTGTTGATACGATTAAAATACGAGCCATAATAAAACTCCTCCTCTGTATGAACGTTACAAAGAAGGAGTTTCCCGGAGATATGAAGAGTTAAACCTCAACGGTGTTCCGTATAGTGATGAACCGGCAGTGTAGCAAGTGCCTGGTCGATTTGAGCTTGCGAGATCGACTCTTTCATCGCTTGGACGTTTGCCTGAAGCTGTGACACGCTTGACGCGCCAGGAAGGACGATATCGACCTGTTGATCGATGGCTTGCAATGCAAGCGCCGGAAGCGGGAAATCTTGAAGTTTTTGTAGACTCGCCTCAAGCGTTTCCTTATCGAATTGTTCGAACCGATCAACCGACTGCAGGCGTGAAGCACTTTCATGTGTCAAGAGTCCTTTTGCCAGTGGACCACGGGCAACGACTTGGATGTTTTTCTCTTTTAAGCGTGGCAACAACTCTTCGATGCGGCGATCGAGCAACGAATAAGGCGTCATCAAGTAAGAGAAATTACTGTGCTCGAGCCAATATTCGATGACATTCGGGCGCAGTGACGACAGACCATATTCCTTGATCTTCCCCTCTACTTTTAAATCTTCCATTGCGCGGATCGACGCATCGATATCATCATCAATCGTACCGCCATGGACGTAATACAGATCGAGATAAGGAGTTTCAAGACGATTCAAACTTTCAAGACAAGCTTGCTTTAGATAGTCATAACTCGGATCCCATGTCCAACCGGTTCCGGTCGCATTCATTCGATTGCCACCTTTTGAGGCAAGGAACAATCGACTACGATCCTCTTGAGCGAAGGTTTGGCCGATAATCGATTCGACGGCTCCGTTTGCATAGACATCCGCTGTGTCGAAATGGGTGATACCCGCGTCGAGTGCCGTCCGCAGGATTGCTGCCGCTTCTTCCTGTCCGCGTTTTAAGATCGTCATCGTACCTAATCCTAATGACATGTTCAATTCCCTCTTTTCTTAAATGAACTGTAAGTTTGGAACTTCTGCATTCTAGTGTATCATATCTTATGAAAAAGACGGCTTGAAGTCTTGCGGCAATACGTCGGAAACGGCATACTAATCATGACAGAGAACGTAAACTAGGATAGAAGAGGGGAACACTACCGATGGAAGAAAAAACGATTGAACGTGAAGTGATCTATGAAGGAAAAGTTTTTGATGTCGAGAAACATGTCGTCACGTTACCGAACGGTAATACCTCGGTTCGTGAACTGGTCTATCATAATGGTGCCGTCGCCATCATCGCTTTTGATGAACAAGGGGATCTGATTGTCGTTGAACAATATCGGAAGGCGTTCGAGAGTCTATCAATCGAGATACCAGCGGGCAAACTCGAGAAAGGTGAAGATCCACTCGATTGTGCCGGACGTGAATTAAAGGAAGAAACAGGTTACGTCGCGAAAGAGTTACGACATGTCTTTGATTTCTACGGTGCGCCTGGTTTCTGTAGCGAACGTGTACATATCTATGAAGCGATTGGTCTGACTGCCGGTGATCGTCAGCTCGATGAAGATGAGTTCCTTGAGAACAAAACATTGAAGCTTGAACAAGCGCTCGAACTTGTTGCAAACGGAACGATTGTCGACGCGAAGACGATCATGGCGATCCAGCATTGGCAGATCCGTACTTTAAAATGATTCTCATTTAAATGATTTTCAGTTGATAATCATTTTAATTTGAAAAAAGACTGATTATCAGCTATGATAATAGCATCAGTTCGAACAAAGGGGGCGCTATGATGGAAAGTCGTGTAGAACGCATCAAAAAACAGCTAAGCGGTAAAGGATATAAGCTGACTCCCCAACGTGAAGCGACTGTGCGTGTCCTGCTCGAACATGAGTCGGATCACCTCAGTGCCGAAAATGTCTTTCTCCTTGTAAAAGAAAAGAACTCCGACATCGGACTTGCGACGGTTTACCGGACGCTCGAATTATTGACGGAGCTCGAAGTCGTCGATAAGGTCAACTTCGGAGATGGCGTATCCCGGTTTGATTTACGACAAGAAGGTGCGAGTCATTCGCATCACCATCTCGTCTGTATCGAATGCGGATCCGTCGAAGAGATTTTAGACGATATGCTGGAAGAAGTAGAGAAAGAAATCGTGTCCCGATTCCACTTCAAAATCAAGGATCACCGCCTGACATTCCATGGCGTCTGCCGTGTCTGCCAAGAGCGTCACGCTCGGGAAGCGTTGGAACAATCGCAAACACAAACAGTCTGACCGTCCGAGGAAATTTCGGATGGTTTTTCTTTTTCAATTTTTATAGGTCAGACCTCTTCACAACGGTTTACACCTTTGATATGATGGGAAAGTAAGCGATTTCGTAAACGAAGAGGATGAGTTCAGTGCGTGAACAACTGGAAGCATTTATCAACTATTTAGTGATTGAACGGCAAATGTCCGCGAATACGGCAGCTGCGTATCGAAATGATTTGAATCAATACTTACAGACGCTCGAAACAGCGGAAGTTTCTTCGTTTGAACAGGTTCACCGACATCATATCGTCGACCACATTGAACGATTGCTTGAAGCACGCAAGTCACGATCGACGGTCCGTCGGGCGACGAGCTCAATCCGTTCGTTCCATCAATATCTGGTCGAAGAGAAACTAACGACGCATGATCCGTCCCGTCACCTTGATTTACCGAAACCGGAGAAGAAGCTTCCCGTCGTCTGGAGTCAAACCGACGTCGAACGTTTGCTTGATTCGGTCGTCGGTGTCGATCCGCTTACACGACGAGATGCAGCAATGCTTGAGCTTCTCTATGGAACAGGGATGCGCGTCAGCGAACTGCTACAACTGAAGTTGAACGATTTGCAACTCGAACTAGGGTATCTGTCGTGTATCGGGAAAGGGAACAAGTCCCGTATCATCCCGATGAGTTCGACGTCGATTGAAAGCGTCAGGACATATCTTGACCTCGCGCGTAATAGTCTCGGTGGTCAACAGACGGACGATGTTTTCTTGAACAGTCGCGGTGATCGTTTGTCACGACAAGGTTTTTGGAAGATGATCAAACGACGGGCAAAGGAAGCCGGTATCGAAAAAGAAATCACGCCGCATGTCTTGCGTCATTCGTTCGCGACCCATCTTCTTGAAAATGGTGCCGATCTACGCGTCGTGCAAGAGATGCTAGGACACGCTGATTTGTCGACGACACAAATGTATACACACGTCAACAAAGCACGACTCCACGACGTGTATAAGAAACATCATCCACGGGCATGATGATTCTATCTTTTAAAGGTCGGACTTCAGACAAATGATGCGTTTTGTCTAGTCCCTTTCCGGGAAAAATCGTAACGGAAATCGCACAACTACAGCTCGTATATAGGAGGAACAGCAAATGGCTCAATCATTTAAACGTGTATTTTTGATCGTCATGGACTCCGTAGGAATCGGAGAAGCACCGGACGCTGAACAGTTCGGAGATCTTGGTTCGCATACGCTCGGTCACATCGCGCGTGAACGCAACGGACTCAACATGCCGAACATGGCAAAACTCGGTCTCTCGCATATCGAACCGATCGAAGGTGTCTCAGCTGAAGAAGCACCGCTTGCGGCATACGGGAAAATGCAGGAAGTATCTGCAGGGAAAGATACGATGACAGGGCATTGGGAGATCATGGGACTGCGGATCGATACACCATTCCGTGTCTTCGAAAAATTCCCGGATGATTTGATTCATCGCTTGGAAGAGTTCTCAGGACGGAAGATCATCGGGAACAAACCGGCTTCTGGTACGGAAATTCTCGACGAACTCGGACAAGAACATGTCGAGACAGGCGCCTTGATCGTCTATACGTCGGCAGACTCTGTCCTTCAGATCGCAGCACACGAAGAAGTCGTGCCATTAGAGGAATTGTACCGGATTTGTGAATACGCACGTGATATCACGCGGGATGACCCGTACATGCTCGGTCGTATCATCGCACGTCCATTCCTTGGTGAGGCAGGGGCGTGGGTTCGAACAGCGAACCGTCACGACTATGCCCTTAAACCATTCGACCGGACAGTCATGAACGAACTTGAGACAGCTGGACTTGATGTCATCTCACTCGGTAAGATTGCTGATATCTATGACGGCGAAGGCGTGACCGATGCGATCCGTACGAAGTCGAACATGGACGGGATGGATCAACTCGTGAAGCAACTCGATCGAGACTTCAACGGACTCTGCTTCTTGAACCTCGTCGATTTCGATGCGTTGTTCGGACACCGTCGCGATCCGCAAGGTTACGGACAAGCACTCGAAGAGTTCGATGCACGTCTTCCGGAAGTGTTTGATCGCTTGAACGAAGATGATCTTT
This sequence comes from Exiguobacterium sp. UBA3491, assembly GCF_002377745.1. Classification (NCBI taxonomy): domain Bacteria; kingdom Bacillati; phylum Bacillota; class Bacilli; order Caryophanales; genus Exiguobacterium; species Exiguobacterium sp. UBA3491. The sequence continues at coordinate 131,587 of NZ_DFQK01000012.1, forward strand.
TGATCATCACGGCTGACCATGGAAACGACCCAGTTCACGCTGGGACAGACCACACGCGTGAATACGTACCGTTGCTTGCTTATCACAAAAACAGTGTCGCAAAACCGCTCGGTATCCGTGAGACGTTCGCTGATCTTGGGGCAACGGTTGCTGAAAACTTCGGTGTCAAAATGCCGGCACACGGAACAAGCTTTTTAACAGAACTATAATTCGAGGGAGCGATTCAGATGACAGTCAACTGGAATGAAACACGTTCGTTTTTAGAAAGCAAGATGCAGGCAAAACCGGAAATCGGATTGATTCTCGGTTCAGGACTTGGTGTCCTCGCAGATGAGATTGAAAACCCAATCGCGATTCCATACCATGAAATCCCGAACTTCCCGGTATCAACGGTCGAAGGGCACGCGGGGCAACTCGTCTTCGGTACTCTTGAAGGGAAACAAGTCGTTGCGATGCAAGGGCGATTCCACTTCTACGAAGGATATTCGATGGATATGGTCACGTTCCCGGTTCGTGTCATGAAGGCGATCAGTGTCGAGACATTGATCGTTACGAACGCAGCCGGTGCGTGTAACGAAGCGTTCGAACCAGGTGATTTGATGTTGATCACGGATCACATCAACTTCTTCGGTACGAACCCATTAATCGGGAAGAACGTCGACGAGATGGGACCACGTTTCCCGGATATGTCGAAGCCGTATGATGCGGAATTACTTCGTCTTGCACAGGAAACAGCGGATGAACTCGGAATTCGTGTCCGTCAAGGTGTCTACTTCGGAAACACTGGTCCAACGTATGAGACGCCAGCAGAAGTCAAGATGGCACGGATGCTCGGTGGCGACGTCGTCGGTATGTCGACGGTCCCTGAAGTCATCGTTGCCCGTCATTCCGATATGCGAGTCCTTGGAATCTCATGTGTCTCGAACATGGCAGCAGGTATTCTCGACCAACCGTTACACCACGATGAAGTCATCGAAACGACAGAACGTGTCCGGGCACACTTCCTATCACTCGTTCGCGGTTCGATCAAAAAAATGTAACGACTGTTTATAAAACTCACAAAATACTCCTGAGGAGGAACTAGATTATGCGTATGGTAGATTTGATTGCAACAAAACGAGACGGTGGCGAACTCGCAACAGCTGATATTCAAGCAATGGTAGAAGGGTTCACGAATGGTGAGATTCCAGATTACCAAATGTCAGCGATGTCGATGGCGATTTTCTATCAAGGAATGTCAGATCGTGAAATCGCTGATTTGACGATGGCGATGGTCAACTCGGGCGACGTGATCGACCTTTCACGTATCCACGGGAAAAAAGTCGATAAACACTCGACAGGCGGTGTTGGTGACAAGATCAGTCTGATCGTCGCACCACTCGTTGCGTCAATCGGCATTCCGGTTGCGAAGATGAGCGGTCGTGGACTCGGTCATACAGGTGGAACCATCGACAAACTCGAAGCGTTCCCTGGTTTTGACGTCGAGCTTTCTGAAGAAGCGTTCGTCTCACAAGTCAACGACATTAAGATGGCGATCATCGGTCAAACGGGTAACCTGACGCCTGCAGACAAAAAACTCTACGCATTACGTGACGTCACGGCGACGGTCAACTCGATCCCATTGATCGCAAGTTCAATCATGTCGAAAAAAATCGCAGCAGGAGCAGACAGCATCGTACTCGACGTCAAGACAGGTTCTGGTGCCTTCATGAAATCGTTTGAAGATGCAAAAGCACTCGCGACAGAGATGGTTTCAATCGGTAAGAGTGTCAACCGTAAGACGGTTGCTGTCATTACAGACATGGATCAGCCGCTCGGCTTTGAAATCGGAAACGCAAACGAAGTCAAGGAAGCGATTGAAGTCCTTCAAGGGAAAGATGTCCGTGACTTGAAAGTCATCGCCTTGACGATTGCATCACACATGGCAGTCCTCGGTGAGTTCTACCCGACGTTCGACGAAGCGTATGCGGATCTCGAAACACGTCTCGCTAACGGCGCAGCACTTGACGTCTTCAAGAAGTTCATCGCAGCGCAAGGTGGCGACGCGTCACTCGTTGACGACATGACAAAAGCACTTGAAACGAAATACGAAAAAACATTCGTTGCTTCAAAAGCCGGTTACGTTTCTGAAATCATCGCTGACGAAGTCGGTGTTGCGGCAATGATCCTCGGTGCTGGACGCGCGACGAAAGCAGATGAGATCGACCACGCAGCAAGCGTCACGTTACACAAGAAAGTCGGCGATCGTGTCGAAGTCGGCGATGTCATCGCAACGCTTCGTTCAAACAAAGAAACGCTCGACCAAGCGATCGAAAAAATGGATCACGCGTATCACATCAGTGAAACGAAACCGGCAGAACGTCCGCTCGTTCACGCTGTCATCCAGTAAGCAATCCAATCAGCAATACTTGAGTAGTGGACTTCGTCCGCTACTCTTTTTTTGTGATAAAATCAAAATTGTAAAAATATAGGATGATTAATTTTGGGGGTGAGTGCATGAAACGTTGGTTGATCGGAATTGCCAGTCTAGTTGGAGTCATCGGAGGTGGTGCCTTATTGATGACGTTCGCTTTTACACAGGACATGAACTCGGATGGAACGAAAGAGACTGAAATACAGCGGAAAGCAAAAACTTACTTAGAACAGCATCTTCCGGAAGCGAAGGTGACAGGTAGTCTTTACGACAACATGGGAAATTTTCCATTTGAATATGCCGCACGCGCGATAGACGAAAAAACGAATACTGAGTTTTTCGTCTATCAACAAGAGGAGTCGGGGAGGCTCGTTGACTCGTATCATGCGTCACTTTGGGAAGATCGGTTAGAGCGACGGATCCCGTCGCCGACTCTCGAACAACTGAACGATCAATTGAGCGTGACCGTACTTTATGACAGCGATGAAATACAGCGGCTAGGTGACGCGCGTTTTGAATCAAAGGCTTATTTACGGAAAGAAGTCGCTCCGACGCTCTTAGTGGATGTTCCACGCAAGCGACACGAACAGGATAAAGCGCAGGTCACAGCGTGGGCAAAGTCATTACGTGAACAAAAGATCCTTCAACATATGACGGTCAAGATTGACTATATGTCGGAAAAAGGAGAATTGCTTGAGAACGGAGATTCGCTCTTCGTGAAGCTGTAAAATGGATGGGAAAATGAGAGTACGTGTTTCCTTTTCGATTTGTTATACTGGAAATACTTGTAATGAAAAAAGGGGGGGAACTCTCATGAAACCACCACGCTTACAAAAAGGGGATAAGATTGCTATCGTCTCGCCGGCGTCTGCTGTCGCAGCATACGTACCGCGTCGTCTCGCCCGCGGTATCGCAACACTTGAAAAAATGGGGTTCGAGGTCGTCTTGATGCCGAATGCAACAGCTGTTCATAGTCATACAGCAGGAACGATCGGCGAACGTCTGCAAGATTTACATATGGCGTTTGCTGATCCGTCGATTAAGGCGATCATCTCGACAATCGGTGGATTTAACTCGCACCAATTACTCGATGAACTTGATTATGAGTTGATCCGAAACAATCCGAAAATCTTCGTCGGATACAGTGATATCACCGCATTGTTTGCTGGCATCTATCAGAAAACAGGATTGACGACGTTCGTCGGACCAGCGCTACTGACACAGTTCGGTCAATTTGATGGTCTTGATCCGTATACGGAAGAGTCGTTTAATCGTACGTTCATGCAGACGGAACCGATCGGTCGAATCGAAGCATCGGAAGAGTGGACGGACGAGATTTTACGCTGGGATGTCGCGGATGATCGCAGACGAGAGCATCAGCCGAATGCAGGGTACACGATCGTCAAGACGGGCGTCGCAGAAGGTCCGATTCTGACGGGGAACACGGGAACACTTTTGCTGCTTGCTGGGACACCATACTTGCCATCATTTGACGGTGTCGTCTTGATGCTTGAGGATGACGAAAGTGAGACACCAGAAACGATCGACCGGTATTTCACGCAATTGCGACACATGGGTGCGTATGACAAGATTGCGGCGCTCGTCGTCGGACGCTTCCCGAGCAAGGTCGATTTTGATCCGGACTTCCCGCTCAAAGACATCATTCTGCGCGCGACGCGGGGCTATGATTTCCCGATCATTCTCGATGCGGACTTCGGGCATACGGATCCTGTCACGACACTCGCGAATGGAATTCGGATTCGTGTCGAAGCAACGGATTCGGTGACACTCGATGTGTTAGAGGCAGCCGTCGAGTAAAAAGGTCTGCACGACGTCCTGAAATTTGGTACACTGTACCATGGAATCACGATCTTGAATCGTGACGAATCTCTTGCTGAAAAGCACGAAAGGTTGGTCAAACATGCAAAAAACTGGTCATATCTTATTAGAAGATGGAAATAAAATCGAATTCGAATTGTTCAACGATGAAGCACCGATCACGACTGAAAACTTCGAAAACCTTGCAAACTCGAACTTCTACGATGGATTGAACTTCCACCGTGTCATCCCAGGCTTCGTCTCACAAGGCGGATGCCCAATCGGAAACGGTACAGGCGGTTCAGGAAAAACGATTCCTTGCGAAACGTCTACATCATACCCACACAAACACAAAGCGGGTTCACTTTCGATGGCACACGCTGGTCGTAACACTGGATCAAGCCAGTTCTTCATCGTACATGAGCCACAACCGCACCTCGACGGTGTACACACAGTCTTCGGACAAGTGACTTCAGGTCTCGAACATGCACAAAAAATGAAGCAAGGCGCTGGCATCAAAGAAATCCGCGTCGAAGCATAAGTTCTTGCTCCTCTTCAAACGTTTGAAGAGGAGTTTTTCTTTTTTTAGAAGCGGGTACAATCAGTAAGGGAACTCAACTTGTAAAGGAGTGTTTGTCATGCGTTTAGAAGGAAAACGAATCATCCAAGTCGTCAGCAATGACTTCGAGGATTTAGAATTATGGTATCCTGTCCATCGCTTACGTGAAGAAGGCGCGATCGTCGACATCGTCGGTGAGAAGGCAGATGAGACGTATATCGGGAAGTACGGTGTTCCGATCAAATCGAATAAGACGTTCGATGAGATCAATCCAGCAGAATACGATGCGATTCTTGTTCCGGGTGGTTGGTCACCCGATCTGTTACGCCGCTTTGACTCTGTCCTGAACATGGTGCGTCATTTTGACCAGAACAAACAACCAATTGGTCAAATCTGCCACGCTGGTTGGGTGTTGATCTCTGCTGGCATCTTAAAAGGTGTTAATGTCACGAGTACGCCAGGAATCAAGGATGACATGACGAATGCAGGTGCGATTTGGCACGATGAAGCCGTTGTCGTCGACGGACATATCGTCTCGAGCCGTCGCCCGCCTGATCTACCAGATTACATGCGTGCTTTCATCCAAGTGATGGAAGAACAAGCATGATTCAGATGCAGGGGACGTCACATGACGGTCTCCTGCCTTTTTCATGGATTATGAAAAAAATGCAGTAATTCTGTGTGAGAAGGTGTAGAATGAATGAGTCTCAGTCGTTCATGCTCCTGAGAGTTGTTGAAATTAGGAAGGTGTAGAATCACATGCTAGTAAAATATAAGAAGTTGAATGAACGGACCGCGATGGGGCTGATCGCCTTTTCGTGCGAAGTGAAGGATCCGAAGTATTTGCTTGAAACGGTTCAAGCCTATGAACAGGAAGAAGACCAACGCTTGTATTTGTACAAACAAGATGAGGATTTCGTCGGTGTCATCGGGTTTCAATTAATGGATGGCCATGCTGAATTGAAACATATCGCCTTATCACCGTCTTTCCGTGGAGAACGGATGTCGTATCTCCTACTCGATGAAGCAGTCAAGCTCCTTCGAACGGATATTACGGGTGCGACCGAAGAGACGCAACGCCTCGTCGACAAATGGAAAAACCAATAAAAAGACCGGTCCATGGCTCAGATGGACCGGTCTCTTCGGTTTTGTAGCGCTTCTTGGCGTGCAAGAACGACATCCGTGCGATCACGCAAGCGATGCTTATGCGTCACATAGTCGAGATCAGGTGCTGTCGCTTCAAGCGCAACGGTCCGGATGACATCCGGGAAGACAGGTAACGGGATGTGTCGATAAACCGGATCCGTAAATTGATGAAGATGATCGAGCAAACGAGAGACGTCGATTCCGGACGCAATCAGCGTAGTTCGGTGACGTTCGATCTTATCAAATGCTTTCACATATGTCCGCTGTGCACCGGTCGCATTGCCGCGCCGATGGTGATAGCGGGCGACGGCCAGTTGGATTAAACCAACGAGCGCCTCATCCTGGCGCTGTCCTTCTTGCCAGACTTCCTCTAAGATTTCATGGCACTCGAAGTAATCGTGCCGGATGTTGAATTCGAATACGAATCGCTCGATTGGATTCATGGAATCACCTCTTCCTTTGAATATAACATAGTCGAACCTATCCGTTGTATGGTATACTAAGGCGCAAAAAACGTTGATGGGCAGGGAGAATCATGGAATCATACAGTGTAAAGATGGATGCGTTTGAAGGCCCGCTGGACTTGCTGTTACACTTGGTTGGTAAATTAGAAATCGATATTTATGATATATCCGTTTCCATGGTGACGGATCAATATGTGTCCTATATCCGTGCGATGCAACATCTTGAACTAGATGTTGCTAGTGAATATCTTGTCATGGCAGCGACGCTGTTGCAACTGAAAAGCAAACAACTCTTGCCGGTTGAACAGACGGAATACGATGAGATTCCCGATTTCGAGGAAGAACCGACACGAGAAGGTCTGATTCAACAGTTGATCGAGTATAAAGCGTATAAGGAAGCGGCACTCGTCCTCAAGGAAAAGGAAGAGGCGCGCCTTGAGCTGTTCTCGAAACAACCAGAGGATTTGATGCGTTATCTCGATACGGACGCACAAGAGTATAATGGTACGTTATCCCTAAGTGATTTATTGCGTGCATACGAAAAAATGCGTCAACGGGAAGCTTGGAAGGTACGTCGCTCGAAGACGGTTAAACGGGAAGAACGGTCGCTTGAGCAACAGATGGAGTCCGTTGCCCGTTACGTCGCGACGCGTGAGCGTACGACATTCTTTGGCTTTTTTGTGGAGCAGCCGACGGTCGAAGAACTGGTCGTCAGTTTCCTCGCCGTCCTAGAACTCGTGAAGCAACGGGTCATTGATTGTGAACAAATGACCGATGACATTTTGTTGCGTAGCATGGTGAAGGAGGAGAGTCAGATTGGCGTATGAACAAATCATTGAAAGCTTGTTATTCGTCGTCGGCGATGACGGTATCGACCCACGTGGTCTCAGTCAAGCACTAGAGATCAGTGAAGCAGCGGCGCGCGAACAGTTACTGGCTCTTCAGACGACGTTCGAAGCAGAGCGACGGGTGTTGCAAATCGTGGAGTCAGGTGGCGTCTTTAAGATGGTGACACGTAAAGAGATGTCGCCGTATATTCAGGCGTATGCGGGATCACTTGCAGAAGACTCCTTGTCTCGAGCAGCGATGGAGACACTCGTCATCATCGCGTACAAACAACCCGTCACGCGTGCTGATATCGAAGTCGTCCGTGGCGTCAAGACGGAACGCGTCATCCATACGTTAAGTGCAAAAGGTTTGATTGAAGAAGCGGGACGTGCCAAAGGCGTTGGTCGCGCGAAATTGTATAAGACGACGGATCATTTCCTGGACCACTTTGGTCTGAATAGCATTGAGGAGTTACCACCACTCGAGTTCGAAGAAACGTTCGAATCAGATGGAGATCTCTTCTTCCGGAATGATCCTTCATTAGAGGAGAGAGTGAATTAATGGAACGGTTACAAAAAATCATCGCACAAGCAGGTGTCGCTTCACGGCGTAAAGCAGAGGAATTGATTACAGCAGGCCGCGTCAAGGTTAACGGGAAAGTCATCACGGAGCTCGGAACGAAAGTTGGAGCGCGTGCTGAAGTCGAAGTCGACGGCGTGAAGCTTGAGCGTGAAGAACACGTTTATTACATGCTGTATAAACCAACAGGTGTCGTCTCGACGGTTGAAGACGATAAGGGACGTAAGACGGTCGTTGATCTCGTACCACCGGGACACCGTGTTTTCCCAGTCGGTCGACTCGACTACAATACGAGCGGTCTTCTTTTGATGACGAATGACGGTGAATTCTCGAACCTTCTGCTTCACCCGAAGTATAAGGTACCGAAACGCTACATCGTCAAAATCAAAGGCGTACCGGAATATTTCCACGTCAAAGGTCTTGAAAAAGGCGTCGTCTTGCCGGATGGCTTTAAGACAGGGAAAGCACGCGTCGAGATGCGTGACATCGATAAGAAGAAAAACACGGCAATCCTTGAGATGGTCATCTACGAGGGACATAACCGCCAAGTCCGTCAAATGGTCGAGACACTCGGTTCAGAAGTCTTGAAGTTGAAACGTGAACAGTTCGGTTTCTTGACACTGGCAGGTCTTACTTCTGGCGAGTGGCGTGAACTTTCAAAAAAAGAAGTCAATCAATTGCGTGAGCTAGCGGATCCAGCCGCTCCACCTACGAAAAGACGTAAGAACACAAAAAAACGTTAATTTGTAAAGCGAGAAGCTCATCCTCCGGGTTGAGTTTTCTTTTTTTGTGACAAAACGATTAACGAATTTCACATTTTATCAACGTTTAAGCGATTTCAAGTACAATATGGGTGGAGGCGGTAAAATATGAAAAAAACGAAACAAAATCCGGAAGAACGCTTAGCAGCAGCCCAGCAAAAAAAGAAGAAACGCTCTTTCTGGCGTCTGATGATCATGACGATGGTCTTGTTCGCCGGTGCTGTCGTCATCATGCAATTCGTCGATCAAGCGACACGTGATAAAAACGGTCGTGTCATGGCAGGCGATGATGCTCCTGGTTTCGCGCTCGTCGATCTATACGGTGAGAAACAGCACTCAATGGATGAATACAAAGGAAAAGGACTTTTACTCAATTTCTGGGGTACATTCTGCGAACCATGTAAGAAAGAGATGCCTTTGATCAATGACAACTATCAGATGATGCAGGATCAAGGTGTCAATTTCGTAGCGGTCAATGTCGGAGAAACACCGGTTCGAGTCTCAAGCTTCATCAAGGATATCGGCGGAACGGATTATCCGATCCTCATGGATACGAATAGTTCGGTCGAGAAGGCTTACGGGATCTACAACTTACCTGTGACGTTCATCATCAACAAAAAAGGTGAGGTCGTCGAGAAATACGAAGGTGAGATTGATCAAGCGAAGCTGGAAGAGATGGTGAAGAAGGCGAACGAGTAACGCATCGAAGGGGGATTTAAGGATGCAGGAGCAAGAAGATTTCAAACAACTGGACATGCGTTACGAGGAAGCAGAACTTCGTTCGAAACGTAAAAATCCATCTTGGATCGACCGGGCATGGACGTTCTTCTCGTCCGTCAAGGTCGGGTTATGGCTGATCGGTCTGATCATCATCGCGAGTGGGGTCGGTACGATCTTCCCGCAAGAGATGTATATTCCGCAGGCAACACCACCGGAAGAATTTTATCAAAAAGAATACGGTACGGCAGGGGATATCTACTATACGTTAGGATTCCACAACCTGTTTGAATCATGGTGGTACATCGGATTAATCACACTGTTACTCTTATCGATCATCATCGTGTCGATTGACCGCTTCTTCCCGCTCTACCGAGCATTGAAGAAACAACCGGTCATCCAGTCGGACCGTTTCATGAATGGTCAGCGATTTGGCGCTGAAGCGACTGGAGACGTCAAAAAAATCGATGCGATCGCACCGTTACTTGAGAAGAAGGGCTATAAAGTCCGTCGACAAGATGGGGCGCTCTTAGCGGAAAAACAACGGTTTGGACGATGGGGTCCTTACATCAACCATATCGGTCTTGTACTCTTCTTTGGAGGAGCGATGCTTCGGGTCGTACCGGGTATGCATGAAGATGAACTGCTCTGGCTTCGTGAAGGAGAGACATTACCAATCGAAGCGACGGACAACAAGTATTACTTGAAAAATGAAGCGTTCAACATCGAGTTCTATGATCCTGAGAAGGTGGACGAAAAATTCAAGAAATCGCTTGAAGCAGCGGGCGGAAACGTGCCGAAAAACTACGACACGAAGATGACGCTCTATAAAAAAGTCGGAGAGACAAGTGATTTCAAACCGAAACTCGAAGAAGTCAAATCAGGTGAGACAGCAGTCAACCGTCCATTCGAATTCGATGATTTCCAAGTCTTCCAAGAACAATACGCGGCAGATCCAGAATTTAAGACGATGTCGTTTAGCATCGTCAACCAAAAGACAGGTAAAGTCGTGGATACGATCAAGGTCGATTTACGTGAACCAAAAGAGACCTACAAGTTGAAAAACGGCTATGATGTCGAATTGAAGGATTTCTTGCCTGATTTCGTCGTCAAGGATGGACAGCCGACGACCAATTCTGGACGTCCTGTCAATCCGGCGTTCGTCTTTAATATCAAATCACCGGAGCACCCAAAAGGGGAGCGTAGCTTGATTGGTATCAAGCTGAATGTCGGTGGGGATGAGAACCAGTACAAGATGGCGTTTGCCGGTACGGAGCTCTCAAACATCTCAGGTGTCCGAATCAAGAAAGACTTGACGCTCCCGTTCCTCTTTGCGGGTGGCATCATCTTCATGGCAGGTCTATTGATCGGGATGTACTGGCCGCACCGTCGTCTCTGGTTACGTGAGAAGAACGGTCGCATTCAGATTGCTGGATTTACAAACAAAAACGCATTAGGGCTTCAAAAAGAAGCCAATCTCGCGTTGACGGAAGTTGGTCTACCAGAACTTGAGGACCGACAAAAGTTGCGGGAAGAGGGGGAAGCTAAATGAATATGCTTCAGTTGAGCAGTAATCTGCTCCTAACGTCATTCATCGTCTACCTCGTCAGTACAGGTTTTTTCGCTGTTGCGACGAGTGGTAAAAAAGGTCCGACACGTTCTGGTAAGATCGCCTATACGCTCGCGATCATCGGTTTTCTTGCTCAGTTAGGGTATTTCTTTACGCGCTGGGCGGGTGCTGGACACGTTCCGGTCTCAAATTTATACGAATACACGACATTCTTTGGTATGATGATGGTCCTTGGATTCTTGATCGTCTATGCCATCTATAAAAATAATGTCCTTGGCTTGATTGCAATGCCGGTTGCCTTGCTCGTCATCGCTTATGCGTCGATGTTCCCGGATGAGGTCCAACCCTTGATTCCGGCACTTCAAAGTGTCTGGCTCAAAATCCACGTTACGACGGCAGCGCTCGGTGAGGGGATTCTCGCTGTCAGTTTTGCGACCGGATTGCTCTATCTGGTCCACGCGACGGATTTCAATAAAGAATCGAAAACACGGACATGGCTTGAAATCGTCATGTTCTCACTCGTTTGTGTCGTTGGTTACATCCTCGTCGGCCTCTTGTTCAAAGCAACAGGTTCTGCATCAACGATCGAATACGTCGCGAAGAATGGTGCGAAGATGACACATGAATACACGATGCCGGTTCTGACAGGTCCTGAGAACGGAAAAGTCTTATCTGGTTCAGGTGCCGTCATTGAATTGCCGAACTTCTTGAACGCGAACAAAGTCAATACGGTCTTATGGTCGATCATTGGTGGCGTCGTCTTATACGTCTTGCTTCGCTTCGTCATTCTTCGTAAGCGTGTCGCAGAGAGTCTGAAACCAATCGCGCGGAAGATTGATTTAGAAACAGCTGATGAGATTAGTTACCGTGCGATTGCGATCGGTCTTCCAATCTTCATCCTTGGCGGATTAATCTTCGCAATGATTTGGGCGCAAATGGCATGGAGCCGCTATTGGGGCTGGGACCCGAAAGAGGTTTGGGCACTGATCACGATGCTCTTCTACGTGTTCTATCTCCACATGCGCATCCAGCGTGGGTGGATCGGTAAAAAATCAGCATGGTTATGTGTTGGTGGTTTTGCTGTCATCATGTTCAACCTTGTCTTCGTCAACCTTGTCGTAGCGGGATTACACTCGTACGCATAAGGAAAAGAAAAGCAGCGGATCCGGAAACGGTCCGCTGCTTTTTCATGTTTCTCTGACAAAAGAGTATTGTTTTGGGGAAATCAGCCAGTGCAAGCCATTCTTTTCGTTTCATAGTATACTAAAAGAGTAGTAGGATAGAGGAGTAGAGTTTAGTTTATAGGAGGAGACAGCATGTCAGAAGAAGCACGTATTTTAGTTGTCGACGATGAGGAACGAATTCGTCGCCTGTTGAAGATGTATCTGGAGCGGGAAAATTTCACGATCGAGGAAGCAGACAATGGAGAGACGGCGCTTGAAATGGCGCTTGAGACAGAATACGATGTCATTCTCCTCGACTTGATGATGCCGAAGATGGACGGGATGCAAGTTTGTGAAGAACTACGGAAAACGAAAGCGACGCCGGTCGTCATGCTGACGGCAAAAGGTGAAGAAACGAATCGCGTCCATGGGTTTGAAATGGGGGCAGATGATTATATCGTCAAACCATTCAGTCCACGTGAAGTCGTTTTGCGTGTCAAAGCAATCCTTCGCCGAGCGAGTGCAACGAAATTCCTCCATACGGATGCGAAAACAAAAGATGTCATCGTCTTCCCACATTTGACGATTGATAATGACGCACACCGCGTGACGGTTGAATCACAAGAAGTCAATTTAACACCAAAAGAATATGAACTCCTGTATTTCTTGGCAAAACAAACGGACAAAGTATTCTCACGGGAACAACTACTCAAGGAAGTCTGGAACTATGAATTTTTTGGGGATCTTCGGACGGTCGATACACACGTCAAACGTCTGCGTGAAAAGCTGAATCGTTTGTCTCCGAATGCTGCTCAAATGATCACGACGGTCTGGGGTGTCGGATACAAGTTCGAGAATAGTCCGACCGGACGATGAAATGGTTGCAAAGTGTAGTCATCAAACTATGGGGCACGATCCTATTGCTTGTCTCGGTCGTCTTGATCGCCTTGACGATCTTGCTACTTGAATTTTTCAACTCTTTTCATATCGAACAGGAGCGGGGGCACCTTGCAAAGCTCGGTCAACAAGTCGAGACCGTCTTTCAGGCGCACTCCGGTATCGAGGAAGGATCGAGTACTGCTGTCGAAATCACGGATATATATGGCGCGACATTAATTGCGAAGACCCAGGACGATTCTGTCGAAGCGAATATTTCACAAGCGAAAGCGAACCGGATCATCAAGGAGCTCGAACGTCAGAACTGGAAAGCGATCGATGGTGAAGAAGGTGAAACGGCAATCGGTAATTACGAGACCTTCGATGGAAAGGCGGCACTCGCGTATCGAGCACCGCTCATTACGGATAGCGGCAACGGAACGATCTACTTGATCGAACAATTGACGAATATCGAGCAAGCGAATGAAGGCGCACGTCAAATCATTCAGCTCTGTGTCTTGTTAGCGATCATCGGGACGACCGTCTTTGCTTTCTTCCTATCGACACGGATCACCGCACCACTACGGACGATTCGTCAAGCCGTCGTTGAGGCCGGTGAAGGGAAATTCGATCAAAGCCTGACGCAACGTTCACGTGATGAGATTGGTGACTTAGCGCTTGCCTTTAACGAGATGAGTAGCCAACTCAATCAATACGTCACGGATCTTGATAAGGAGCGGCATTTGCTCTCCTCGATTCTGCGCTGTATGGCAGACGGCGTGTTGACGTTCTCAAAATCAGGTGAGCTACTCGCGACGAATCCACCAGCTGAAGCATTTCTTGCAGGTTCTCCCGTACCGGATGAACTGATTGAACTGTTCCAGACAGTCATGAAGGAAGAGACGGAGATGACGGTTTCGTTTGAACGGGAAGGACGCTTTTACATCATCATCGTCAGTCCGTTACTCGAACAAGAAGAGCAGATCGGAGCGGTCGCTGTCCTGCGCGACATGACGGAAGCACAACAACTGGAGAAGATGCGGGCCGACTTCGTCGCGAATGTCAGCCATGAACTGCGGACGCCACTCGTCATGTTGCAAGGGTATTCGGAAGCGATCGTCGACGGGATGACGGAAAGTGACGAGGCGACGAAAGAATTTGCATCAATCATCTATGATGAATCGCAACGCTTGTCCCGTCTCGTCAATGATCTACTCGATCTCGCGCGGATGGAAGCCGGTTATCAGGAGTTACGGATTGAAGCCATCGAAACGGTCTCGTTTGCACAGCGAGTCATCAAGAAATTCAAACAAATGGGACGCGATAAGCAGGTCACTTTCTCGGTTTCCGGTCCGAACATCACATTTGATGCCGATCCGGATCAGATGGAACAAGTCTTGACGAATCTTCTTGGAAACGCCCTGCGTTATACGGAGAACGGAGAAATCAAGATTAAGATTGACGAAGATAGGGAAAACATTACATTATCCGTCATCGATTCAGGTGACGGGATTCCGGAAGAAGATCTACCTTTCGTCTTTGATCGTTTCTATAAGGCGGACAAGGCACGAACGCGCGGTAAGACCGGTACAGGAATTGGTCTTGCGATCGTCGCGAACGTCGTCCGTGCTCATGGTGGAGAGGTCGAAGTCGACAGCCGCTTAGGAGAAGGAGCGACTTTCCGAATCCGATTACCAAAAAAACAAAGGAAGCGAACATTATGAGTCGCTTCCTTTCGCTATAGGAGTGAATAAAACATGAAAATTTATACGAAATCAGGCGATGAAGGAGAAACATCCCTTGTCGGTGGGAGAGTCAAAAAAAATGATCGATTGATCAGCTTGATGGGAGAACTCGATGAATTGAATAGCTTCGTCGGACTTGCTCGGACCAAAGCATCATCGATCGAAGTACGAGAACAATTGACGGTCATCCAGCATGCGTTGTTCGACTGTGGCAGTGACTTGATGTATGTCGAACCTCGTCCATCACGGTTAAGTCAGGAAGCAACAGTTGATTTAGAAAGTTGGATTGATAGTTTAACGGAATTATCGCCACCACTCGACAAGTTCATCTTACCAGGCGGAACGGAAGCGGCCGCGACATTGCATGTGGCACGGACGGTCTGCCGTCGCGTCGAACGTTCGATGATCGATGTTCCCCAAGCGGCTCATTTGTTACCGTTCATCAATCGGCTCAGTGATTTCTTTTTTACAGCAGCCCGTTATGAGAATGCCGTTAACCAAAAAGCAGATATTGAATACGTTCGCAGTGCGCATGTGTTCAAACGAAAGGATGGAGAGTAATGAGTCAGTCATTTAGCACATGGAAAAAGGAAGGAACGAGCTTCCACCTCGTTCCGACCGATAAATTCAAGACGACGACGATCCTCGTCACGTTTTCAGCACCGCTAGAGGCGAAAACACTGACTAGCCGCGCGATTTTACCATACATCATGGAAAAATCGACAGCAGCTTATCCGTCGATGAAAGCATTACGTGAGCCACTTGAGACATTATATGATGCCGGGCTTTATGCGGACGCGTCGAAGTTCGGTGAAGAGCATGTCATCTCGTTCCAACTTGATGTCGTCCGTGGAGAACTCGTCCATCACCCGTCGTTATTAAAAGAAGCACTTGAATTGCTAGAGCAAATGGTGCTGTATCCAGACTTGACGGAAAGTGGTTTCCGCGAACAGTTCGTCAAACAAGAAAAGCGACTGCATGCTTTACGAATCAGCTCGCTGTACGACGATAAGATGCGCTACGCACAGCAGCGTCTTCTTGAATTGATGGCACCAGGTGAAGCCGTCTCGTTACCATCGCTTGGGACAATCGAAGAACTAGAACGGATCACTCCATCGTCCTTGCGTGATACATACCGTTCGATGATCGAAGACGATCGAATCGATGTTTTCGTCGTCGGACAGGTGACGAAGGAGGAAATGGAAGATGCGTTGTCCTTCTTGCCATCGCACTCAGAAAAAGTCAGCCATTACATCCCTGCCCAAAAACCGGTCAACGGTGTGAAACGGTCGAGCGAAACGCAACCGATCAAACAAGGGAAGCTGCACCTTGGTTACCGGGTAGCGGTCGATCCGACGTCTGCCGATTCAATCCGGATGCAAATCGTCAACGGTCTGTTTGGTGGCTTTCCACATTCAAAACTGTTCATGAATGTCCGTGAAAAAGAGAGTCTCGCCTATTATGCGGCTTCACGATATGCGGCATTAAACAGTGCACTCTACGTCTATGCAGGGGTTGACACAAAAGAAGCGGAACGTGCCGAGAAAATCATCCTAGAGCAACTCGTTGATTTGAAGGCGGGACAGTTCACCGATGAAGAATTAACACAGACGAAGGCGATGTTGATCAATGCGCGCCGGCAAATTCTTGATCAGCCGGGGCAATTGATTGGTTGGTTGAATGGTTCGAAGATGCGTGGACTGACACTTGAAGATGAGATCCACATCATCGAGACGGCGACACGTGAAGACGTCGTTCGATTAGCAGCGGCAATCGATCTAGATGCCGTATATCTATTGCGAGGTGAAGCATGATGGAACAACTGACTTATCACGATACAGACGAAACGGTATACCACGAGCAGCTCGATAACGGCTTATCCGTCTATCTGTTGCAAAAAAAAGGATACGAAAAGACGTATGCGACGTTTACGACACGTTATGGTTCGATTGATCAACGATTTAAAAAAGGAGAGGAATGGATCACGGTACCGGACGGCATCGCCCACTTCCTCGAGCATAAGATGTTTGAATCCGAAAAAGGTGACGTCTTCCAAGAGTTCGGTCGTCTCGGTGCCTCAGCGAACGCCTTTACCTCGTTCTCACGAACAGCGTACTTGTTCTCAGCAACGTCACTGATCGAACAAAACCTCGAGACATTGATTGATTTCGTACAAGATCCCTACTTCACGCCGGAAAGCGTTGAAAAAGAGAAGGGGATCATCACGCAGGAAATTCAGATGTATCAAGATAATCCAGGGTGGCGTCTGTTCTTCGGTCTAATCGAATCGATGTATGCGACGCATCCGGTCCGAATCGATATCGCAGGAACACCGGAATCGATCAATCAAATCACAGCCGATGACCTATACACGTGCTATCGTACGTTCTATCATCCATCAAACATGGTGTTGTTCGTCGTCGGAAACATCGACCCGGAAGAGACACTAGCGTTAATTAAAGCAAACCAGGCGAAGAAGGATTATACGGATCGTCCAGCGATTGAACGGGATTACGGTCAAGAACCGCACGGCGTGCATCGTCCACGTCTTGAACTCGAGCTCGACGTCAAGACACCGAAGGTATTGATCGGCTACAAAGACGAATCTGTCCGCGGCGAAGCACAAGTCCGTCGTGAGTTGACGAGTGAATTATTATTGCACCTCTTATTCGATCAAACATCATCGACGTATTTGGAATTGTATGAAGACGGTCTGATCGACGATACGTTCAGCTTTGATTACTCGAGTGAAGAAGAGTTCGCCTTCGCGACGTTCGGCATGGAGACAGAGGATCCAGACAAGTTTATCCAAGCATATGAGACACTTCTGCAAACGCGTCCTGACTTCACGGAAGATGAAGTCACGCGCAAGCGGAACATGATGCAAGGGAAATTCCTCCGTGCCTTGAATTCACCGGAATTCATTGCGAATCAGTTCTCGCGTCACGCACTTGCCGGTACGAATCTGTTCACGCTTCCGACATTGATTGCTTCGATTACGAAAGAAGAGATCGAAGCCCGTTTCGACGAGTTGTTCGCCATTGAAAACCGGGCGATCTCAATCGTCAAACCGTACGCGTGATGCGAATCCTCATCACCGGTGCGAGTGGCGCCATTGGTCTTGCGGCAGCAAAACAACTTGCTGCCGCCGGACATGAATTGGTGCTTCAGACGTATCGACAGCAAGCGGTTTTGGAACGGATGATAGAGGAGTGGCAAGGAGAGCACCACATCTTGACGGCGAATTTAGCGGATGATGAGGACTTGCAGGCATTTTGTACGGCGTTACCTGTCGTCGATGCCTTCGTCCATTGTGCCGGAACGAGTTATAGCGGTCTGTTGCTCGATCAATCGGCAACATCAATGAGTGAACTTTGGAGAATACATGTCGATGCGTTGATGCGCATCAGTCAAACCGTGACGCGGACGAAACCGTTTACGTCGCAGCTGGCGATCGTCGTCATCAGTAGTGTATTAGGGGAACAAGGTGTCGCGGGTGAAGTTGCCTATTCGACGTGCAAGGCAGCACAGCTGGGCTTCGTCAAAGCATACAGTAAAGAACTTGGACCAATGCATGGACGCATCAATGCGATTACGCCAGGATGGATTGATACGCCGATGAACGCGATTTTTTCTGAGGATGAAAAGGCAGAAGCGATTGCTGAAATCCCTGCCGGACGATTCGGAAAAGCAGAGGAAGTAGCTTCCGCGATCCGTTACTTGGTGCAACCAGAATCGAGTTATGTGTCGGGAGCCATCCTTAAAATAGATGGTGCGTGGATGTAAGCATTGGAATTTCAGTTCAGGAATGCTTTTCATTTTTCAAAAAATCATTTAACATGAGGAATGGATAATCGTATCAATAGAGGAGGATGGACGCGTGAGTGAGTTCGAGCAATGGTATCTCGAATATGAATTAAAGGTCAACCGTCCCGGTATACTCGGGGACATTGCTTCGTTGATGGGAATGTTACATATTTCGATCGTGACGATCAATGGTGTCGATCATCAACGACGCGGTATGTTGCTCCAAACGAAACAACCGGATCAAATTCCACGACTCGCTGCTATTCTCAAGACGATGTCAACCATAGAGGTCATCAAACTACGAAAACCAAAACTGCGTGATCGGATCGCGATTCGTCACGGTCGTTATATCGATCAAAGCAGTGATGAACGAAAGACGTTCCGCTTCGTTCGGGAAGACTTAGGGATTCTCGTCGATTTCATGGCAGAACTATGCAAACAGGATGGGCACTTGTTGATTGGTGTCCGCGGTATGCCACGAGTCGGGAAGACGGAATCGATCGTCGCTGCAAGCGTCAGTGCGAACAAGAAATGGTTGTTCCTTTCTTCGACGCTGATCAAACAGACGGTACGAACGTCGTTATTCGATGACGAACGGACTGGGGATTACGTCTACATCATCGATGCATTGGTGTCGCAACGGAATTTCGATGAACGGCACTGGCAGATTTTACGCGAAGTCATGCGACTACCGGCGACGAAAATCGTCGAACATCCGGATGCATTCGTCAAATCAAGTGAATATACGTGGGATGATTTTGATTACATCATTGAATTACGCAACACGACAGAAGAAATCATTGTGACTGAACTGCCTCGTTCCCATGGGGGAAATGATTGGTTCAACTTTGAATAAGTATGAAAAATGGAAGGTGTGTTACCGATGACCGAGCTCGGAACCTACTTAAAGGAACAACGAGAGACGCTAGGCGTCTCTCTCGAACAAATTCAAACGACGACGAAGATTCAAAAGCGTTACATCGTCGCGATTGAAGAAGGCAACTATGATCAATTACCAGGTGCTTTTTACGCCCGGGCCTTCATCAAGACATATGCGGAAGCACTCGGTCTTGACGTCGACGAAGTCTTCACGACCTATAAGCGTGATCTTCCGGAACCGGAGGCACAACCGGTCGTCGAATTATCACGACGCGCGACGTATTCGAAATCAAGTGCACCGAAGAAAAGCGTTGCAAAGCGCTGGATTCCGAACATCATCATCATCGTGCTGATTTTTGCGATTGGTGCTGCCTTGTATTATGGACTTCAGATGTTCCTCGACGGTAACGAAGAGGCAAAAACGTCTGCACCGAAGCAAAACGATGTCACGATCGACCAAGGAGACGCACCGAGTAAAGAAACGGATGCGCCTGCGAAGACAGAAGAAAAGCCGAAGGAAGAACCGGCGAAACAAGAAGAAACAAAAGAAAAACCTAAAAAAGAAGCGCTTGCTGCGAAGTCGACATCTGGTCAAGATGTCACCTATGAAGTCGCAACGAAAGATACGATGAGTGTCTCGATTCAAATCAAGAAAGATGCCTCTCCATCACCATTCGTTGGTGTGCGTGATACATCCCTTGAAGGAAAAGCACTCGCGCCAGATCACATCAACGCGTCGGATCCGAATCCGATCGTCGTGAAGGACGCGAAGACGGACTTGATCCGGATCCGGATCGGTTCAATTAAAGGGATTGATAAAATCGTCGTCAATGACCAAGAACTGAAACTGAACCGTTCGCTTCTCGTCCAAAACATCTATCTGAAGAAAGTAGCCACGCCGTAAACCGGCGTGCCTTCTTTTAGATGGCATATTCATCTACATATGAAATGAAGGAGGAGGGCGTTACATGAACTTACCGAATCAATTGACAGTATTACGCGTTTTATTAATTCCTGTGTTCGTCATCGTACTTGCGATTGATCCGAACTGGGGACAGTGGGATGTACTAGGAGCTGAACTTCCCGTCTCACACTTCGTTGCAGCCATCATCTTCCTTGTTGCTTCACTGACGGACTGGCTTGATGGGTATATCGCCCGCAAACAAAAACTAGTGACGAACTTTGGAAAATTCATGGATCCACTTGCTGATAAGATGTTAGTCGCTGCTGCGCTCGTCTACCTCGTGGAACTTGAGTTCGTCGCGGCATGGATCGTCGTCATCATTCTCTGCCGTGAGTTCGCTGTCACAGGTCTTCGTCTTGTCGCATCTGACGAAGGCATCGTTCTTGCTGCCGGAAACTCTGGGAAAGCAAAGACATGGGTCCAGTTGACATCGATTACAGCGTATTTATTGCACGATATCGTTTTTGCGATGTGGAACATTCCATTCGCAGATATCACGATGTGGCTTGCTCTTATCTTGACGATCTATTCTGGCGTCGAGTATTTCTCGAAAAACATCAAGTTAATTACGAAATCCATGTGAGTTGGATCAATTTAGACTGTTCGTCATACCGAACAGTCTTTTCTTATACTTCAAGAAGGTGAGGAATCAACATGAAAGCAGAAATCATCGCAGTCGGAAGTGAGCTTCTCCTTGGAGAAATCGCCAACACGAATGCACAGTACCTTTCCGAATGGCTAGCCAGTGCAGGAATTGACGTTCATTATCATACAGTCGTCGGTGACAACCGCGAGCGGATGCAGGAAACGTTCCGTCAGGCGCAACAGCGGGCGGATCTCCTTGTCATCACAGGGGGGCTTGGACCGACCGAGGATGACTTGACGAAAGAGGTGCTCGCTGACCTGCTTGGGCGCGATCTCGTTCTCGATCAAGCAGCGTACGAAAGAATCGAAGGATTCTTGAAGACACGTCAACGGGAGATGACGAACAATGAACGGAAACAAGCATTAGTCATCGATGGCGCGACGGTTTTACGCAATGATGCGGGTCTTGCTCCCGGTATGTCGGTGCAGACGGAGCACCACCAATATATCGTTTTACCCGGTGTGCCACGTGAGATGAAGCAAATCCTCAAAGATCACTTCAGTCATTTGTTCGGTCAAGAGACAATCCGTTCCCGAACACTACGTTTCTTCGGAATCGGAGAATCGGCTCTAAACGATCGCCTGGAAACGTTAATCAAAGAAGCAACCAATCCATCGGTCGCCCCTTATGCGGAACTCGCTGAAGTACGGTTGCGTCTGACTGCTAAAGCACTCGATCAACAGGAAGCCGACCGTATGCTCGATGAACTGGAACAACACGTACTGGCTGAAGTGGGCATGTACTTTTATGGATATGGCGAGACAAGCCTGCCGGAAGTCGTACTGAAACGGTATCAAGAAGCAGGATTGACACTGTCACTCGCCGAATCACTGACGGGAGGAGCTATCGCAAGTGGACTCGTTGATGTCAGCGGTGCGAGTCAAGTGTTGCGTGGGAGCGCCGTCGTGTATGATGATGCAGCGAAGCAAGGCGTATTATCGGTACCGGAAGTTTTGTTACGAGAGCATACTGCTGTCAGTAAAGAGGTCGCGATCGCGATGGCTGAAGGGGTACGCGAACTGTATCAATCCGATATCGCCGTCGCTTTGACAGGGGAAGCAGGTCCGACGAGCAACAGCGGAAAAGTGGTCGGAACCGTCTATTGTGCTGTTGCGGACGCACGTGGAACACGCATCGTCGAATGGCAATATCCATCGTTCGACCGAGGAATGATTCGACTGCGCGCCGTCAAGGATACCTATTTCCTTCTACTGAAACATCTCGAAAAAGCACCCGAGTGAGAAAATTGGCCAATGTGCAAGTATGCGAATAAATGTTCGTAAAATGCTTGTCATTCGGTCTCAAAAGAAGTACAATAATCTCAGTAAGATAATTAAAAGGAGGCCTGCTACGTGAGTGATCGTAAAGCAGCACTTGAGATGGCGTTACGCCAGATAGAGAAACAGTTCGGTAAAGGTTCCATCATGAAACTCGGAGAAAATGCGGATCAGAAGGTTTCAGTGATCTCTTCTGGATCGATTACATTAGATATTGCCCTAGGTGCAGGTGGATACCCACGTGGACGGGTCATCGAAGTATACGGACCTGAATCGTCAGGTAAAACGACGGTAGCGCTTCATGCAATCGCAGAAGTTCAAAAACAAGGTGGACAAGCAGCATTCATCGATGCGGAGCACGCGCTTGATCCAGCATATGCCAACAAACTTGGTGTAAACATCGATGAGCTCCTCTTGTCACAACCGGACTCTGGGGAACAGGCACTTGAAATCGCGGAAGCACTCGTTCGTTCTGGTGCGGTCGATATTCTTGTCGTCGACTCTGTTGCGGCACTCGTACCAAAAGCAGAGATCGAAGGCGAAATGGGTGACTCACACGTCGGTCTTCAAGCACGTTTAATGAGCCAAGCGCTTCGTAAGTTGTCTGGTGCAACGAATAAATCGAAGACGATCGTCATCTTCATCAACCAAATCCGTGAAAAAATCGGTGTCATGTTCGGTAACCCGGAAACAACTCCAGGTGGTCGCGCACTTAAATTCTACTCGTCTGTACGTTTAGAAGTGCGTCGTGCGGAAGCGTTGAAAAACGGTACGGACGTCGTCGGTAACAAAACGAAGATTAAGGTCGTCAAAAACAAGATCGCACCTCCGTTCAAACAAGCGGAAGTTGATATCATGTACGGTCAAGGGATTTCGAAGGTCGGTGAGTTGATCGACATCGGAACAGACCTCGATATCGTTCAAAAGAGTGGTGCATGGTACTCGTACAACTCAGAGCGTCTCGGTCAAGGACGTGAGAACGCGAAGCAATACATGGTCGAGCATCCGGAAGTCGCAGCAGAGGTCGAACGTTTGATTCGTGAACACCACGGTCTCGTCGATCGCGAAGAGCCGGTTGATTTCGAAGCAGAACAACCAGAAGATCTATTTGCTGAATAAACCGTTTCAGAGAGGATTCGCATGCGAATCCTCTCTTTTTTAGTGTAAAAGAGGAAAACAGTGGAATTCTTTCCCGTCCGTTCGTTGACAATGAACGAGTGCTATCCTTACAATATAGATGTACGTTTTTTAGACAGCTTCGATGAAATACCGAAATGAACTAAGAAACACCTTGCAAAGGGGAGGTGAACCCATGAGTACACTGACTTGGATTGTCATACTTCTCCTCACTTTGCTGATCGCATTCATCGTAGGCTACTTCTTGCGGAAATCGATTGCAGAAGCGAAAATTCAAGGCGCAGAAACGGAAGCGAACAAAATCGTTGAACGTGCGCGTGAATCGGCTGAGGCAACGAAAAAAGAAGCAGTACTCGAAGCGAAAGATGAAGCATTCAAACTTCGTAACGAAGTGGAAAAAGAATTGCGTGAACGTCGCCAAGAGCTAGCGAAACAAGAAGCCCGGTTGCTCCAGAAAGAAGAGACACTCGATCGCCGTGTTGACGCTATCGACCGTAAGGAAGATCAAATCAATACACGTGATGCAGAGATCGCGAAACGGAAGCATCAAGCTGAAGAACTAGAGCGCAAAGTAGAGGACCTGTATGAACAGGGACGTCAAGAGCTTGTCCGCGTCGCGAATTTATCGCAAGACGAGGCAAGAACGATCATCATGGATGAGACGAAACAGGCTGCTTTACACGACGCAGCCATTCTTCAAAAAGAAATCGAACAAAAAGCAAAAGAAGAATCCGACAAGAAAGCACGTAACATCTTGTCACTTGCGATTCAACGGTTCGCCGCTGAACATATCGCAGAGACGACTGTATCGGTCGTCAACTTGCCGAACGATGAGATGAAAGGTCGGATCATCGGACGGGAAGGCCGCAACATCCGTACGCTCGAGACCTTGACTGGGATCGACTTGATCATCGATGATACGCCGGAAGCCGTCATTTTGTCTGGTTTTGACCCAATTCGTCGCGAAGTCGCTAAAATGGCGCTCGAGAAATTGGTTCAGGATGGTCGGATTCACCCGGCCCGTATTGAAGAGATGGTCGACAAATCCCGTCGTGAAGTCGACGAGCGGATTCGAGAAATCGGGGAAGAAGCGACGTATGATGTCGGAATCCACGGCATTCATCCGGACCTTGTCAAAATTCTCGGTCGCTTGAAGTACCGTACGAGTTACGGACAGAACGTCCTGTATCACTCACTTGAGGTTGCCCACCTTGCAGGTATGATGGCAGCTGAACTTGGAGAAGATGTCACGCTTGCGAAGCGTGCGGGTCTTCTGCATGATATCGGGAAAGCGATCGACCACGAAGTCGAAGGCAGTCACGTTGAGATCGGAGTCGAGCTCGGTACGAAGTATAAAGAGCATCCAACCGTCATCAACGCGATCGCGTCCCACCACGGGGATACGGAAGCGACATCTGTCATTTCCGTCTTGGTCGCAGCTGCGGATGCATTATCTGCTGCTCGTCCAGGTGCACGTCAAGAGACACTCGAAAGTTATATCCGCCGTCTCGAACGCCTCGAGGAAATCTCGGAATCGTTCGACGGTGTCGAAAAATCATTTGCGATCCAAGCGGGTCGTGAAGTCCGCATCATCGTTCGACCTGACGTCGTCGATGATGTACTGGCTCACAAGATGGCGAGTGACATCCGGAAAAAAATCGAAGAAGAACTCGATTATCCGGGACACATCAAAGTCACGGTCATTCGGGAAACGCGAGCAGTCGAATACGCGAAATAAGTGGAGTGGCGGGCGACCGCCACTTTTTTTAATGAACGGAGGAACAGCAATGAAGATTTTATTCGTCGGAGACGTCGTCGGTGCACCCGGTCGACATATCCTGCAACAATTCACAGCACGCTTGAAAGCGAAATACAATCCGAACGTCATGCTCGTCAACGGTGAAAATGCAGCACACGGACGCGGCATCACGAAGTCGATCTATCATCAATTCCTCGAACTCGGATTCCACGGCATCACGATGGGGAACCATACGTTTGATAACCGTGACATCTTTGACTGGATTGACGACGCGGACCGGATCATCCGTCCTGCGAACTATCCGGAAGGCACACCAGGTCGTGGGATGATGATCGTCAAGGCAGGCAATAAAAAGATTGCCGTCATCAACGTCCAAGGAACGGTCTTCTTACCACCTCTCGGTGACCCGTTCCGTACCGTTGATGAACTGATTGCGGAAGTCGAAGGAAAAGTCGATGCGATCTTCGTTGATGTCCATGCGGAAGCAACGAGTGAAAAAATCGCGATGGGTTATCACCTCGATGGTCGTGTACAAGCTGTCGTTGGCACACATACGCACGTCCAGACAGCAGATGAGCGTGTTCTTGACGGAGGAACGGCTTATATCACGGATGTCGGGATGACAGGTCCGCTGAACGGTGTGCTCGGGATGCGTCAGGAAGATGTCCTACGAAAATTTAAGACACAGCTCCCAACGCGGTTTGAAGTTGCCGAAGGACGGGAACAACTTAATGGAGTCTTGATTCATATCGATGACACAACCAAAAAAGCAACGAAGATTGAACGGATTCATCTGACGGATCAGTCAGTATTCTTCGACTGATTGCCATTTCTGGATGGGGAGGTACACGCATGGACGTCCTGAAAGTATCAGCTAAGTCGAATCCAAACGCGGTAGCAGGTGCACTCGCGGGTGTCATTCGAGAGAGAGGTTCCGTCGAGATTCAGGCCATTGGTGCGGGAGCGCTCAATCAATCTGTCAAAGCCGTCGCCATCGCACGCGGATTCGTGGCGCCTTCTGGCATCGATTTGATTTGTATCCCAGCCTTCACAGACATTTTAATTGATGGAGAAGAAAGAACCGCCATCAAACTCATCATCGAACCACGATGATGAATTGGACATAGGTCCTATATTTACAAGTAGACCATTTACTCGACTGGAGTAGATGGTCTTTTTGCTGCGTCTTCGAATTTTTCTCACCTTTCCACCGAGGGAGCATTGTACTACTTCCGGTAAATCGGTATCATGAGGGAGGATAGAGAGAACTATCATTTCAGGGGACAGAGAAGGAGCGAACGTCGATGTATAATCAGTTATCATGGAAAGTTGGCGGTCAGCAGGGAGAAGGGATCGAATCAACAGGCGAAATCTTTGCGATTGCCTTGAATCGACTCGGCTATTACCTGTATGGCTACCGTCACTTTTCGTCACGTATCAAGGGAGGACATACGAATAATAAGATTCGTGTCGCAACACAGGAAGTCCGGACGATTTCCGATGATCTCGATATTTTGGTCGCGTTCGATCAAGAGACGATCGACGTCAACTTCCATGAATTGCGTCAAGGTGCCATCATCATCGCGGATGCGAAATTCAATCCGACGAATCCGGACGAAGCACGCGCTTCCTTGTATGCGATTCCATTTACGGAGATCGCAGCTGATCTCGGTACGGCCTTGATGAAGAACATGGTCGCGATTGGTGCATCGAGTGCGATTCTCGGCATTGCACCAGAGCGTTTCCAAGCCGTCGTCGAACAGATTTTCGGACGAAAAGGTCCAGATATGGTCGAGAAGAACTTAGCAGCGATTCGTGAAGGAGCAGCAGCGTTTGAAGCTCTTGCAGGAGAGGGCGAACGGTTCGTCTTGGAACCGGCTGACGGAAAACAACGGATGTTCATGATTGGAAACGATGCAATTGCTCTTGGCGCGATTGCCGGTGGAGCGCGTCTGATGGCAGCTTACCCGATCACACCATCATCTGAGATCATGGAATACTTAATCAAGAAATTACCGCAGTTCGGTGGAACGGTCGTCCAGACGGAAGACGAACTGGCAGCGGTCACGATGGCAATTGGTGCCAACTACGCAGGTGTCCGTGCTTTGACGGCGTCTGCTGGTCCAGGATTGTCACTAATGGCGGAAGCGATCGGATTATCCGGGATGACGGAAACACCGCTCGTCATCGTCGATACACAACGGGGTGGTCCGTCAACAGGTCTACCAACGAAACAGGAACAGTCGGACTTGATGGCGATGATCTATAGTACACATGGTGAGATTCCGAAGGTCGTTTTGGCACCGTCAACGGTCGAAGAAGCGTTCTACGATGCAGCAGAAGCATTCAATATCGCAGAGGAGTATCAATGCCCTGTCATTCTATTGACGGATTTGATGCTGTCGCTCGGAAAACAATCGGTTGAACCACCGGATATGTCACGCGTTGAGATCCGTCGCGGGAAGTTGATCCAGGAAGACTTACCGGAACTTGAAGGAAAAGCGTACTTCAAACGCTACGAAGTGACGGAAGATGGAATCAGCCCACGTGTCATTCCAGGCGTCAAGCACGGAATTCACCACGTAACGGGTGTTGAGCACAATGAGGAAGGGCGTCCGTCGGAAGCGACGAAGAACCGGGTCGATCAAATGACGAAGCGACTTCGTAAGCTGAACACGTTCCGCTTACAGGATGCCGTTCTCGTAACGGAGCATCATGCAGAACCGGATATCTTATTCGTCGGTTTCAACTCGACACGTGGAACGATCGAAGAGATCATGCCACGACTCGAAGCACAAGGAATCAAGGTTGATCACTTGCATATCCGTCAAGTCCATCCGTTCCCAAGTGAGCTCGTCACGCCGCACCTAGAGCGGGCCAAACGAGTCATCGTCGTCGAGTACAACGCAACGGGACAACTGGCGAAGCTGATCCAGATGAACTGTGGACATGCATCGAAGATCGAGCATATCCTGAAATTCAATGGCGACCCGTTCTACCCAGCAGAGGTCGTCGAGCAGGTCGTAGGAGGGGTATATCATGGCAACCTTTAAGGATTTTAGAAATGATGTCAAACCAAACTGGTGTCCAGGGTGTGGAGACTTCTCGATTCAAGCAGCGATTCAGCGTGCTGTCGCGAACGTCGGTCTCGAGCCAGAAGAGTTGGCATTGATTTCCGGGATCGGCTGTTCTGGTCGGATTTCCGGTTATATCAATACGTATGGCTTCCACGGCGTTCATGGACGATCCCTTCCGATCGCCCAAGGTGTTAAGATGGCGAACCGCGAATTGACAGTCATCGCGTCTGGTGGCGACGGTGATGGATTTGCGATCGGCATGGGACATACGATTCATGCATTCAAGCGCAATGTCGACATGACGTACATCGTCATGGACAATCAGATTTACGGCTTGACGAAAGGACAGACATCACCTACTTCTGCACCTGGATTCAAGACGAAATCGACGCCAAAAGGGTCGATCGAAAAGAGTGTTTCACCGGTTGAACTCGCCTTGACGGCTGGTGCGACGTTCGTTGCCCAAAGCTTCTCGAACGATTTGAAGGGCTTGACGCAACTGATCGAGCAAGCGACGGCACATAAGGGGTTTGCGTTCATCAACGTCTTCAGTCCGTGTGTCACGTTCAACAAGGTCAATACGTACGATTGGTTCAAACAGAACTTGACGAAGCTGTCCGACATCGAAGGATACGATCCGTCGAACTTGGATCTTGCAAAACAGACCGTTCATGCTCACGACGGACTCGTCATGGGATTGATTTATCAGGATGAAACACGTCCTGATTACCAGTCACAAATCGACGGCTATCAAGAATCAGGTCTCGCATATGCGGATCTTGAGCTAAACGAAGAAACATTCGGTAAACTAGCGGCAGAATTCATGTAAGATAGAGGAAAGATGTGTTTGGTTTTTTGGGGATGCTAAACATTTGGAAGTTCGCCACATATACATAAACGCGAACTTCCGCGAAGGAGTCGGGGAAAGATGACGAAATTAGTAACGACGGTAGAAGAGACGGCAACGACGAAAACGATGCGTGCACTCGTCAAAGAAGAGCGCGGATTCGGTGCGGCACTGAAAGAAGTACCGGTACCCGTACCGAGTCGTGGGGAAGTCTTGATTCGAGTCGAGGCAACATCGATCTGTGGAACGGACGTGCATATCTATGAGTGGGATGCGTGGGCAGCCTCGCGTGTCAATCCGCCGTATGTCTTCGGTCACGAGTTCTCGGGCGAAGTCGTCGAGCTTGGAGAAGGCACGAAACGCTTGAAGCTCGGTGACCGTGTCTCGGCGGAGACGCATATCGTCTGTCATCAATGTAAACAATGTCTTCGTGGTCAATATCATATCTGTAAGAACACGAAGATCATCGGTGTCGATACACAAGGTTGTTTTGCGGAATACGTCGTCATGCCGGAAGAAAACCTCTGGGTCAACCCGGAAGATATGCCAGCAGGGATCGCTTCGATTCAAGAGCCAATGGGCAATGCCGTCCATACGGTACTCGCGAGCGATGTCAGCGCGAAAACGGTCGCAATCGTCGGTTGTGGTCCGATTGGTCTGATGGCAGTTTCGGTCGCAAAAGCAGCCGGTGCGGCGGAAGTCGTCGCAATCGACGTCAATCCATATCGTCTTGAACTCGCACGGACGATGGGGGCGGATGTCGTCATCGATTCACGTCATGACGATGTCTTGGAGCGGATCGAGCGCATGACGGACGGGGATGGAATTGATGTCGTCTGTGAGATGAGTGGTCATCCGGTTGCGATTCGTCAAGCCTTCGAGATGGTGACAGCAGGTGGAGACGTCAACATCCTCAGTCTGCCGGTCAAACCGGTCGAAATCGATTTGACGAACCACGTCGTCTTCAAAGGTGTCCGGGTTCAAGGCATCACCGGTCGGAAGATGTATGAGACATGGAGCCAGGTTTCTGCTTTCTTATCGAGCGGAAAAGTCGATGTCCGACCGTTAATCACACACACGTTACCGCTAGAGCGGTTCGAAGAAGGATTTGAATTGATGCGTCAAGGGAAATGCGGGAAAGTCGTATTACAACCAAGGGGGACGAATTAATGGGATTTGAACACTTACGGACAGAACTAGAAGAGATGAAACAGGCGGGCACGTTCCGCAACCTCGTAGCACTTGAGAGCGCACAACATAACCGCGTGACGATCAATGGTAAGGAACTCATTCAACTGTCGTCGAACAACTACCTCGGACTCGCAGCACATCCACGTCTTGCTGAACAAGCAGCGGAAGCAGCGCGCACGTTCGGTGCTGGAACAGGATCGGTTCGGACGATTGCCGGGACACTTGAGATGCACCAAGCATTCGAACGGGAACTTGCGACATTCAAGCACACGGAAGCAGCACTCGTCTTCCAGTCTGGATTCGCCACGAATTTAGGTGTCTTATCGGCACTGCTCGGTCCGGAAGACGTCGTCATCTCGGATGAGTTGAACCACGCTTCGATCATCGACGGGATTCGTCTGACGAAAGCGAAACGCCGGATCTATAAACACGTCGACTTGGCGGATCTTGAAGCGGCCTTACAAGAAACACAAGACGCGCGGACGCGCCTTATCGTCACGGACGGTGTCTTCTCGATGGACGGAAACATCGCACCACTTCCAGAAATCGTTGAATTAGCCGAGCATTATGACGCACTCGTCATGGTCGATGACGCTCATGCGTCAGGTGTGCTTGGGAAAGCGGGACGCGGTACGGTCAATCACTTCGGTCTTGACGGACGTGTTGCTCTTCAAGTTGGTACGCTCTCAAAAGCCATCGGTGTCCTTGGCGGATACGTCGCGTGTGAACAGCACGTCAAAGATTATCTGATCCATAAAGGACGTCCGTTCTTGTTCTCGACATCACATCCACCAGCGGTCGTCGAAGCGAACCGCGAAGCACTCCGCGTCATGGAAGAAGAAACGGTACTTTTCGAACGTCTGTGGGAAAACACGGAATTCTTCAAACAAGGACTCCGGGATCTTGGATTCGACATCGGCACGTCGACGACGCCGATCACACCGGTCATCGTCGGGGATGAAGCACGTTGCCACGAATTGTCGGATCGCCTCCGTCAAGAAGGTGTCTTCGCTCAAGGCATCGCCTTCCCGACGGTCGCAAAAGGAAAAGCACGTGTCCGGACGATCGTGACGGCGGAACATACGCGTGAAGATTTAACGACGGCTCTTGCAGCGTTCGAAAAAGTCGGTCGTGAATTAAACTTGATCGGTTGATATCGATCACGGACGAAATGCGTCCGCATACTTTCAGGCAGCGGATCAGCGATCCGCTGCCTGAAGTGCGTCATGACGAAAGAATCAACGTCGACCGTTTTTACTTTTGCGAGATAGGGAATAACAGATGAGGAAAGGATGTGACCTGATGAGTACGAAGAAGAAAGAGATTTTGCTCTCATTTTTGATGCTGACGCTGCTCCTTGGGGGTTGTATTCGCATCCAATATGATGCGACGATTCATACCGATCAGAGTGTCACCTTAAAAACGACATATGCCGCAAAGGAACACCCAGTAGTGCGTTTACTGAACCTAAATCCGAATTGGAATAGTTATGTCAAACAGGCAGAAAAGAACGGCTATGCGGCGAAAACGTTCAAGACGAAGGATGACTATGAAGGGATTCGGATCCAGAAGACATTCGCGAACTTCAAGGACATGACGTCGATCAAGGACGAATGGAAGACAGGTATCGGAGGGATTCTCATTCCACCTGATACGAAGTTCGACATGAAAAAATCGGACGGATTTTGGTTCGATACGTATCGACTGGATACGAACATCGATCTCAGTATCGATCGTTTGAATATCAAAGGCTATCAACCGACGGGACAGGTCAAGAAACTCGCCGACCGGTATATCCGTCAAGCCGATATCGAGATCAAACTCCACGGTCCGAAAGTGATCGGTCTCCAAAACGGAGAAAAGATCGACTGGTCGAATTATCATGATGTGTCATGGAAATTATACGGAACGAAAGCCAACCAGCTACAGTTGATTGCGTATGTACCGAATCCGACAGGTTGGATCATTACCGGTATCGTGTTATTAATCGGTGTCGGATTATTGCTCTACTGGGTCTTTCACCGTGTCCGCCGTTTGCGCCGGCAACAGTTGAAGACGATTAGTATCTCGCTCCTCGTCTGTTTGATCGTTGGGGGAGGCGCGTGGTGGGTGTTCGCGGAGGATACGTCGAGTGCGCCGCCACCAACGCGTCAGATCGTCACACAAGGAAAGAGTGAAATCGTACCGACGTTCCTCGTCCACGGGCTATTCGGGACGGAGCGGACGTTCGTGCCGATGATTCAAAACTTCACGAATAAAAAAGTCGCCGATGATGGTGGTCGATGTGACGTGACTCGTTCCGGAAAAGCGACTTGTAGCGTCACACCCTCGCCGACCGGCTACCCGCTTGTCCGAATCGTCTTTGCAGACGACGAGGCGAGCCTTGCCGATCAACAAAAGTGGTTGAATGCAGCGATTGCTGCGTATGATGCGAAACAAAAAGCGACCTTTTCCGATATCCAGCTCGTCGGTCACAGCATGGGTGGTGTGGATGTCGTCGCCTATACGGTCCAAGAAGAGATGCCGTATCACGTCCGAAAAGTCGTGACGCTCGACTCACCAATCGCTGGTTCCGATTACGCAAAACTCGGGTTGACGCTCGCACCGCTTGGCACGAATACGAACAGTCCCGCCATTCGTGATCTCGCGAAGGGCTCACCAGCGATGAACAATTTAACTAAGCGGCTCGAGACATGGCCACGCGATGTACTCGTCTATTCGTTTGGTGCCAAAGGAGGCGATTTCAATCTGATTTCGTTAAAGAGTTCCTTTGCACTCGAGAACTACACGGATAATATCCAGACAAAATCGTATAAATATGATCACTTCACGATTCATCGCCGGGAGCCGGTCTTCCGCGAAATCCGCAATTTCCTATTTAAAGAAAATCGGGTCACGGAGGAGGAATCATCATGAAACACGTCGTCATCGTCGGCGGAGGAATTGCAGGTTTAACGGCTGCGGCTCTGATCGCACAAGAAGGACATACTGTTACCGTCCTTGAAGGAAGCCGTGAATGGGGGGGATCAGCCGGGAAGTTCACGCGCCGGGACCTGACGTATCCAGTAGGGGCGACACTCGGAATGGGGTTTGAGCCCGGTGGTATTCATGCCCGTGTTCTTAATCATCTTGGAGTGACGCATCAGGTCGAGTCGCTCGACGTCGTCATGACGATTCGCATCGCAGGACGGACGATTCATTATTATCAGGATCGTGCTGCGTTTCTAACCGAATTGACATCACATTTTCCAGAGCAGGCATCGTCGATTCAGGCTTTCTTTGCAGAAATCGAGCAGATTTACGAGGTGATTCGTCCGCTAATGGCAGAACTTCCAGCATTACCACTTCAAGATCCAGCAGACGTCCGGCGGTTAGTCCGACATGCGAAAAGTGTCGTCCTTTTACCGTATTTTCCGCTGACGATTGGTCATCTGTTACGAAAACATGAACTAGCGGATACGTTGTTCGCACAAGTGATCGACGGGATCTTGCTCGACAGCATGCAGACTGGGCAGGAGGCCTCAGCTTTACTAGGAGCCGTCGCCTTATCGATTTATCATGAAGGTGCCTATTATGTTCCGGGCGGCTTGTACCGACTGGCTGAGCAATTGAAAGAGACAGCAGAGGCGAGCGGGGCAACCTGTCTCCTTGGACGGAAAGTCACGTCGATCCGAAAGACATCAGATGGATTTTTGATCGAGGATCGCCGAGGACGCTTGATGATTGCTGATACTGTCATCTGTGCGGTTCCGCTTGAAGGCATCCGAGAAGTCGTCAGCATGGATATGCGACGAACATTACGACGAACGTACCGACGACAGGAAAAATTACAGCAATGGGCGACCTTTACGTATTATGCGGCGATTCCAGAGGCGCTCATTTTGTCTGACGAAGCATTCCGGCAAGTTCATGATCCGTCCTTACCTTCAGGTCATGCCTTCATCTCGCTGTCCCGTCCGGATGATCGATTACGTGCACCAGTTGGTCAGCGGACGCTGACGATGTCATGCCATGTTCCCATTGGTACGTTTGATAAGACGAACCGCAAACGTTACGACGGACAAGTCGAGACGATGTCGGCGATCTTCGAAGCCATTCTCGAACAGCAGTTTCCGGGTTTTAGTCAACAGGCAATCGAACGCCATCCGGGTGGACCAGGTGCATGGGTCCGCTATACGTTCCGCCCGGATGGTGGAGTCGGTGGATATCCGCAACGTCCGAGTACGAGTCTCCTATTCGCGGCACCGTTTCGAACAGGTGTCGATCATTTCTTTGCAATCGGCGATACCATCTTTCCGGGTGCTGGAACGATCGGTGCGACGACGTCTGCGATCCATGCTGCCCGACAGTTTG
This sequence comes from Exiguobacterium sp. UBA3491, assembly GCF_002377745.1. Lineage (NCBI taxonomy): Bacteria > Bacillati > Bacillota > Bacilli > Caryophanales > Exiguobacterium > Exiguobacterium sp. UBA3491. Next base: position 166,163 of record NZ_DFQK01000012.1, read on the forward strand.
GAGTCAGATTGTGAGAAATCGTCGTAAAATGATGAAAGAAGCGACGCATCTGTCGCTTTTTTCACATTTGAGGATTATGATGAGGAAGAGTCGGGAACATGATATCCATGAACAAAAAGAGAGAAGGAGTGAAGAACCATGGAGACATTCGAACAAAAATGTCAGTCGTTCATTCAGGAACGACGACCTGAAGTCGGTCCGATTCAATTCGAGTCGGCGCGTACGTTTCTCAATGCACGCGGTTTAAGTGTCTACGAACGGATTTATCAAGGGAAAGAAGAAGTCCGATTAGCGTTCGTTGAACAGACGAATGGTCAACAACTCGTTTCATTAATGGAAAATACATTCGGCAACGGACTGGTCTATTTTGTCTCAACGGCAACCGCGACATGGGATGGCGACCGTTTTGGTGAATACACGTTTTAAGTACATAGGGAGTCCCAGTCGATGACTGGGGCTCTTTCGTGTCGAAACCTAATCCTTGTCCCGTTCGTAAGGTAGATAAGTGACTCAGTTGAAGGAGGAAACGATGTGTCATCATTTGAACAACCTAAAACATCGACACGGCGGCTTGCAACCGTTTCGTTGATTTTCATGGCGGTCGGATTCGTCGTCTCATTGCCATTTAAAGAAAATGCGTGGGTCTTTTGGCTCCAGAGTGGTTTTGAAGCCGGACTCGTCGGTGGGATTGCCGACTGGTTCGCGATCACGGCGCTGTTTCGTCACCCGCTTGGATTAAAGATTCCCCATACGAACCTATTGCCGAAAAATCGGGAACGGGTCATCGAATCGATTGTTCATATGCTCGAGACGGATTTACTGAACAAAGAAAGTATCGTTGCGAAGCTGCAACATATGACGCTTGCAGATCGTGTCATCAAAATTTTACGTTCGATTCTGGTCTTACCTGCCTTTCGAGCAACCGTCACCGAGCTGTTGATGGGTTTGATTCGGAAACTACCGAAAGAGGCAATTCTTGAGTTTGCGAATACACGGGTGACGGAGACGATCAAAGCGTATCCGTCCAAACGGCTGGCGGTCCGGGCGATGGAGTTGAATGAGGAACGTCGACTCGACGAGTGGCTGATGGATCAGTTACTCGATTACGGCCAACGCCTTCTCGAAGATCCGATCATTCGCGATCAGATTGGCCGCCTTGCTTATACGGCGATGATTGACCAAGAAAAGAATACGTTTTTGCGGGTGACGGCGCGAACCGTCCAAAAAGTCTATTCGGAAGAAAAACTCAGTCTGGTCATTCAAGGCGTCTTGTTGACGGTCATTCAAGATATGCGACACGTCCATCATCCAAATCGACTCGCGATTCTCGATCATCTGCGTCGTAACCTGGCACAGTTGTCGATTGATGAAGAGCGTCTCGCGAAAATCGATGCTTGGAAGGCAAGTGAGGTCGACCGGTTTGACTTCTTTCCGGTCATTGAACGTGCCTATGACGCTGGTCTGATCGAGCTCGAACGCTATTTGACGTCAGACGCTTTCTGGACGGAACGGGCGATGCCGATGCTTTCGCGCGCTTTAGACGACTGGGAACAGCATCCGACGTTCAAGGATAGCAGTGATCAGTGGATGAAGGAGCAACTCGTGCGTTTCGTCGAACAAAATCACAAAAAAATCGGCGGACTCGTGCGCGAGAACTTAAATCGGTTCGATACCGAGACACTGATTCATATGATCGAGGATAAGGTCGGCAGTGACTTGCAGTGGATTCGGGTCAACGGGGCATTGTGTGGATTCATCATCGGTTTGATTCTCGGTGCGATCAAGGTGTTCGTCGGATGAGCCGGTGGACATATGATCTGACGTTGTCGGAAGCATTGGATTTTAAAGGAATCGTATCTCGTTTGACGGAAGACCCGTTACAAATCGAACAGGATGGGCGACTCGTCGTTCCGGTCTTCGTCAACGATCAGGCATACATCACGATGATGGAAGCCATCGACGGTTATACGTTACGGATTGACGGTTCAGGACCGCAAGCAGCGGTGCTGACGCAACTCAAGCGACGCTTTCGACTCAGTGAGCCGAATCCTGCGCAGCATCTCAAGACGACGTCGTTACATGCGATCGTCGAACAGTTCGGCGACGAACGGCTCGTTCTTGATCATTCACCGTTCACGGCCTTGATTCGTTCGATCATCCATCAACAAATCAATCTGTCGTTTGCGCATACGTTGACGGAACGTGTCTTTCGGACATTCGGAACGGTCAAGGATGGAATCATCCTTCCGCCGACGCCGCGTCAATTAGCGGCAGCGCGTCGCGAGGACTTGCTCGCTCTGCAACTATCAGGACGTAAAGTCGATTATCTACTCGGGGTAGCATCAGCAGCGATTGATTATGATGCATTGACGTCAGCGACCGACGCAGAAATCGCTGAGACGTTGATTGCACTGAAAGGTGTCGGACCATGGACGGTTCAAAACGTCCTGATGTTCGGGTACGGTCGTCCGGATCTTTTCCCTGCATCGGACATTGGAATATTACGGGCTTTTGAACGATTACTTGGATATCGACCGACAGTAGAAGAAGCGACGCGACTGGCAGAGGAATTCGCTCCTGTTCGCAGTCACGCTGCCTATCTATTATGGCGTTCGATTGAATAAGGAACTATTCTTGTCACTCTATCGTCAGAACGGTATAATGAATGCGATAGAACGAGGAATCGTTCAGAAATGCTAAGGGAAGCGACGTGTTCGCTAACGATAGAGGGGACGAATGTGGATGTATACAGATGAACAAATCATCGAAAAAGCCAATGAAATCGCCAAAATGATTTCAGAGACACCGGAAGTAGAACGATTCAAAGCGGCAGAAGCCAACATCAATGGGAATGAAAAAGTCCAAAAGATGATGAAACAAATCAAGTTCCTTCAAAAAGAGGCAGTCAACTGCCAACATTACGGCAAAACAGAAGCACTCGCACGTGTCGAAGCGAAGCTCGATAAATTGTTTGCTGAGCTCGATGAGATGCCTGTCGTCCAACAGTTCCAAGAAACGCAAGAAGAAGTCAACGGACTTCTCCAATACATCACGGTGACGATCTCGAACGGGATTACGGATCAAATCATCGAAGCGACGGACGGAGATGTTCTTGCAGGTAAGACAGGTAGCGGCATGGAAGCAGAAAACAAAAGCGGCGGTTGCGGCTACTAATCACGAAATGAACGAAAAGCCGACGGACATCCGTCGGCTTTTTCGACGAATGAGGTGGAAGAATGGAAGCAGTACACAACACACCGATGATGAAACAATACTTCTCGATCAAGGCGGACTATCCGGACGCTTTCTTGTTTTATCGGCTCGGTGATTTTTATGAATTATTCTTTGAGGATGCCAAAAAGGTCGCCCATGAACTGGAGTTGACGTTGACGGCGAAAAACGGTAAAAACGCGGAGCATCCGATTCCGATGTGTGGCGTACCCCATCACGCAGCGAACGGCTACATCGAACAGTTGATCGAGCGTGGGTATAAAGTGGCGCTTTGTGATCAAGTCGAGGATCCAAAGTTGACGAAAGGACTTGTCAAACGCGAAGTCATCCAAGTCATCACACCGGGAACGTTGATGTCCGCTTTAACGGAAAAAGAAAATCGTTACTTAGTTGCAGTCGTTGAACAGGACGGTCGCTTTGGGATTGCCAGAGGAGATGTCTCGACGGGTGAGAGTGCCTTGACAAGCGTTGCGACACTCGATGGTGTAATCAAAGAATTAAGCATTATCTTGCCACGGGAAATCATCGTCACGACAGAGGAACATGAGACGGCACTTGCGTCCTTACGGATCCCGCTGACGCGCAGTTCACGACGCGAGACACATCCACATGGCGATCGCGCGATTGATACAGCCCAAGCGGAAGCCTTTGCGGTCCTCTATGCCTACATGCACGATACACAAAAACGAGCGTTGACACATCTGCAACCGGCCATTGTCTACGAAGCGAGCGATTTCATGCAACTCGAACCGAATACGGTCAAGAATCTTGAGCTCGTCCGCTCGGCACGGACAGGAGACAAAAAGGGTTCGTTGCTTGGTCTACTTGACGTGACAGGTACAGCGATGGGTGGACGGATGCTGAAACGCTGGCTGGAAAAACCGTTGTTATCGGAGCGCGTCATCACGGAACGGCTCGACGCTGTCGAGGAACTGTTGCAGCACTATTTCGAGCGTCAGCAATTAAAAGATACGTTACGGGAAGTCTATGATCTCGAGAGACTCGTCGCAAAAGTCGGTTACGGAACAGCGTCAGCGCGTGATCTCGTTCAATTGAAGTCGACGTTGCGATTGATTCCCCGTATTCAATCAGCACTTGAAGAGATGATGAGCGAACGGCTCGGTCAACTTAGTCTCGGACTCGATCCACACGACGAATTAAGCGATCTACTCGATAGTGCGTTCGTTGAAGCCCCGCCGATCTCAACGAAAGAGGGCGGCATGATCAAGTCCGGTTATTCACCAGACCTCGACGAGTTACTTGTTGCTTCAAAAGACGGTAAGACGTGGTTAGCGACGCTTGAAGCAAATGAACGAGCAGCAACCGGCATCAAGACGTTGAAGATCGGTTACAATCGTGTCTTCGGCTATTACATCGAGGTCTCACGTGCCAATGCCAAGCTGTTGCCGGAAGGACGGTATGAACGGAAGCAGACACTTGCCAATGCTGAGCGTTATATCACACCGGAACTGAAGGAAAAAGAAGCATTGATCCTTGGTGCGGAAGAGAAGAGTGTCACGCTCGAGTACGATCTCTTCTGTGGAGTGCGCGATGAAGTTAAAGGACATATCGAAAGCTTGCAACGGGTCAGTCGCCGGATCGCGGAACTCGACGTCCTCGTCGCACTGGCTGAGATTGCTGAGACGCATGACTATGTCCGACCAATCACGACGACGGGACGAACGGTTGATATTCAGCAAGGACGTCATCCGGTCATCGAAACAGTCTTACCGCGCGGTGAATACGTCGCGAACGGGATCACCTTAAACGAAGGACGCGAGATGTTGTTGATCACTGGACCGAACATGTCCGGTAAATCGACCTATATGCGACAGTTCGCCTTGATCGCCTTATTGCATCAAATCGGCTCGTTCGTACCAGCTGCTCAAGCGGAACTGCCGATCTTCGATCAAATCTTCACGCGGATCGGGGCAGCAGACGACCTTGTCAGTGGACAGTCGACATTCATGGTCGAGATGGTCGAGACACAAGAAGCGTTGACGCGTGCGACGGACCGGTCGTTGATCCTGCTAGATGAAATCGGTCGCGGGACCTCGACGTACGACGGGATGGCACTTGCGCAAGCAATCGTTGAACACATCGCCCGGCACGTCGGGGCAAAGACGCTATTTTCGACGCATTATCATGAATTGACAGTGCTCGAAGAATCGATTGATCGATTAGCGAACGTTCATGTCCGCGCCGTCGAACAAGAGGGACGCGTCGTCTTCTTGCATGAAGTACGCGACGGAAAAGCCGATCAATCTTACGGAATCCATGTCGCGCGTCTAGCTGATTTACCAGATAGTCTGATCGAGCGGGCGCAAGTCCTCTTGTCCGAGTTCGAGCAGGCTGAGCCTGTTCCGGTCGCAGCACCTGTAAAAGCCCCTGTTCAGGAGGAGCCGATTGATCAACTCAGTCTGTTCTCAGAAGCGGATCCGCTGCGAGAGACGATGGCTAGTCTTGATTTAATTAATATGACGCCACTCGAGGCACTGAATACGCTATACCGTCTACAAGCTGAAGCGAGAAAGTGAGGAGAATGCAGTGGGAATCATTCGTGAATTATCCGATAGTTTAGCGAACCGAATCGCGGCGGGAGAAGTCGTCGAACGACCGGCATCGGTCGTCAAGGAACTGGTTGAGAATGCACTTGATGCCGGTGCGACCCAAATCGATGTCGAACTCGAAGAAGCCGGAATGAAACGGATGACGATCCGCGACAACGGACATGGGTTTTACCCGGATGACGCCGAACTGGCTTTCGTTCGTCATGCGACGAGTAAGATTAAGGACGAGCATGACTTGTTCCGAATCAAGACACTTGGTTTTCGCGGAGAGGCACTTGCCTCGATCGCATCCGTTAGTAAAGTGACGTTGAAGACGAAACGCGAGGACGCAGAAGGAATTCAAGTGACGCTTGAGTACGGGACGGTCGTAAAGCGGACACCAGCTGCCACGAACCGAGGAACGGAATTGACGGTCGAACATCTATTCTTCAATACACCGGCTCGTTTGAAATACTTGAAGACTACACATACGGAGCTTGCCGCAATCACGGACGTGTTGAACCGAATGGCGTTCGCCCATCCGGACGTCAAGCTTCGGGCTACCCATGAAGGGAAGACGCTGATTCAGACGAACGGATCGGGAGACGTCCGGCAAGCACTGGCGAGTGTCTACGGTCATCAAACGATCCAAGGGACGTTGGTCGCTAAGGGAGCGAATGCCGATTATCAACTGACATGTCATCTCGTCAAACCGGAAGTGACCCGTGCCTCGAAGAATTACATCACGTTGATTCTTAATGGACGTTCGGTCAAAAACTTCGCCCTGACGCAAGCGGTCTTGAACGGTTACCATACGCTCTTACCGATTGGACGGTATCCGATTGCGGTCATTGAGGTGACGATGGATCCACTCCTGATTGACGTCAACGTCCACCCGGCGAAACGGGAAGTTCGTCTCTCAAAAGAGATGGAGCTCTGTCAGTTGATTCAAGAGACAATCAAGATGACGCTCAGCCGAGAGACGTTGATTCCGAAGGTGACGCCACCGAAACCGAAAAAGGATCCGAGTAGTCAAGAGAAACTCGATTTTTCTTACGTCGCGGAACCGGTCGAGGAGACGTCATCGCGAGCAGTCTGGAATTATCCGATTCCGAAAAAACCGCAAGAGGACGATCGACCCTTTGTAGAGAAACCATTGCCGTTTAGTAACGAGGATGATCTATTCGAGCCCATCGCACCGGTCAAGCAGGACGTTGTCGAACCGATGGAAGAATCTCACGCGCGTCCGCGCTTTCCACACCTCGACGTCATCGGACAACTTCATTCGTCCTATATCGTCTGTGCCGGAGAAGACGGGATGTATATGATTGATCAACATGCGGCTCAGGAACGGATCAAATACGAGACGTATAAAGTCATGTTCGGTCGACCACCAGAGCAACGGCAGCAATTGCTCTTACCATATACGTTTGAAATCTCGTCAGATGACATGAAACGAATGGAGGAAATCCTTCCGTTACTAAAAGACGTCGGCATTGAATTCGAAGCGTTCGGTCCACAAAGCTTCATCGTCCGAGAAGTTCCGACGTGGTTCCCGTCCCATCGACAGGAAGAGACGATTCAAGAATTACTCGATGAGGCATTGATGAAACGGAAAATCGATCTTGAGACGTATCGGGAAGATGCCGCCATCATGATGGCATGTAAGAAATCGATCAAGGCGAATCATCCGTTGAACGATGAGATGATGCGTCGGTTGATTGATGATTTAGCGAAGACAGAGATGCCGTTCACGTGTCCACACGGACGTCCGGTCATCATTGAATGGACGACGTATGAACTCGAGAAGTTATTCAAACGGGTCATGTGATCAAGAAGAGGAGTCGATCCCATTCAGGTGTCGTCTCAGATTATAGAAAAGGGAGCTGACTCAAAAGTTAGTTTCTACAAAGAATGACGCGTCATACGCAACTCCTACAGGAAAAAGCGCATTTATGCGCTTCAGAGACAAACAAGACCAGCTTTCCTGCTTGTATAAAGCAGGAAAACTGGCTTGTGTCTCGCCTGAGGAAAGGGCGTGANNAAAAGACGCGTCATTCTTTTTTGGAGTCAGCCTCTTTTTCGTTCGTCTCGAATCATTTATTGTACTGATACACGATTGAGTAATTTTTTGTTTGTTCTAATACAAAAGAAGTGTGGTTTTTCATGAGAACGGTTACTTCGGTTGATTAACCAAATTTCATTGATTGTTAAGGAAAAGAGGCGGATAATAAGACCCGAAACTGTTAACAAGGGGACCTTTATCATGCTGTCACGCGTTATGCGTATTATTCAAATCATTGCTCAAATCGCACTCATTTTTTGCTTTTCACTCAGTGGGGACTGGGTGAGCGAAACCTTTCAATTACCATTACCCGGTAACATCATCGGCTTGATTCTACTGTACCTAGCGTTAAAAAGCCGTCTGATTCCGCTTGTGGCCGTCGAACGGGGCGGGACATTTCTTCTGTTCGTCATGCCATTGTTCTTTGTTCCAGCACTATCCGGAATCATGGATTATACGGCATTTCTCCGGACATCCGGTTTACAGATCGTGTTGATCGTCGTCGTCAGTAGCCTTCTGACATTAGTCGGATCAGCGTACATCGTCGATCGTTTAGCACACCGAAAAGAGGCGGTGACACGACATGAATGAGGCACTGTTTTGGATCATTCTGACTATTTTATTGTTTAGCGTAGCGATGTTCCTCTATCAACGTCATCCTCGAGTCTGGACGTTACCAATCCTGACGGTAACGGCAATTTTGATCTTAATTCTCGTCTATTCTGGAGTCTCACACGCAGAATACATGCAAGGTGGACAATATCTATCGAAGATGCTTGGTCCGGCAATCACGGCATTTGCGATTCCGCTCTACCGCGTCCGGCATCAAGTTCGGCGTTTTCTACCAGAAATCGGACTTGGTGTTTTGCTTGGAACCTGTATTGCAATGAGTTCAGATCTGTTACTCGGTCTGTTGCTTCATCTCGAGCGGACGACGAACCTTGCCTTGTTACCGAAATCGGTCACGTTACCCGTTGCTTTAGCGATCTCACAAAAAGCTGGCGGGACGACGACGCTGACGGCTGCCTTCGTTTTATTGACCGGATTGACAGGATCAATCGTCGGACCAAAATTAATGACGGGCTTGAAGATTCGGCACTTCGTCAGCCGTGGAGTAGGCTTGGCATCGATTGCCCACGTCATGGGTGCGACGAAATCGATGAGTCTTGACCAGCGCGAAGGGGCGGTCGGTCTGTTGACGATGGTCTTGACGGCGGTCTGTGCCAGCGTCATCGCACCGTTTTTAATCACATGGTTATATGGATAAACACTCTGTTTTTTTCAACGGAGTGTTTTTTGTAGCCGATTGAAACTTGTCGACCGTTTTAGCAGTATAGTACAACAGAAAACAGGGTGGAGGAGAAGAAGATGATCATTTGGATTAACGGTACGTTTGGCGTCGGGAAAACAACGGCAGCAACTGGGTTACAAAAGCGCTGGAGCGGATCACACATCTTTGACCCGGAAGAGACAGGTTATTTTCTACGGGCGCAACTGCCGGAAAACAAGGACGATTTTCAAGATGAGCCGTTGTGGCGCACGTTTAACCGACAGCTCCTCGAGCAGCTCGATACGGAAAAGGCGCGTATCATCGTGCCGATGACCTTGACGAACCCGGCATACTTTCAGGAAATCATCGGCACGTTACGAGCGAACGGTCATGACGTCCGTCATATCGCATTGATGGCGAAAGAGACGACTGTCAAACGCCGGCTAATTAGCCGCTTCGAGCGTCCGAACTCGTGGGGCGGTCAACAAGCGGAACAACGATTACGGCAATTATCCGATCCGCTGTTCAGTCAACAGATCGAGACGGATGATCTGACGAAAGGGCAAGTCATCGATGCGATTGCTCTCGTGACTGGGATTGGACTCTCGCCTGCCCGATCGTGAAGGGTTCAAGAAAGAGGTTTCCGGGAATCATTAGATGATAATACATGAGGAGGAAACCATCTTGAACGAAGGGCAATATACTGCTAGGAGGATTTATGAACATGAAACACTGGATGACTGAGAAGTTAGGCAGACAGTTGATGGCAATTTTTTATAGTGTCTTTGCACTAAGTGTCATCACATCGGTTGCCAGTTATTTATACGTGGACAATGCAGACGGTCGGACGAAAGAACAGGTACTCGACCAGTNNTTTTTTTTGGTTTTTGAACTTGATGGTTTTTTTATTTTGTCTATTGTTCATCGTCCGTCCATTGATTCATCGGGTGACGTCACAGCTCCGCGAATTGAATGTCAAAAGTCGTCGTCTTGCGGAAGGAAAGTCGATTTCGCTCGAGCATGATGTCGACAGCCATAATGAAGTCGGTCAATTGACGGCATCGTTTTACCAGATGGCACGGTCGATCTCATCACAACATGCGGAATTGTCAGCAAAGAATCAAGAAATGGAACACAATCAGGAAGTATTGAAGCAAAAACAGAATGAGCTTGAGCGTGCCTTGGAAGTGACCCGGACAAACGAGTTGCATCTACAAGATCGGAATGAATTAATCGAAACGCTTGCGTCAAAGGAGAGTTTATTTGATTACTCGTCTGTCATCAGTACGATCGTCCGGTTGACGAAGACAGAGTTCGGGGCATTGTTATTGATTAAGAATAATGAAATCGCGCAAGTCGTTCCAAAAGAAATGACGGAAGAACAACAAGAGAGTCTGAAGACGGAGTCGTTACTACTAAAGCGAGTCATGATTTCAAAGGAAACGGCACATTCCTCAAAAAAGGTCGCGAACGACGATCTGATCAAATATCCGTATCACGTCTATGAAGGTGTCATTCCGATCATGGATCCGGCAAAAGAAGAATTGATTGCCTGTCTCTATCTAGCACGGTTTGACGCACCATTCAATCAACAGGATTTGGCGGAACTGGAATCGTTCTCGAAACAGATTGCGATCTCATTGATGCGAATGTCACTCTACGAACAGATGGAATACGAACGAAAAGAGACAGCACAACTGCTGAATTCCGTTCGGGAAGCGATTCTTTATATCAAACATGAGGAAAAGACGATCTTAGGGAATCAGGCATTATTTGATATCTTCCAGTCGTTACAGGTCGAGGAAGACAATGACTCGATGACGTTTCTTGAAGTCCGACCAGAGACGATGTTCGAGCAGATGGACCAGAAAGAAGCTTTTGAAGCGTACTTTGAAGAAGTTTTATCGGGTGAGATCCCTGAGGGCATGTTCTCTTTGTCGATCGACCAGGGTGAATATTTCATTCAAGTTTATGCCGAAGCGATCGCGCATGGAGAACAGTCGAAGGGAACGATCCTCGTCTTTCGTGACGTCACGGCTGAGACAGAGGTTGATCGGGTCAAATCAGAACTCGTCTCGACGGTTTCGCATGAACTTCGAACACCGCTCTCTTCGATTTATGGCTTTACGGAGCTCATGTTGAAACGAGATTTGGATCCCGAGCGGAACAAAAGGTATTTGCAGACGATTCACGATGAATCAAAACGTCTGACCAATCTTGTCAGCGACTTCTTGAACGTCCAGCGGATGGAGTCAGGAAAGCAAGAGTATGATAAACAAATCTTTGATTTGAAAGAAATCGTCAAGGAACAAATTCAGTTTTATCAAGCAGCGACGGAACAACATAGTCTGCAGCTTGATTTGAATGACGAACAGGACTTTATGGTCGAAGCAGATGCGAACAGTATGAAACAGCTACTTGGAAATCTATTGAATAATGCAGTCAAATACTCACCGGACGGTGGGGATGTCGTTGTGACGCTGACCCATCAGCACAATCAGATTGAACTCAGCGTCCGTGATTTCGGAATCGGGATTCCGAGTCATTCGATGCCGCATCTATTCAGCAAGTTCTATCGTGTCGATAACTCAGACAGCCGAAAAATCGGCGGAACAGGTCTTGGATTATCGATTTGTAAGGAAATCGTTCGAGCACATGATGGCAACATCGAAGTCGAATCGATCTTGGGAGAAGGGACGGTTTTTCGGGTCAAGTTACCAAGTGCGACGGACGCGTTACTCGAAGCAGAATAAGGAGAAGGAGAGGCAAGCTAATATGCCTCTTCTTTTTTTGTCGTTTTTCGTGTGAGATTCGTCCAATTCAGGAGATCGGCTAAAATGTAGAAGAATCGGGCTTTTACGCAATAAACCGAACAGATTGATGACAAAACGGCTGAAACAGTTGAAAAAATCGTAAATTGTGCAGGGATTGCGAACGTTTCTGAACTCTCGCTATAGTGATTACAAAAAAACATGGGAGGAAGAAGAATCATGGAGAGCTTAGAAGCGTTACTCACACCACCGCAAGAGATCGAACAAGAGAATGCAAACATTGATGGCAAAACACCACTTGCGAAGTTACAACGGATTGCTGGGGAAGCAGCACGGCAGATGATGCGACGACATCTCGAAGCGGATGTCTTGCAGGCGCTTGACGACAACATTTTGTATATTCATGACGCCGATTATTATGTGACTGGGACGACGACTTGTGCCCAAATTCCGCTCGGTCAGTTACTCTCAAACGGATTTCAGACAACGCACGGTTCGATCCGTCCGGCGCAAGACATTCGTTCTGCCCTCGCCCTTGCGGCAATCATCGTCCAGGCGAATCAAAACATGCAGCATGGCGGACAAGCCTTCGCAACCTTTGATGATGATTTAGCGCCGTTCGTTGAAAAGACCTATCAACGGGAATGGACGAAACTAAATGACCTCGTTCCGCATTGGAAGCGGCGTAAGCGGGAGCGACATGCATGGCAGGAGACGTATGAAAAAACGTTTCAAGCATGTGAAGCATTCATTCATAATACGAATTCGATGCATTCGCGCGGTGGTGGACAGGTTCCGTTTTTATCCGTCAATTACGGAACGAATACGACGCAAGCAGGGCGGCTATTCCAGCGAGCCTTGCTAACAGCGACGGAGCGTGGACTGGGCAAGGGTGAGACACCGATTTTTCCGATTCAGATCTTTAAAGTCAAACAAGGCGTCAACCTGTCACCGACAGACCCGAATTACGATTTGTTTCAGCTTGCTACCCGCGTGACAGGAAAACGACTGTTTCCGAATTTTGCGTTTCTCGATGCGCCATTTAATCGCCAGGAGCAACCAGGAAAAGCAGAAGTCGCGTATATGGGATGCCGAACCCGTGTATTCGAGGATCGTGGAGACATACCGTCCGTCACAGGTCGTGGTAATTTATCCTTCACGAGCATCAATCTCGTCCGTTTGGCACTCCAGAGTCAAACCGTCGATCAAATGTTCGAAGTCGTCCAAGATACGACAAGACTTGCATGCCGGCAACTCATCGCACGGTATGAGTTCCAGGCAAGTCGAACGGCTGACGAGTTTCCATTTTTATATCAACACGTCTGGAAAGACGGTGAGACGCTAAGAAATAAGGATCAGGTAGGTCCGGTCCTCAAGCACGGGACGTTGGCGGTCGGCTTCATCGGTCTCGCGGAATGTTTGACCGTCCTGACGGGGAGTCATCATGGGTATTCCGAACTGGCACACCGGATTGGTCTTGCATTGATTCAAGCGATGCGGACGGTAGTCGACGATTTTGGCGAACAGACAGGGTTGAACTTTAGTTTACTCGCAACTCCGGCCGAAGGATTATCCGGTAAGTTCACACGTCGCGATGTCAGTGACTTTGGTGAGATCGAAGGAGTGACAGATCGACCGTATTATACAAATTCCTTTCACATTCCTGTCGATGCGCCGGTGACGATCCGTGAGAAGATTCAACTCGAAGCCCCGTTCCATGCATTATGTAATGGCGGTCATATCACCTATGTCGAGACGGATGGTGCGCTTGCTGGAAATCCGGAAGCAATCGAAGACATCGTTCGTTTAATGGCGGAGGCTGGAATCGGTTATGGATCAATCAATCATCCCGTCGATCGTTGTCTTGATTGCCGAACAGAGCAGACGATCGAGGATCAATGTCCGGTTTGCGGGAGTGGATCGATCGAACGCATTCGACGGATCACCGGATATCTCGTCGGTACGCTGGACCGCTGGAATGAAGCGAAACGGGCAGAAGAGCAGAATCGGGTGAAACACGATGTTACGGGTCCTCTCGCTTCTTCCTGACTCCGTCGTCGATGGTCCCGGTTTACGAACGGTGTTATTTCTTGCCGGTTGTCCGCATCACTGTGCCGGCTGTCATAATCCGTCCTCCTGGGATCCTGCAGGTGGCGTAGCTTGGACAATTGACGAGACGGTCGCGCGGATTCAAGCAACCGGTCACCGGCGCCTGACGCTATCCGGTGGGGAACCATTGTTACAAGCAATAGCGCTCTATCGGCTACTAGAACGACTCGGACCAGACTATGAAGTGATCTTGTATACGGGCTATGTGTTGGAAGAGATCATTAAGCACCGAGAATGGTACCCCTTGTTACGCCGACTAGATGGATTGATTGATGGTCCGTTCATCCTATCGAAACTTGACCGAACGACAAGCTTTCGGGGGAGTACGAATCAAAGAATCTATAATCGACAACAGCTAAACAAACGTTTGGATTAGACAAAAACTCCCCCATCTTTTTAGACAGGGGAGAATCAAATCATGCATATTTTTGTTCTTGATCGACGGATTCGACGACTGCGAGCGTCGTTGTCCGTCGTTTTTTGATGAAAAACGATAAGATCAAAGCAGCAAGTGCGAGTAACGTCGCGATGAAGAACGTATCATTGATTCCTTCGATCATCGCCTGCATCTGCAACCATTCCGGATTTGCAGCTTCAGGTTGTGAAGCGAATTCCGGAACGTGGTGTTTCGTCCGCGATGTCATGATCGTGACGAGCAGACCTGAACCAATCGCACCCGATACTTGTGACAACGTGTTGTTCAATGCTGTACCGTGAGGTGTCAAATGTTGTGGAATATGATTCAATCCGTTCGTCATGACGGGCATCATGACCATCGAGATTCCAAGGAAACGTAGCGTATACATAATGACGAGGAACGCGTATGACGTATCCGCAGCTAGCTGACTGAACGAGAACGTCGTCAAGACCGTCAGTGATAAGCCGATGATGGCAAGGATGCGAGCACCAAATCGGTCGAAGAGACGACCTGTTATTGGTGACATGATCGCCATGACGATCGCACCCGGTAACATCAAGAGACCAGAGTGAAATGGTGAGATGCCACGAATCGTCTGGATGTAGATCGGCATCAAGATCATCGCGGAGAACATCGACATGTTCAAGACCATTGAAATCCCTTGTGATAAAGCGAACATCGCATACCGGAAAATCCCGAACTCAAGCATCGGTTCTTCGAGCATGAATTGACGTATAATGAAGGAAGTCAAACTGATTACACCGATGATCAATGATGCGATGACCGTCCAAGAGCCCCATCCAGCAGAACCAGCGGAACTGAAACCATACAGTAAACCACCGAAGCCGAAGCTTGAAAGGACGAGAGAGAACAAATCGAGTTTGAGTGAACTTTGAACTGTCTCTTTCTTCAATAAGAAGGCACCTGTGAAGAGTACGAGCAATGCGATCGGTGTGACGAGATGGAACAACATTCTCCACTCATAATGTTCAAGAATCCACCCGGACAATGTCGGTCCGATTGCTGGAGCGAAGGTGATGACGAGTCCGAAGATTCCCATCGCTTGCCCGCGCTTCTCGATTGGAAAACCGGTCAAGAGAACGTTCATTAACAGTGGCATCATGATCGCGGAACCCGACGCCTGCATCATGCGCGCGCCGAGTAGGAGCGGGAAGATGTGTGCTTGTCCGGCGATAATCGTTCCGAGTGAGAACAGTGTCATCGCGGTCAAGAACAGTTGGCGTGTTGAGAACTTTTGGACGAGGAATGCCGAAGTCGGAATCATGATCCCGTTAACGAGCATATATCCCGTCGTCAACCACTGGGCGGTGCTTGCCTGAATACCGAAAGATTTCATGATCGACGGTAAGGCGATATTGAGTAACGTCGAGTTCAGGACTGCAACGAACGCACCTGCCATAAGGACAGCTAAAATTAAATAAAGTCGTGATGATTGCTTGCTTGATTGCATTTCGTTATGCTCCTTTTGTACTACGAGTCTAAAATGTTAGACTTGAATTCTATGACTGACTTGGCTATCTTACCAGCAGAGTCGAATGAGTTCAAATTATTTGCTTTATACACTAAAATAAGTGGTTGTCGAACCAATTATGAACAGAAAAGGACAAGGCCATGAATCCAAAAAAGAAACAATTATTAGATGCTGCCTATCAGCTATTCGTCGAAAAGGGTTATCAATCAACCTCCATTCAGGATATTCTCGAACACAGTAACGTGTCTAAAGGGACGTTCTATAATTACTTCTCCTCTAAAAACGAATTATTCATTGATGTCTTTAATACCGTCTTTGAAAAAATGCGGACCGCGCGTAAGGAAATTCTTGTCGGACGGGATGTCTCGGATTATGAGACGTTCATTCAACAAGGAAACTGTTATTTGGAATTGATGCAAAAATATAAACTATATACATTGTTCGAAGAGGCCATTGCTTCAAATGAAAAAGAACTAAAGACGTTCATGGAAAACAATCGACTTCTTGAGATCGAGTGGACGTTCGATCGGTTACGTGATTTATTCGGTCAGACGAAGGAACCGTATCTTCTAGATTTAGCAGTCATTTACACGGGAATGTTGCAATATGCGATGTACTTCTTCCGTCAATCCGAACCGAACACACAGCCGGAACGAGTCGTCCGCTACGTGTTCAATCGGTTGACGCATCTCGTCGAAGACGTCAGTCGGACGGAGGAACAATTGATTCCGCCACGATTCCTATCGGTCTGGCTCGATCGTCCACAAGATGAAGTCGTCATCCGGAAGGATTTATTCGAAAAGACGAGCGCACACATGAAGCGTTTGATCACCTTGTCTTCGATTTCCGAAGAATCGAAGGAAGCACATGAAGAAGTTCTCGATTTCATCTATGAGGAATTGCTCGAACGTAAGAAACCGAAAATCCATCTCCTGCGCCGGGCACTCGAGACGATGGATGAAGATCCGGTCTTCGCGGGACAGGAAATCATGGCGACTTATAAAACGATGGTCGATGAGATTGCCCGCATTCGGACCAAAACTTCCTAAAAAGGTTGCTTTTTGAAACTAATCCAATTACACTGAGATCATTCATGTTAGAAAAGAGGTCTCAATCATCATATGTTTACTCAATGGAAAAAAGAGTGGTTCTTGCAACCAAAAGCGGATTTGTTGTCCGGAATCGTCGTTGCCTTAGCACTCGTCCCGGAAGCAATCGCGTTTTCGCTGATCGCTGGTGTCAACCCGATGGTTGGGCTATACGCTTCCGTTATCATTGCAATTGTCATCTCGATTGCCGGTGGCCGCCCTGGAATGATTTCGGCTGCGACTGGCGCGATGGCACTCGTCGTCGTCCAGCTCGTCAAAGATCACGGTGTTGATTATTTACTAGCTGCCGGTATACTTGCCGGAATTCTACAAATCGCGTTCGGCTTTTTAGGAATTGCCAAGCTATTACGATTCATTCCTCGAGCTGTCATGGTCGGATTCGTCAATGCACTCGCCATTCTGATTTTCTCGGCGCAATTGCCACAGTTCGAAGGGCAAAACTGGATCATGTATGCGATGGTCGCCGCGTCACTCGCCATCATCTTGTTATTCCCACGGGTCACGAAAGCGATTCCGGCACCACTTGTTGCGATCACGATCATGACGGTATTAACAGTCGTCTTTTCGCTCGATACCCGTGTCATCGGGGATATGGGACAAATCGAAGCGGCGTTACCAAGCTTCTTCTTGCCAGATGTCCCGTTCTCACTCGAGACGCTTCAAATCATCTTCCCATATGCCTTGTCACTCGCATTCGTTGGTTTGATCGAATCGTTACTGACAGCACGAATCGTTGATGAAATGACGGATACGACGTCGAACAAAGCGATGGAATCGCGCGGACAAGGAATTGCGAACATCATCGCCGGTATGTTCGGTGGAATGCCAGGTTGTGCGATGATCGGGCAATCAGTCATCAATGTCACATCCGGTGGACGCGGTCGCTTGTCGACGTTGACAGCAGGTGTGTTTTTGATGCTATTGATGTTCACGATGAACGATCTATTGATGACGATTCCAATGGGAGCGCTCGTCGGCGTCATGTTCTTCGTCTCGTATGCGACGTTTGACTGGGGATCATTCAAGATGCTCAAGACGTCACCGAAAAGTGATTCTGCGGTCATGCTCGCGACCGTGCTCGTGACGGTATTGACGCATGACTTATCGATGGGTGTCCTTGTCGGGATTTTGCTTGCAGCGTTATTATTCGCGTCAAAAATTTCTCGCATCCAAGTCGAGCGCAAGGAACAAACAGAACGAGTCCGTTATACGATCCGTGGACCGTTATTCTTTGCGTCGACGACTGCATTTGCGGAACAGTTCCAGCTCGATGCTGATCTATCATCGATCATCACGCTCGATTTCTCAGCGTGTCACTTATTTGATGATTCAGCCATCGAAGCGATCGAGAACGTCGTCTTGAAATATGAACGACTCGGCAAAAAAGTCGAACTTGTTGGATTAAATGAAGAGTCTCAGGCTCTTGTTGATCGATTAGCGCAACGGATTGCATAATGAATTTTATCAAAGGGGTAGCATTCCTAGGTACATGGGAATGCTACCCCTTTCTATTATCTTGACGAGTCATATAAGTACTATATATCCGATAGTTGTATGATGTGATAAGGTGTAAACTATTAAAGAAAGTTATCTGAACTAACGTTAAAAAACTTTAATTCAACTCACTCTAATAAATAAACGAGGTTCACTAAATGAAAAATTACCACCTGAATAGAATAATCAATTTAAGGTCGGTCGAAGCATATTTTTTGAGAACTGGTTATTTAACACCACCTATTTATTGCATGATACTGATTGATTATCAACGTCCTAGCACAATTGACGATTTTCCTTATTTAAAAAATATTGATGGAATCTCGGAAGACGACTTTGGATATGATAATTTTATAAAAGCAATCATTATTTCACCTGAGAAAGTTACTCAAGAAACATATGATGAATTATGTACCGTGGCAGGTGGTTTTTTAGAGGATAAAGAAGAGTGTCGATGGAATTTGGATATTGAAGTTATTGGTAATTTCAAACATAAAAATAATTTGGATGAAATTTTTCCTTTACTCCAAAATGTATTAGAAAAGTACAAGTGTCCTATAAATATTCATCATATTCCTATAGAAAAATTTAACTTCTTATCACAAGAATAAATGATGTGTGATGTTTTAACATTCAAACCTACTACTCGTCCGATATGATTTATAAGATATCTATATGATCTTCAACTGTTGAAACGAACTAAAAGTCAAAGAATGACTGAATACCATGTATGAATTATGTTTTATCACTAAAAATAATAGTAAAACGATTTGAGGATTGAACATGTGCTGGAGAGGATAAGTGCGACGTGTTTTCAGTTTCGCTATACTAAAAACAAAGGGGGCAATTAGAATGAAATGGTTTCGATTTGAGCAAGAAGGAAAAGTAGGTATCGGGGTTGAACGGGATGGCTCTACATATGATGTGACGGCACAAGTCTATACGAATTCATTGTTTGAAGTGATTTCACGTGAGTTCGAAGTTGACCTTGATTTAGATATCGCGCCACTACTTAAAGGGGATGTACGACAGCTCACACCTTATGTACCGGCACGAAACGTCATATGTGTCGGCAAGAACTACGCCGATCACATCAAGGAGATGGATACAGCGGGAGCGGGGAAATTCGTCTTGTTCACGAAAGCACCGACATCGATCGTTGGTCCGTTCGAACCAATCGAACGGCATGCGGATTTGACGAAGCAACTGGATTATGAAGGAGAACTCGCCATCATCATCGGCAAGACGGGGCGTGATCTGACACCAGAAAATGCGCTTGATCATGTGTTTGGCTACAGTATTGTCAATGACGTGACGGCACGGGATCTACAAAAAGAACACGTCCAGTTCTTCCGTGGTAAATCACTCGATGGGTTCTGTCCGTTTGGACCGGTCATCGTCTCAGCGGATAGCTTTGATCCAAGTGACGTCCTCGTCGAGACACGTGTGAACGGGCAACTCCGACAGTCAGGATCAACCGCCTTAATGTTGCGTGACGTCGTAACGATTTTAGTGGAAGTGTCACGTGGGATGACGCTTGAAGCCGGAGATGTCATCGCGACAGGAACTCCAGCTGGTGTCGGACATGGTATGAAACCACCGGTCTACCTTCAGACAGGGGATGTCGTCGAAGTATCGATTGAAGGAATCGGTCGTTTACAAAATGAAGTCCAGTGAACGAAGATGACCGAATTGATTGAATTGCATTCACCGCTTTCCAAATTACTTTGGAAAGTGGTTTTTTATTTTGTGAAAATCGTCAAAAATTTAAAAAATGATTGATTTCAAAAAATAAAACAGTCATAAAATGACCGTTTTTGATGTATAATGAAACTATAAGAACGGTTTCATGTCGAAAAAAGTCGTATTTTGAACGTTTTATAAAGAGTTTATATAAATTTTGAACGTTTTTGATTGATTTTTAAATGTAAACGCTTTATATTAAAGATGCGGAGGGAAACCTTATGTTAACCAAAAAACGCCATCAACTCATCCTTGAGCTTTTAGCCCGAGAAGAAGTCGTCAAGATGCAAAAGATCGTCGAACAAACCGGTGCGAGTGAATCCACGATTCGTCGGGATTTATCACAACTCGAGACAGCAGGTCACCTGCGTCGAGTGCACGGGGGAGCAACAGCAAACCATTTGCAAATTGAAGAACTGAGTTACTTCGAGAAGAGTGACCAACATGTCGAAGAGAAGGAACGGATCGCGCGAGCGGCTGCTGACCTGATTGAAGACGGTATGTATGTCTATCTCGATGCCGGAACGACGACGCTTGCCATCGTTCCGTATCTCGAAGAGAAGGCGATTACGGTCGTAACGAACAGTCTTCCTCTAGCGAACACGTTACTCTATCACCGTATCCCGACGTTCGTCGTCGGAGGGCAACTCAAGCATTCAACGCAGGCACTCGTCGGTTACAACGCACGTGAAGGAATGTTGATTTACCATTTTGATGTCGCATTCCTTGGGATGAACGGTGTTCATCCGGCACAAGGCTTCACGACACCAGATCCGGAAGAGGCACTCGTAAAGAAGACAGCGATCGAATTAGCAAAACAATCGTATGTACTCGTCGATGAGACGAAGCTGGATGCGATCAGCTTCAGTCGGGTGGCGTCCTTGCAAGCGGCGACGATCATCACGACGACATCCAGTGAGCAAGCAGCGAAATACAGTCAATACACAGAGGTGGTGAACGCGAAATGATTTATACACTGACACTCAACCCATCAATCGACTATTATGTCACGTTACCGGTATTTGAGGCAGGACAAGTCAATCGTGTCGAACAGGCGGAAAAAGTGGCCGGAGGGAAAGGAATCAACGTCTCTCTCGTCCTAAAAAACTATGAGGTAGAAACACAAGCACTCGGATTCCTTGGAGGAAGTACTGGACAATTCATCCGGACGGAACTCGAGAAACGAGGCGTGTTAACGGACTTCACACCGATTCAAGATGAGACGCGGATCAACGTAAAGATTCGTGCCGATCAAGAATCTGAGCTGAATGCAGCGGGACCGAAGATTCAACCGGAAGAGCTGGAGCATTTATTATCCCGATTCAAGACGATGCAAGCCGGTGACATCGTCGTCTTCGCAGGTAGTATCCCAAGCAGTCTACCGCATGATCTCTATCGTCATATCGCGACGATCTTGAATGAACGGAACGTCCGCTTCGCCGTCGATACGACGAAGGAAGCGATGCTTGAAGTCTTACCGCTCGGTCCATTTTTAATCAAGCCGAATCACCATGAACTCGGTGAAATTTTCGACGTCGAGATTACGTCGAAGGAGATGGCCGTTCCATACGCGCAACAGCTCGTCGAGCGTGGTGCCGAGAATGTCGTCATCTCATTTGCAGGAGACGGAGCACTGCTCGTCAATCGTCAAGGTGCCTACACGGCAAACACACCGGCAGGAAAGCTCGTCAATTCCGTCGGTGCCGGAGATTCACTCGTCGCTGGATTCGTCGCCAGCCACGCGCTCGGAAAATCACCAGAAGAAGCGTTCCGCTATGCGGTAACGACTGGCAGCGCGTCTGCTTATTCCTTCGGTCTTTGTACGAAAGAAGATATTGATCGTCTCATCAAAGACGTCAACGTCGTTGAACTCATTCAATCCTAAAAGGAGTGTGACTACTCATGAAAATTACTGATCTCTTGACACGTGATACGATTCAACTCGATTTACAAGCGTCATCTAAAGCCGCTGTCATCGATGAACTCGTCAACGTCCTCGATCGGGCAGGAAAACTAAACGATCGCTCGGCATATAAAGAAGCAATTCTCGCACGGGAAGCACAAAGTACGACAGGTTTAGGGGAAGGAATCGCCATCCCACACGCAAAAACAGCAGCGGTCAAAGCACCAGCAATCGCTTTCGGTCGTTCGGCAGGCGTTGACTACGAAGCACTCGACGGTCAACCAAGTCGGTTGTTCTTCATGATTGCGGCGGGGGAGAACGCAGATAATGCACACCTTGAAACACTCTCGAAACTATCCGTTTATTTAATGGATATGAACTTCCGCGATACGATCCTTGCGGCTAAAACGAAAGACGAAGTCATCGCAGCAATCGAAGCGAAGGAACGCGAAGAAGAAGGTCCAGTTGACGTCTCAAGCGACAACGTCGATCAAGACGCACCATATATCCTTGCCGTCACAGCTTGTCCGACAGGAATCGCACACACGTATATGGCAGCTGATGCCCTTCGTCAAAAAGCGGAAGAGATGGGTGTCCGTATCAAAGTCGAGACGAACGGATCGACAGGCGTCAAGAACGGTTTGACACAACAAGATATCAACGATGCGACAGCCATCATCGTCGCAGCGGATAAAGCAGTTGAGATGGATCGTTTTAACGGTAAACACGTCGTTGAAGTACCAGTTGCACAAGGAATTCGGAAACCACAAGAATTGATCAACCGTGCCGTCAAACAGGATGCACCTGTCTACAAAGCGAGCGGTTCAAGCGAAAGCTCAAAACCAGCTCGTGGCGGATTCTACAAACATTTGATGAGTGGGGTATCCGCGATGTTACCACTCGTCGTTGCAGGTGGTCTCTTGATCGCAATCAGCTTCTTCTGGGGTATCAACTCTGCTAACCCAAAAGATCCATCGTACAATGAGTTCGCTGCGCAATTGATGACGATCGGGAAAGCCGCGTTCGGTCTCTTGATTCCGATCCTCGCTGGATTTATCGCGATGTCGATCGCTGATAAACCAGGTCTTGCTCCTGGTCTAATCGCTGGTTTCCTTGCAAGCAACGGTAACGCTGGTTTCCTCGGCGGATTGATTGCCGGTTTCCTTGCCGGGTACGTCGTACTCTTGCTTGTTAAAGTATTCAAAGGTCTTCCAGCAGCACTTGAAGGAATCAAACCAGTCTTGCTCTATCCTCTGTTTGGTTCATTCATCACAGGAATGATCATGTTGCTCGTCATCAATGAGCCGATTGCGAAGTTCATGACATGGCTCACAGATTCATTGAACGGACTCAGTGGTGGAAACGCAATCCTCCTCGGTATGCTCGTCGCAGCGATGATGGCAATCGACATGGGTGGTCCAATCAACAAAACAGCATACGTTTTCGGTACAGCTGCTCTTACAGCAGGTAACACGGAAGTCATGGCAGCTGTCATGGCAGGTGGTATGGTTCCACCACTCATCGTTGCCTTCTCATCCACATTGTTCGCACGTAAGAAATTCACGCCGCAAGAACGTGAAGCAGGAATTGCTGCTTACGCAATGGGCGCATCGTTCGTCACAGAAGGTGCGATTCCATTCGCTGCAGCCGATCCACTGCGCGTCATTCCGTCAAGCGTCATCGGTTCAGCGATTGCTGGTGCGTTGACGATCGTCTTCGGCGTCTTGCTCCCTGCACCACACGGCGGTATCTTCGTCTTCCCGTTACTTGATGGTCCATCAGGTACGGTCATGGCAATCGTCGGTTACGCGGGTGCGATCCTCATCGGTTCACTCGTCGGTGCGGCAATCCTATCCTTCCTCAAAAAACCGCTTGTTGACCAATCGGTCGCGAAAGCGGAAATGACAGAAGGAACAGGTACGAAAGCATCATAATTCAACTAAATCCTCTCCGTTTTTAAGCGGAGGGGATTTTTTGTTGAATTTTGACGGCTAACGGTGAAGAATAGAGGGCATACTGAATAAGAAGGAGGGATGGACATGGGTGGACAATCCTTACAAATCGGACCACGGACCATAAAGACAGGTCTCGCGGTCATCTTGGCGCTGTTGATCAGTAATCTGTTCAACCTCAGCCCAATCCTGCCTGCGATCTCGGCAGCGACGACACTCCTGCCTTCGGTCTATCAGACATGGAAACAATTTCTCGAGGAAGCAGAGGCCAACTTGATTGGTGCCTTTTTGACGTTACTCGCACTTTGGATTTTAGGCGATAACCCGGCGAATCCGCTTGCGATCGGGATCGTCATCATGGCAGCAATTTCGATCTTGCTAGCTTTTGGTTTCGGGCGGACGATTCCACACGTCGTCTTGATGATCATCGTCATTCTCGAAAGTGTCGCGACTGCGACCGAACCACTTTGGCAAGTCGTTTTGATCCGCTACTTGCTCGTCATGCTCGGGATTGGTTGTGCACTCGGCATCAATGCGTTGATTTTCCCGCCACGTTACGGCAATGTCTATTACCAGAAAGCGACGAAACTCTTTGAGAAACTACTCGTCGTCACGCGAGCAATTGCCTTTGAAGGCAAAGTCACACCATATCGGGCAGCAATCGATAAGATGGGGCGTTCGCTCCTTGAGACACAAAACCTGTTCAACCTACACAAGGAAGAAATTAGAGGAACGCGTCAGAAGCATGCCTCGCTTCTACGGAACCTGCTGATCCTCAAACATATGCAATCGTGCCTCGAACGTGGCGTCGCGACGGCAGAGCGCTTTAGAGAACGAGAGAAGGCACTTGATTCGATTGCAGACGATCTTCGAAGTGAACTGTTCTATCACTTGATGCATATCGCCCAGCGACAAGAGAAAGTCTTGCTGACATACGATCTCCTGTTGACGGAAGAACCGCTCGCGATGGAGGATCTCGTCAAAGAGAACATTGCCTTCGTCAAGCACTCTTTTCTCGATCGTGATGAACTCGAGGAAGAAGTCATCATGGAAATTTTACCGATCGTCGTCTCGATGAACGAGAGGATACAAGAACTCGAATCCTTTGAAAAACGGCTCAATGGTGGGCTTCGTCGCCATATCACATCACTGACGATCGAACAAAAATCAGTCCGTGATAAAACATTTAATCGATTCAAACGTAAAAAAGCCATTGACGAAAGTAAAAAGTAAGCGTATAGTCCTCCTTAACGATACTTTACTTGCTAAAAGCATAACAGTATAACAGCATAACAGCATAACAGAACGAAAGATTAAGCGATGATGAAACCGAAGTAAAGACCATCTCCCTGTTTCAGAGAGCACGTGGCGCTGTGAACGTGTACACAGATGGTGTTGAATTACAGTTTCTGAGCTTCTTGCGTAAGCGAGCGGAGCAAACCGTTATCCCAATCATGAGTGACTCAGTCGATGACTGGGTAATCAGGGTGGTACCGCGGCTTTCGTCGCCCCTGTCGAACGATACGTTCGGCAGGGGCTTTTTTGTTATCTTACATTCATTCAAGGGGGAACTCATATGTCTACACCAATCATTCCAAGTCACTTACGTCCACATGTCGCACCACAGCACTACGAAGACTACACGCCAACGGATCATGCCGTTTGGAGATACGTCATGCGACTGAATTTAAATACGTTACAAGATACAGCACATCCAGCATACCTCGAAGGGCTTGCTGCATCGGGCATCAGCCCGGAACGGATTCCAGATGTACGTGAGATGACAGCGAACCTAAGCCGTGGAGGCTGGGGAACAGTCGCTGTCGATGGTCTCATTCCTGGCGTCGCCTTCTTCGATTTCCAAGGACATGGTTTATTACCGATTGCGACCGACATTCGGAAGGTCGATAACATTCTCTATACACCAGCACCGGATATTCTGCACGAAGCAGCGGGGCATGCACCGATCTTGATGAATCCGGTCTACGCGGAATTCGTTCGTCGCTTCGGTGAGATCGGGGCACATGCTTTTAACCATAAAGCCGAGCATGACGTGTTCAAGGCACTCAAGAAATTGACGATCGTTAAAGAGAGTCCATTCTCGACGCCAGCCGATATCGAGCAAGCTGAAATTGAGCTTGCGGAGACACGGACACACGTCAAAGGGATTTCGGAAGCGAACGAAATCTCACGTCTGTTCTGGTGGACGGTTGAATTCGGTCTGATTGGTGATATCGACAACCCGCAAATCTACGGGGCAGGTCTTCTATCATCAGTCGGTGAAAGTCGCCATTGTTTGACGGACGCGGTCGTTAAACATCCATTCTCGCTTGAGAAAGCACTTGCGACGAAACATGACGTGACGAGCATGCAAAAAGAACTCTTCGTCTGTGAATCGTTTGAACAACTCCGCGACGCACTCGAAGAATTCGCTCAATCGATGTCCTACATTCGCGGTGGCATCCACGGACTAACGAAAGCCGTTGAATCGGGCAATCTGTCAACGCTCGTCTTCGACAGCGGTCTCTCACTCGTCGGTGTTCCTGAAACGCAAGAGATTCACGATTCGCTGCATATCGTCAAACTGACTGGACCGACAGCGTTGGCTGCAAACGATGAAGTGTTGACAGGTCAAGGACTTGCAGATCATTCGGAAGGTTTTACACTCCTTCACGGCAAGGAATTGAACGAAGTATTGATGCAAGTCAAAGTCGGTGAACGTCTCGACTGGGCGGAAGGAAATGTTCATGTCACAGGTGACATCTCAGCAATTCAAACCGTCAATGGTCACCGGGCACTCGTCGTTTTAGAAGCAGCAACGCTCTCGAACGACGGGAAAACGATGACGATGGACCGGATGGAATTGATCGTCGGTGACATCACGTCAGCATTCCCGGGAACGGAAGTTGAAGCACTGAAGCCGATTCCAGAAACGATCGAGTTCGAACGAATCGAGCGTCCGTTGACAGCGGCTGATCCAATCTTCGAAGTTATTCGTGAGATTCGCGAAGGACGTGCTGGTCGGGAACGGTTGCCGCAACTGATCGACCAGACACTCGTCCAGTTACCGGACGCTTGGTTACTCCGCCTCGAATTACTTGAGTTGGCGGATGAAGTCGACCAACCACGTCTTGTCGCTGATCTCGAACGCTTAAAAGCAACGTCCGAACAGCGAGATGAATTAATCACGCGCGGGATGGCATTACTCGACGTCGTTCATCAATGAGTCGAACTCCGGTTCTGAACCTGTTAGAATGGAGACATTCGGTAAAAGGGGATGATCGGTATGACAAACTATTATCAAGACGTAAAGGAATTCCACCGTGTGTTTTCACACCCTGGTGCAACGACGCCAACACCAATGACGGTTGATCGTGGGATTAAACGCTCGACCTGGACGGCGGAAGAAGCGGTCGTTGAGTTCTTGCATCAAACGGCGACGAGTGAAGCAGAGTTCCTCGAGGCAATCGAACGTTTCAAGTCAGGGCTTGATACAGCGGTCGAAAAATCGCTCCAGATGAAACAACCTGAAACAGATGTCGAACGACTCGTTGGACAAGGGGATGCCTTGACGGACGCGCTCTACTTCATCATGGGAAGCTTTGTTGAGATCGGGCTTGATCCGGCTCCATTGTTCGAGATCGTTCAACGTGCCAACATGGCGAAGCTTGGACCGGACGGAAAACCAATCTTCCGAGAATCTGACCAAAAGGTCATGAAACCAGAAGGCTGGCAACCACCGGAACCACAGCTTGAAGCAGAAGTACGTCGACAAATTGCTGCGGCTTCGAGTACGTCAAAAGCTTGATTCATTACGATAAAAAGAGAGGGATGACTGGTCTGCGAACCGGTCATCCCTCTCTTGTTGTATCTATTCGCTTCTTACTTGATAACGCGATAAATCAAGTTGACGGGCGGTGAGGAACTCGACACCTTCTGCTTCAAGCGCAAGTCGCTGTTCATCGCCTTCAAGTGATAGTTTTCCACCAGCAGCAAGCACGCGGTGCCACGGTAGACGTTCCGTCTTACTCATGCTGTGAAGAATCCGCGCCACTTGTCGTGCGCTACGCGGATGACCAGCGAGTCGGGCGACTTGCCCGTACGTCATGACCTGACCAGCAGGAATCGAGCGAATGATCGTCAGAACATCTTGCGTAAACGGAGTCATGACTCGTCAGAAGCGATGACATACTGTTGAATCTTATCGTCTTCGTCAAAGCCGATCGTCACATCAATGATGCCTTGTTGTAGTCGAATCTGAAGTTCAAGGCGGTCCTTGATGTCGTCTGCTTGAGCGATCGTCAACGTTGGATCAACTTCGATTTCAACTTCGACGTGGAAATGATCGCCTTCCTTAATAACTTCCAGTTTACTAATGTCCTTGACGTCTGGGTCTTTCATGATCAGTCCGCCGAGACGTGCTGCCATCGTCTCATCGGCTTCACCAAGTGCACCAGCTGCGTTTTGCAGGAAGACGTTTCCGACGACGTAAAACATCATCAGCCCGATCAGGATCGAAGCAATTCCTTCTGCCTGATGAAACGGTGTCACATGCGAGATGATGACGGCGATCATCGCGACGATCCCGCCAGCCGTTGCGACTAAGTCTTCAAGGAACACAAGGCGTGTCGCTGGTTTTGCTTGTTTGAGTGACCGGAAGCTGTCGAGGATGAGGCGTGGTCCTTTTGAGTCCAGTTTCGCATCATGCGCGATTTCCTGCATCGCTTTAAAGAACACACCACTTTCTAAGACGACACCTGCGAATAAAACGGATAACGTGATCCAGAAGCCTGTCGATTCTGTAGGTTCGATGATGTGGGCAATCCCTTCATGAATCGTTTCGTAGGCCATGATGCCGACGAAGAGGATGGCACCGAGCAAGACGAGATTGACGAGACGACCAAAGCCGTTCGGGAACCGTTTCGTCGGTGCCTTTTTACTGAGGGCAGAACCGATGAAGACGAAAAATTGGTTGGCAGCATCCCCGAGCGTATGCATCATTTCGGCGAACATCGCGACATTTCCCGTCAGGACGTAGGCAATTGCCTTGATGATGGCGATGATAGAGTTGACGATGCCTGCCGTCAGCGCAGACCGGTTACCTCGGCGTAATAACGTAAAAAATTCTCCCATGATTGTACTCCTTTTAGTTAAGTTACGTATTAGTTCATTTTATTATGTTACATCATTTTGAGAAAAACGACTATCTTCACATGAAAAAACCCACGCAAGCTGCGCGGGTTTAACTGGTCAAGATAAGTCGACTGTTTTATTGATTTCGTTCTCATCGTCTTTGCCGACGACTTTCTTCAAGACTTGTTTGACGGACTTTGTCGTGTTTCCTGTTTCCCAGTACTCAGCAGCTTCCGTGTTGACCTTGATCAAGACGACTTTCGGATCTTCGTATGTCGTTCCAAGATATGCTTCGTAACGTGGGCTCCAGAGCTCTTTTTTTCGTTCGATGTCTTCGACGAGTTCTGCTGTCCCACGGATCGAGACGTATGATTTGTCGACGTACGCGACGTTAACACTCGGATTCTTAAGTAATTCTTGATACTTGTCCGTTTCTTTTGAAGTGAGGAACCAGAGGTCGCCATCAAATTCGATATCCTGTGTCTGCATCGGACGCGATACGAGTCCTTCTGCTGCAATCGTCGTCAGCATCGCTGTCTCGATTTTATCGATCAGTTTCTTGATCGTTTCGACTGCTTCTTGATTCGTAGTATGCGTTGACATGTAGCTCCACCTCATTCGTTAGATTTTTATGCTCACGTAAGGATTGTTCCCTGAATTTCAAAATGAAAACGTCCCCATGACGGAAAGAAGCAGTTTCATTGCACCGTACAACGAGGAGGCGTACAGTGTAGGTACGCATTCGAAAGAAAAAGGAGAGACATACATGAAACTTAGTATTTTAGACCAATCCCCGGTCTCTAAAGGACAATCCCCATCTGATGCCTTACACGAAACGGTCGAGCTCGCGAAAATCGCGGACGAACTCGGTTATCATCGCCTGTGGGTATCCGAGCACCACTTCGCAAAAACACTAGCCGGTTCAAGTCCGGAAGTCTTGATCGCGTATATGGCAGCCGTGACAAAACAGATTCGCCTTGGTTCAGGCGGTGTTATGTTGCCACATTACAGTGCCTACAAAGTTGCGGAGAACTTCCGTGTCCTCGAAGGACTTGCTCCGAACCGGATTGATCTCGGTCTCGGTCGGGCACCGGGCGGTATGCCGCTTGCGACGCGTGCGTTACAAGAAGGTTCGTCGCCACGGTTTGGTGGAGCTGATTATGGTGAGCAACTTGATGATCTCGTTGATTACTTGAAAGACGGGGCACCTGCCGGACATCGGTTCGCGGGACTCGTCGCAACACCAGAAGTCGATACGACACCAGAAGGCTGGTTGCTCGGATCAAGTGGTGGTAGTGCCTTGAACGCCGCACAACGCGGATTCGGATTTGCCTTTGCTCACTTCATCAATGGACAGGGTGGTCAGGAAGTAATGGATTACTATCGTCATAATTTCATGGCGACGTCGTTTAATGAGACACCACAAACACTCGTTTCGATCTTCGTGACATGTGCCGAAACGACGGAAGAAGCAGAACGTTTGGCGTCAAGCCTTGATTTATCTCTGCTCTTACTCGAAAAAGGGGTCTCGTCAACAGGAACGCCGACACCGGAAGAAGCAGCAGCGTATCCGTATACGTTCCAAGATCAGTTCCGGATTGCTGAAAATCGGAAACGGATGATCGTCGGTAACCCGGAATCCGTTGCGAAACAATTACAAGAGCTTGCCGATTCATATGGAACGGACGAAGTGATGATTGCTTCGATGATCGCAGACAAACAAGCAAAACAACAATCATTAAAATTAATCATGGACGCTGTCAAAGCGACAGTCTGATTTATACGCACGTCCTTTCTCACGAAGTGAGGGAGGACGTGTTTTTTGCGTCTACTACTGGAATGCGTTCGGATACGATGTCTTTACGCAATCGGAAGAATCCGAATAACGCTGCACCGAACAAGCCGACTGTACCGACTGCAAGTAGCACGATGATAGACACATGATCACTCAGTAAACCAAATAATAGGGTACCAATCGGCATCATCGCCATGGCGATCGATTCCAGGACACCGATGACACGTCCGAGGTAAGCCGAATCGGTCTGTTTTTGAACGATGAGCTGTAGTGGGATGTTCATCCGTAAGACGAGCATGCCGTCGATGAACAATAGAATCATGAAAAAAGGTAATAGTAGAGCAGATGGAACATAGCCGAGTAGGGCAAGTGCAGGAAGCGCATAACAAGAGGCGATTAAAAAGAGCGACTCGAATATCGTCCGTAACGGACGTTTCACGGTAAAGCGAGGTAAGGCAAGAAGCAACGAAGCGACAAGAAGACCAGCACCCAGTGCGGACTCGACTAATCCAAACCGAAATGGCGTGAATTGCAGTCGATCGAGCAAAACGATCGGTAACAAGATTTCGAAAGCGACAAAAAAGAAGTTCAGGACGATCGCCATCAGGACGAGTGTCGTCAATACCGGTTGACGGAACAGATAGCGGTAGCCTTCTTTAAACTCCGAGACGAAAGACGGAGTATTAGTAGTAGCCAGAGGAGAGGTATCCACTGCAAGAAAGCGGAGACGGCTATTCCACCAGGCAGCAGAAGCAAACAGGAGAAACGGTAAGATCAAGAATTGCGTGATGGAGACTGTGGCGATAAGCAATCCCGCAACGAGTGGTGCAGTGATCGTTGAGGTCGATTGAATCGTCGAGAAAAGCGCGTTCCCGCGTTGTAACTCCTCTTCTGCTACGAGTCGCGGTAACGAGCTTGATAAGGTAACGGACAGGAACGTCGACAGGCTCGTCAAGAGCACACTCGCGACGATGTAATGAATAGTATGTAACGGAGCTTGTAGCGAATAGAGCAAGAGTCCAAATAAGACGAGTGCACTTAGACTCTCGGTCGTGACGATGATGCGTTTCCGATTCCAGCGATCAGCAAGGACACCAGCAATCGGTGAGAGCAAAATCCGTGGCACTGATCCTGCAAGCAGGACGAGAGCAAACTGAAAACCAGACGATGTTTCCCGTAAGACGGTCAGTCCGGCGACGAACGTGAATAGACTAGCCGCAAATAACGAACAAAACTTTCCGAATAAGACACGTTTTAAATTAAATGACATCATGTTCACTCCTTCGGAGTTAAATTTTATTGAACTTTAGTGTAGAATAAAGGAGTGGAAGAAAAATGTAAAGATAAAGTTCAATATAATTTAACTTTTGTGATAAAAGGAGTGACCAGTGTGTTAGGGGAACGTATCAAACAGATCCGAAAACAGAAGAAAATGACGCAAACGGACGTTGCGACCGGCATCATCACGAAGTCAATGCTCAGTATGGTCGAAAACGGGAAAGCGACACCGTCTGTTCCCGCCTTACAGGCGATTGCTAGGCGATTACAGGTGACAGTCGAAGAATTAATGCTCGATCCGCGAGATGTTCAGATGCGGGAACTCATCGAAACAATCCGTTCGCGGCATACCCCATATTTTTCAGACGAAAAAATTCAGGAACTTCTAGAACCTTACTTGGTTCCGGAAACGACTTCCTATTGGCAAGGGCAGGTCTATCATAAATACGGCGATGCCCTCCGAGCGTCTGACCCGGAGCTTGGTTTGATATATTATGAGAAAGCAGAGCGGATTTTTCAACAGCTCGGTCGTCAAGATGAGCAGTTGCTCGTTCAGATCTCGAAAGTCTATTTTTTATTCAATCTCAAACGAACAAAGGAAGCGTATGAGCTGATCGAAGCAATGGATGTACCACGCGAGATTCTACTGGCGCCAAAAACCTATTTAAATTTCCAAATCTTGCGTGCGCTCCGAGCAAGTTTGTTCGATGATCACTATACAGAAGCGATCGCCTTATTGCGTGAAGGGGTTCAGTATATGCGGGAGCAAGATGTCTATTATCATGTCATTTCGTTTCAACGTTTCCTCGGATTGTTTTTATATCTAGAAGGGGAAATCGAACAATCACGGCAAGAGTTTGATCGATTGGAGCAGTTTTTTGCATTTAGTGAAACGACTGCCGTTGGACGGATCGAAGTTGATTTGACGAAAGGACTCATCGCGATTTTCGAAAATGATACGAACGGCATGCAGATGGCGTGGGAAAAACTCGTCACTGTGGCGATCGATGACGCGAAGCATTACATCGGACAACTCGAAGTCCATCTCCTTGTGAACGGCATCGAATTACCGAATCAGACGCTGCAGCAGAGCGTCGATAAGATATGGGAGATGCAAGATGCCTGGCTTGCTGCGAGTGGATTCGACCAAGCGATGATGTTACAGACTCTCGTACTGGCGATGCAACGAGGGATTGGTCAGGAACGACTGGAGGATGTTTTACGATTGAAGGATGATCTTCAAAGCGAACGACTCAAAGGCGATCTTGAGCGAGAGATACAAGCATTGATTAATGTTCAATGACGAAAAAACAGGCATGAAGCGAGTGCGCTTCATGCCTGTTCGTGTGAGGATGTCGTTCTTCTGAAAATCAATAAGACGCAAGCGGCGACGGAAACGATCAAGTGACCGATATAGACGTCTCCCGTCTGGATATAATGCAAGAGCATCGAGCCACCAAAAATCAATAAGGCAAGAAAGAGAAGTCGGACATAAAGTGTTTTGTAAGACATGCGGACACATCCTTTCCATATACAGTATATCCAAAAGAGAAGCGGTAAGACAAAAAAACATCCACCCCAAGGGATGGATGAAAAATGTCTTAAAGTGATTTAAAGCCTAACAGTTTTTGTGTCCAGTACCGTTCTGAAAGACGACTGATGCCGAGTGATGGTGTGTTCGCATGGATGAACTGATCGTTGTTCAACATGATGCCGATATGCGTTGGACCAGCGGCATACGTGTTTTCGAAGAAGATGATATCGCCGCGTGCCGGTTGACGCAGTTTCGAGAGCTTCGCCCCAAGATACCGGTCATCATTCCAGTAACCGTTGACGTTCGTCCGTCCGACAGAATAGCCAGCGGCATTCAACGTGTAGTTGATGAAGCCAGAGCAGTCGAAGCCACCGTTGACTGGATTACTAGATCCCCAAACGTATGGTGTTCCGAGATATTGTTGCCCAATCGAAATGGCACGTTCCATCAATGTCGAACCGGGAACGGTCGTCACAGGTGGTGTCGTCGGAGTGACCGGAGGCGTCGTCGTGACGGATCCCGTCGTGATGTAACTCTTCGCGACATAGTAGAGACCCGTTCCGATCTTGATCTGGTACCAGCCGCTATCTTTACCTGTCGTTTCACCCGTGACATTGACTGTCGAACCGTGTCCGACTTGTGTGAAAACTTTAGACGACGTCGAAGGCAACGTACGGACATTCAGACCGGTTGGGGCATTGACGCGATACGTCTTCGAGGCATCAACTGGCGTCAAAGAGACTCCAGGAGTCGTCGGTGTTGTTGGTGGTGATGCTTTTGTTGAAGCTTTGACATAGGTCGAAGCGACATATGCTTCTTTTCCGTCAAGCTTGACTTGGTACCACGAATCAACCGCACCTGTGACATCGAGCACCGTCTGATGCGGTAATGTCTTGTAGATTTTTGCGTTCGTCGCTGCAGCAGTCCGTGCGTTCAAGCCTTCCTTCGCATTAACCGTGTAGACTTTTGATCGATCAACCGCTTTAACGACTTTTTTGACGGGAGTCGTTGCGGGTGGTTTTGAATCTGTCGTGACGTTCGACGTCTTTTTGCTGACTAACGTCGCATGGACATAGGCCGTTTGTTTCTTATATGTGATTTGGTACCAATCACCTGATTGTTTCTGAACAGTCAAGACAGTATTCTTTGCCAGTTTTCCGAGTGATTTCGAACTCATCGTTGCTTTTTGCCGGACGTTGACGGCATCGGTGTTCGTTATGTAGGTCGTAGTTGTCGGAGCCTTTTCCATCGTTGCTTTGACGTATGCTGAAGTAATGAAAGCTGGTTTCGACTGATAGCGGATTTCATACCAGCTGTTGACTTTCTTGACAGCTGTCAGCTTCGTACCTTTTTTTAGCGTCGTGATGACCTTCGCGGAAGTCGAGGCAGCCGTGCGAATGTTGACGTTATCCGTCAAAGTCAGTGTCGTTGACGCGGCTGAAACCGGAATTGTGGTACCGACCAAAGCGAGCGTCGTGAGGGCGAGAACGGTCTTTTTCACGTGACATAGCTCCTTCCAAGAGATAGGTAAAAATCGTTGTTACCATTTTGTCATAAAAAGTGCTGATTCCCCTGAATTAAAAATATAATTTTTGTCTGGAAAACTGTAATACCGTTTTTCAAAAAATGAACAGGTAGAAGGAGTATTTTCAAAAAAGTTCAAGTACACTAGAAGTACTCGGAAGGAGGCTACACATGTTACACCGTTTTTATCAATATTATATCCCACATAAACGTTTATTCTGGCTCGATTTCATATCTGCCTTATTCGTCGGGGTGTTAGAACTTGCTTTTCCACTCGCAGTCCAGTGGTTCATCGACTCCTTGTTGCCAAACGGTGAGATGAACTGGATCATCCTCGTCAGCGTCGGATTATTAGCGCTCTACGTCATCAGTACGCTGATGCAATTCGTCGTCAACTATTTCGGACATAAGCTCGGGATTAACATCGAGACCGATATGCGTCGTCAGTTGTTTAGTCATGTCCAGAAACAGTCGTTTCGTTTCTTTGACAATACGAAGACGGGTCATATCATGAGCCGGATCACGAATGATTTGTTTGATATCGGGGAACTAGCCCATCATGGTCCGGAAGATGCGTTCATTGCCGTCATGACCTTGCTTGGTGCATTCTCGATCATGTTGACGATCAATGTGCCGCTTGCCCTCGTGACGATCATCGCCGTACCATTCCTGATCTGGCTGATCAGCTATGCGAACGTCCGGATGAATAAATCATGGGACCGGATGTACGGTAATATCGCGGAAGTCAATTCACGCGTCGAGGACAGTGTTTCCGGTGTCCGTGTCGTCCAGTCGTTCACGAACGAAGCTTACGAAATCGAGCGTTTTGAAAAAGACAACGCAACGTTCCGTCAGTCGAAGATCAATGCCTACAAGGTCATGAGTAAGAGCCTGTCCGGCATCTACTTGACGACTCGTTTGATGACACTTGCCGTCTTAGTCGTCGGTGCGTACTTGACACATCGCGAAGCCTTAACGGCCGGAGAACTCGTCGGCTTCATTCTCTACATGAATATCTTATTGAAGCCAATCGATAAGATTACGGCATTGCTTGAGATGTATCCGAAAGGGATGGCTGGCTTTAAGCGGTTCCTTTCGATGATTGATGAAGATGCATCTTTACCTGATGCGCCAGATGCGCTCGTTGTTGATCGCTTGAACGGTGGCATCACGTTCAAGGATGTCGCATTCGGATATGAAGCGGATCGTCTAATCTTAGAACACATCAATCTGACGGTCGTACCGGGTCAGACGGTCGCATTCGTCGGAACGTCCGGGGCAGGGAAGACGACGATCTGTTCGTTGATTCCACGTTTTTACGATGTTCTAGATGGCGCAATCACGATTGACGGAATCGATATCCGGCAGATGACGAAGGAGTCTCTGCGACAACAAATCGGGATCGTCCAGCAAGATGTCTTTTTGTTCTCAGGGACGATCGCTGAAAACATCGCCTACGGTGATTTGAATGCGACGCACGAAGACATCGTGCAAGCGGCAGAACGTGCCCATCTCGGTCCGATGATCGCGGATCTACCTGATGGGTATGCGACACAAATCGGCGAACGGGGACTCAAATTGTCGGGTGGACAAAAGCAACGACTCGCCATCGCGCGGATGTTCCTGAAGAACCCGCCGATTCTGATTCTTGATGAAGCGACGTCTGCCCTTGATACAGAAACGGAAGCACTGATTCAAGAATCGCTTGCCGAGCTGTCTGAGAACCGGACGACGCTCGTTATCGCCCACCGTTTAGCAACGATTCGAAATGCCGATAAGATTTTCGTCGTCACGAAGGACGGCATCGTCGAAGAAGGCTCGCATGATGAACTAATGGATCAAGGTGGTTACTTCTCCCGTCTGTTAGAGAGACAACGAGTTTGAATCAAATTGAAAGAATGAGAGGCGACGGACATGTTCTGTCGCCTTTTTTTGTTCGTCTAAAAATAAGGTTGTACAAACCAATTTTAGGGAAAACGATTTATAGAAAAGAAGGCGAGGTGGAAGGATGTACGGTCAATTCTGTGAGAACTATGATGAGAGTTATCCCGTCTTACGGGAGGAATCGTCACATGATTTCCATCGTTTTTTTGCGCTGTCCTACACGATTCATGATACCGTTTTTGAACAGAATGTCTACGAACGGCTGATGCGGACGATCAAACATAAGACGTCGCGTTTTTCAGCACTTCGGAGCCGCTATACACCGTTACTTGTCGCCAATGTTCAATTGAATAGCACGGATCCCGATGTTCTCATCGAAGAAATCATCGTCGCGGAAAAGAAGATTAAACATCGCTTGATTCGTGATAAAGGAGTCCGCCCATTTTTTGCACTCAACGAAGTGCTGAACCGGCGACAAGTGATTGATGCGTTCCCTTACATGGAGCGCTTGCATGCGACACGACCTCATCTAAATGCCGCGAAACAATACGTCGTGACATCGACCTTGCTTGAACAGCACCCACTACCAGATACGTTTTTAGAACGCGTTGATACGTTTGAAGAGTGGCTTGCGCAATATATGGAACGGACGAGTGAACGTGTCATTACGGCGCAGATCTTAGCAGCGCATCCGGATGCGTCAGCGCAACAAGAACGAATCGTTGCTTGGCGGGAACTGTTAGAGCGAAGAGAAATCATTATTTGGGATCGTTTAATGCCGATTCTTGCGTTACTGCCTACAATGGAACGTGTCGACTGGATTTACGTGACCCGGATCGTCGACCGGGAGCGGGCACGGAATCGATTTTCAGACGAGGTCAACTGGTTGATTGCCTTTCATCTGTTACTGGCTAAATCAGGTGTGACACGGGTGCAAGCTACGTTATTGTTACTGGCTGCACTAGAACTAACGAAAAAACCGTGACGTGAAGCATTGAAATAGACAAAACGGACGAGGTATGGTGCGCACCATACCT
>NZ_DFQK01000012.1:204548-281613 GCF_002377745.1 Exiguobacterium sp. UBA3491
GTGCGTAAAGATGATGCGCCGTCTCGACGGAACGCACGATTTGATAGTCTGCGTCGACTTTCCAAGCGTTGGGTGCTTCGAACACGATATCGAGTCGATCAATGAAGCTTGGAAGGGATGGCGAAAAGCCGGTTGCCGCGATGACAGCATCTGTTTTAGACGAGCGTTCATCTTCGAGCTCTTGATGTTGCATCGCGATCGTGAACCGTTCGTCATAGGTAATCTTTTTCACTTCAAGATTCGCGCGAATCGCGACTTGTTGCTGTTCTTCTTCCGTCAAATCATAGAGGTGGGCATAGATCGATTGCAGGGTCTCTGGACTGATGCCGTTCTGAGACCGGGCGAATTTCTTGACCGACTCTTGTCTTACTTTGAGTGGGAGTTGGTTGAAATACATCACATAGCTCGGTGAAAAAATTTCTTCTCCGAGTTTACCGGTCTCGAGTGTCTCAAACAGTGTCGAACGCGCAATCCATTCGAGTTCAGGACGCTCTGGAGCAGGTGTCGTCAAAAGATCAAGGAAGATCTCGGCGGCACTTTGACCGGAGCCGACGATACTGATTTTTTTGCGCTGCAACAGTTCTGCCTTGTTCATGACATACTGTGTATTGTGAATGACACGCTCGTCAAACGTGTCTGGAATCGCGGGCTTTGAGCCAGTACCGATGACGACGTTCCGTGCTTCGAACGTTTCCCGTTTCCCGGTTGTGACATCTTCGACGAGGACCTCAAAACTATCACCGGTATCTTGCACATCGACGACGCGGGTTGAAAATCGTAAATCATTAAGCTGTGTCGCCACCCAGCGTAAGTAATCATTGTAACCTTGTCTTGAAATCAGAAGTTTTTCATAGAAGTAAAACGTGTGGAGACGTTGGATCGATCGTAAGTAATTAAGGTAAGAAAATGCGCTCGTCGGATCAGCAAGTGTGACGAGATCGGAGATGAAGCTTGTCTGCATCATCGAATCCTGAATCATCATGCCGGGATGCCATGAGAATT
Source organism: Exiguobacterium sp. UBA3491 (assembly GCF_002377745.1). Lineage (NCBI taxonomy): Bacteria > Bacillati > Bacillota > Bacilli > Caryophanales > Exiguobacterium > Exiguobacterium sp. UBA3491. Next base: position 205,551 of record NZ_DFQK01000012.1, read on the forward strand.
GTTCGCTTTCGTCAAAAAATAACGTTTTTAAATCTGTCGGATGAGCCAGTGCGCTCAACCCTAAATTCATCGGACCAATGCCGATGCCGATTAAGTCATACATAGAAAAAGCCTCCCAATTCGATATTGTTCTAAAACAATACCCGAAAAGGAAGGCGGACGAAACGTCAGGCTGAAGTTTACAGCTGGTCGGTCGTCGTTGTTTTCGTCTCGACCGTCATCGTTTTTCCGTCACGGATGATTGTCAGTGAGAGTGGACCGTCTGATTTGATGAGTGCCGTTTTGATATCGACGAATCCTTTAATCTCGGAGTCGTTGATTTTCGTGATCACGTCACCTGTTTTCAGTTTAGCCGCAGCAGCTGGACTGTTCGGTTCGACTGACATGACGACGACACCTGTTTTTTGACTGTCTGGTAAGTTAACTTGATCTTTTAAATATCCAGCAGGGAACGCCGCCACATCTTGTAAGGAAACACCGAGTGTCGGATGTTCGACTTTACCGTTCGTCTCAAGTTGTTTAAGGATTGGTAATGCATCATCGATTGGAATACTGAAACCGACACCTTCAACACCCGACTCGGCAATTTTCATCGAGTTGATACCGACGAGTTGTCCTTGTTCATTGATCAAGGCACCGCCTGAGTTACCAGGATTGATCGCGGCATCCGTCTGGATGACCGTTGTATTAAAGTCGTCTTGTCCATCGTTATTCGTATCGACCGGTACAGTCCGGTCTTTCGAACTGACGATTCCACGGGTAACGGAGTTTTGGAATTCACCAAGCGGATTACCAATCGCAAGGACAGTCTGTCCGGCTTTTAAGTCAGCCGATTTCCCGAGTGTGATGACGCCTGGAACGTCGTTTGCGTCGACTTCTAACACGGCTAAGTCATACGTTTCGTCACTACCGAGTAATTTGGCTTGCAGTGTTTTACCGTTGTTAAGTGTGACATCAAGTTTTGATGCGCCATCGACGACGTGGTGGTTCGTAATGATGTATGCTTTTCCATTCTCTTTTTTATAAATGACACCAGATCCCGAGCCGGCAGCTGCTTCTTTTTGCGACATCGCATTACCGGTTTGATAATTCGTTACCGTTACAACGGATTTTTGAGCAGTGGCGACTGCATTCGTCACTGGATCATTCGACGTCGTCGAGACTTGTTTTGGCATTCCGTTTGAGAGTGGTGTGTCCGCGACCTGTTGCTCTTGATCGAGTAAAATCGGAAACGCGATCGTTGCCGTCAGAACGGCACCGATGATTCCTCCAGTCAATCCAGGTAAAAGTCCTTTTGTTTTTCCAGCCATAAGTCGTCATCCCTTCCTGTATGATTTCTGACTTCATCATAGCAAATGAAGTGACTTGTCACCTGATTACGGGAGACATTCCGAAATGACTCATCATTCCCCATAATTCGACGACAATTTCTAAAAGTTGAGATAATCGGATCAGTTCGATACACTGAAGCTGTTTCGAATGAATCCGTAAAGTGGAAAGAGAGAGTGAATGATCATGCTATTACGTCTAGTCTATGGAGCAGGATTATTGTTTGCGGGAGTTGGTCATTTCCGCAACGAGAAAGGGTTTGTCAGCATCATGCCGTCGTTCATTCCGTTTAAGCGCTTTTTCGTCCAAGTAACGGGTGTGATCGAGATCGCTTATGGTCTCATGCTGTTGACAGGAAAAGGAGTACATCTCGTTCGTAAGACGCTTCCGGCCTTTTTGTACGCGGTCTTACCGGCAAACGTCAATATGGCCGTCAATCCGAAGCCGGTCAATGGGAAGCGCCTTCCATCATGGTTGCTCTGGACACGTTTGCCGCTTCAATGGGGACTGATCGCCTTGGCCAAACGCCTGAAATGAATCGGAACAAAAAGCCGCCGAAATGGCGGCTTTTTGTTTTAGAAACGTTTATTGACAGCAAGTAATGCGGCTTTTGCGATCTCTTCATAGGTAGAGTCGTTCGGATGGAACTGATCGCTTGATAAATCACGTTTGACGTCGCGAACGAGATTGAATGTGTCGATGATTTCGACGTCATATTCAATCCCGAGCGTCCGGGATTTAGCATTCCAGTCTTGCACGATCGCATCGAACGCCTCACCGTTTTCCGTTGCCCGGAAAGGATTATAAAGTCCGACGTAGAAGATGACAGCATCCGGATTTTGTTCGCGCAGAATCCGGAACGTCTTTCTTAAGTTGTCTTGAGCCGTCGTAATCGTCGCGGCCGTTTTCTTTGCATCGAAATTCGTGACACCTTCGCCACGATTGAACAAGTCATTTCCGCCGATCGTCACCGAGATGACTTTCGCTTGACTGACTGAGCGTAGGACTTCTTTTTGTTTGAGTTGTTTTAATAAATTTTCCGTCCGGGCACCACTGACGGCAAGATTCTGAAAACGCTCGACCGTGTTCGCTTTGACAAGGTCACGTCCGACAAGAGCAGCATAACTATTTCCGTTAGATGCTCCGACACCACGCGTCAAGGAATCACCAAGCGCGACGTACGTTCCGCCTTTTTTGACAGGTTCTTCCTTCGTTGGTGTGAGGACGGCACGCTTCGGTGGATTGACGACATCACTATAGGCGTTGACGAAACCGTAACCAAACAGCGCGGTCAGTAAGAGTGAAACGGTTAAAAACAGGGACCAGCGTAATCGCTTCATGAACGTTCCTCCTTCTAGGTTCTATCCTGATTGTAGCAAATGTTGAAAGAATGTGCGGAAATGAAGTGTTCTGACAAGTCAAATGATTCATTATTCCGCTAGAATAGACAATAAGAGGTGAGAGACGTGAAACCAACAGTGAAATTAGAAGATGTAACAAAGGTGATCGGAAAAAAAACGATCATCGATAATATCTCGTTTGAAATTCAACCGGGTGAGGTCTTCGGCTTCCTTGGACCGAACGGGGCAGGGAAAACGACGACGATCCGGATGCTCGTCGGACTGATTAAACCGACGTCCGGTAAAATCACAGTCTGTGACTTCGACGTCCGCAAACAGTTCGTCCAAGCGATGGAGCGGATTGGTTCGATCGTTGAGAACCCGGAGTTGTATAAATATTTGACAGGTCGTGAAAATTTACAAGTCTTCGCCCGGATGTTACCGAATGTCGACGAGGCAAGGATTCAGGAAGTCATCGATCTCGTCGATTTGACGGCGCGGGTCGACGATCAAGTCCGGACATACTCACTCGGGATGCGTCAGCGTCTCGGTATCGCCCAAGCACTACTCGGACGACCAAGCGTCTTGATTCTCGACGAACCGACGAATGGTCTCGATCCGATGGGGATTCGGGATTTGCGTCAATTCATACGCCGGCTCGTCGAGGAAACGGGACTGTCGGTCCTCGTCTCGAGTCATATTCTCGCTGAAATCGAGATGCTCGCCGATCGTGTCGCGATCATGAGTTACGGTAAAATCGTCCAAGTCGGAACGGTCAAGGAGCTGGTCGAGTCGCTTGCTCCTGGTGTTGATTGGCGTGTCGACGATGCCTTCAAGGCGAACGAGATTTTATCGGCTTCTGATTTAGTCCAAGTATCCGAAGTCGTCGATGCGAATACGGTCCATACCTTGATGGATGCTAGTAAGACGCCGGCACTTAACAAGCAGTTGCTTGAAGCAGGTGTTGAAGTTTGGCCGATCGAACGGAAAGTCCAGACGCTTGAAGATCTGTTCATCACGTTGACGGGAGGAGATCACATTGCGTAATCCGAACATGATCGGTCTCGTCCGAAATGAAGTGACGAAAATCGCTTCAAAACGTCGGTTTGCTGTCGTTGCGATCATCCTCATCGTCCTCGTCTCAATGTTTACGTACGCACAGTATCGAGACATTCAAGAACAGATCAAAAAGCAAGGAACACTCGATTGGCGGGTTGAACTTCAACAAGATATCGTCGATACACAGAACCGTCTTGCTTCTAGCAGTATTCAAGATGAGTTCCGTCAGTTCCTTGAATTCGACCTAAAACAAAACCAATACTATCTCGATAACGACATCAATCCGAATTATCCGGGAGCCCCGACGTTCATCCGGATTTTCTTCTCGCAAGGATTGACGTTGATTTTACCGCTGTTCATCATCGTCATCATGGCGGACATCGTCAGCGGGGAACAAAATGACGGAACGATCAAGACGTTGCTGTCGCGACCGGTCCGGCGTTGGAAGATCCTCATGGCGAAATGGTTGACGGTGTTACTTTATACATCGATGCTGATGGCATTGACCGTCGTCGTCTGTTATGCGATATCCGGAATCGTCCTCGGTTATGACGGCTGGACCGCACCGATCTTGACCGGATTCCAAGCTTCACCGAGCGGAACGTTCTCGACTGAATTCGTGCATACGTTACCGATGTGGGAGTATCTGTTGATGGCGGTCGGTCTAGCCTGGATCGTCACGGCGGTCGTCGGGACGATTGCCTTGATGGTCTCCGTTCTCGTCAAGAATACGGCGACAGGCATCGGGATCATGATGGCAGTTTTGATTTCCGGTACGTTACTGACGACGCTCGGTTCGAGCTGGACGAGTTCGAAGTATCTCGTCAACGTCAACTTTGGACTGATTAACTACCTTGATGGTCAAGCGCCACCGATCGAAGGGATGACACTTCCGTTTTCGCTTGCTGTCCTCGGTTGTTGGACGGCCGCGGCACTAATCGTTGCCTTCTGGAACTTCACGCAAAAAGATATGTATTAAGACAAACGGGTCCACCTGAAGAGGGGACCCGTTTGTCATGATTTATGAGGCAATTTGTCATATGTTTCCATTATTTTTTGATACTGAAGCTGTGTCGGTATGGAAGCGTCTAATCTTAGAACGGGGGAAACCGACCGTTCCATTTGCAGTTGGTGTTCCGCGAACGTGCCGATCATCTTCGGGTCCGTCGCTGTATGATACGTCCGGCACCAGTCGAGGAACTCATTTGATCCTGAAAAGTCAGGATAACGTGCTGCTTCGCGTGCGATGAGCCGTTCCATCCGGAGCGATTCGTCGAGCGACAGGAAGACGAGCAAGTCCCGATTGGTGAAACCATCCGGGTGCCAGGCGAAGATGGAACCGGAGACGACGTAATCACGGTAAGACAGTATATCTGCTTCATACATGGAAAATCGCTCGGAGACGTCACGTTTTTCAGTGAACTTCGTATCTTTCCAGAGATAATGGTCGGTATCGATCCACGCAATCCGTTCCGATTGTCCGACGAATGCACCTAGTGTACTTTTTCCTGTACCAGACCCACCAATGATTTGAATGCGCACGAGAACCAGCTCCTTTTGAAATAATCTACTAGCACGCAGAACAGGCCCGGGCATGATGCCGGACCTGTTCTGTGAAAGAAAGAAATCTTCCTATGTCGCCTCGTGCCAGCACAAGACATGGAATCGAGAGGCAGTGCCTCTATGGGAAGCTGATGCAGGTCAGCCTCCGCGCTACGTACCAATCGTACTTTTATCATACTGATTCCAAGAATTGGTGTCAAACCTGCTCGAAAGGGTTTACAAACCATTCAAACCGTCAAAAGAGAGAATAACGATGACTAGAGGAGGAACGACCATGGCAGATTGGGGCATCATGCTGACAGGCGTCGTCATTTGTGGATGGTGCATCTTTAGTGCCATCTATGACGATTTCATCCGTCGCGTATAAGACAAGTAAGTGTGGAACCGTCCAAGGAGGGCGGTTTTTTTGTGGATTTTTTTAATCCGAGTAAGTGGCTGTGGTACACTCGAATCAAAAATGAAAAGATAAAGAATGGGTGAAGCAGAATGAAGAAACAACCAGTTATCGTCATCGTCGGACCGACGGCAGTCGGAAAAACGAAGACAGGCATTGAACTCGCAAAACGACTAAACGGAGAGGTCTTATCCGGAGATTCGGTTCAAGTCTATCAAGGGATGGACATCGGATCGGCAAAAGTGACGACCGAAGAGATGGAAGGAGTGCCGCATCATCTGCTAGATCTCGTCACACCGGACGACGAGATGAGTGTAGCCCGTTTTCAGACGGTTGCCCGAGCGACGATCGATGAGATCGCAAGCCGTGGTAAGTTACCGATCATCGTCGGTGGAACAGGGCTTTACATCCGATCGATTTTATATGATTACCAGTTTACTGAGCAGGCAGAAGATCCAGCCTTACGGACTGAACTCGAAGCGTATGCGGCGACACATGGAGCAACTGCACTACATGATCAGTTAAAAGAACTCGATCCGGTGCGCGCAGAAGCCATTCATCCGAATAACATCCAGCGGGTCGTTCGGGCGATCGAGGTCGCGCGGACTGGTCAGACACAAACGACTGGCAGTCAACCCGCACTTTACGAGAGTTTGTTGTTCGTTTTACACATGAAAGACCGGGATCGTTTGTATGACCGGATTGATCAGCGGGTAGACATGATGGTCGACAGTGGCCTTCTAGAGGAAGTGGCGCGTCTGGACGCTGCCGGGTATCGACAGACGAAGGCGTTGCAAGCGATTGGTTATAAAGAGATGTTACCTGTTCTTGACGGAGCACCACTCGATCCTGCTGTTGACATGCTAAAACGGAACACACGACGCTTCGCCAAACGTCAATTGACCTGGTTCCGTCATCAATTTGATGGCGTTTGGGTAGATATGGGAAAGTTTTCATTTGAAGAAACGTTCAAAATTATCTATGATAGAACTGTAGAGTTTCTGAAAGCGGTTAAATAAGAGTTGCCCGAAGACAGAAACAGATAAAAAGAGGGGGCACGGGGAATCATGAAAGCGACATACAACATTCAGGACGTCTTTTTAAATCAATTACGGAAAGATGCAGTCCCAACGACGGTTTTCTTAATCAGCGGGTATCAATTACGGGGGCTGATCAAGTCATTTGATAACTTCACGGTCATTTTGGAGTCAGAAGGCAAACAGCAATTAATCTACAAACACGCGATCTCGACGTTCGCACCAGCGCGCAACGTGACGTTATATGAGCAAGAAGAGACGCAAGAAGTTTCTCGCTAATGAAAAAGACGACCGGGGGGTCGTCTTTTTTTAGGTTTCATTCAGGTGTGGGTCGTATTAAAAATTCGAGACGAATAACGAAAGAATGACGCTTCGCAAGTGAAGTGAAAAATGACAGCTACTTCACTTTCAGCGTAAATGTGTCATTACAGTAATGGTGTCAGTTCCTCGACCGCCTCTTCATAACGTCGAAGCGAGACATCCTTATAAAGACACGTCTTCTGCAGGCGTTCTTCCTTCGTCATCTCGTCCTGATACGTTTTTAGGATGAAGCTGTTGCGTAACATCGACGGTGTCAAGACCCGCTTGTTGTCCGACCGTTCATTCAGCTGACGCATCATCTTCGTGATCATGACAATCGACAATTGCTTCGGTGCATTCTTACTGTAAACCCAGCGGAATGTCATCCGGGCGAAGTCGAAGGCGACGAAAAAAGGGTCAGTACTGTGATAACGTGGGCGGACGGGCTCCGGAATCGTCTTCAAGTAACGCAACATGATATCTTGATCTTCCCGCTCGAGATGGAGCAGGTAGCGGTTGCCGAGTCGATCGTGGACGGTCATCTCTTGCTGGGCGAAGTTGAGATCGTGCATCTTTAAGCCGATGATGTGATGGACGCGTAAACCGTAGCGATAAAACAGGCGGAGAATGAGTTCGTTTCGATCGATCAAATACGGACGGGCTTTCAATTGATGTTCCGTCAAGCCGCGATCGGATTGATTCGTTCGGACGAGTTGCTCGTATTCCTTAAAGGAAGCGACGTGTTTTGCCGTCAATTCATGTGTCGGTTGTGCGTATTCGATCAGCTTCGCCTTCGTTTGTCGAATTTGATAATTGACTTGATTGATGACGGTGACGATTCGGGCGACCGTCGCTTGTTGGTAGAGTTTCTCTTCGATCAAGTACTCATTGATGAACGTCTTCCACGTCTCAATCGAAATCGCCTTGAAATCATCGATCGTCTCAAGTGGTTGATCGACATCCGTCATGTAGCGGTGGACTTCGATTAAATCGTACCGATAGCGCCGGACGGTCGAAAGTTGTCGTCCGCTTGTCGTTAAATAAAATAGGTAGCGTTCAATGAATTCTGGAAGCGTATACGACTGTTCGCGTGCCATCGTTTTCCTCCCTTTCGTAATGGTGTTTCTTCCATCATAAACCGAACGGATGTTTCCTGTCCAAAAAAGTTCAGACGAACCGGTGGCTGTGGTATGATAAGGGGCGCAGTACGTCTTTACTCGTGAAAGGAATGATATTATGTCAGAACGCGTCATCGTCGTTGGTTGCCAGCTCCCCGGTGTCCCGGATCATGTCTATGAAGAATCGGTCGCGGAGCTCGAAGCACTCGTAACGACTGCGCATGGTGTCGTCGTCGGTCGTTTGGATCAAAAACGACAAGCGATTGACCGCCGAACGTTCATCGGAAAAGGAAAGGTTGAGGAACTCGTTGCGTTAGCAGACGAACTTGAACCTGATTTAATCATATTCAATGCTGAAGTCACGCCGGGTCAAATGAAAAATATCCGGATTGCCTTATCAGACCCGGAAGCGATCAAGTTGATCGACCGGACGCAGTTGATTCTCGATATCTTCGCTGGACGTGCCCAGTCACGCGAAGGGAAATTGCAGGTCGAACTGGCACAGATGAGTTATCTGTTGCCACGTCTTGCCGGGCAGGGAACACAACTGTCACGTCTTGGTGGCGGAATTGGAACACGTGGACCAGGTGAATCGAAACTCGAGACGGATCGTCGTCATATCCGGCGCCGCGTCGATGAGATTTCGAAACAACTCGAGACATCCGTCGCGCACCGTTCTCGTTACCGGGAACGTCGCAAAGAGAACCAGACGTTCCAAATCGCACTCGTTGGTTATACGAATGCTGGCAAATCCACGATCTTCAACCGGTTGACTCAAGCCGACACATACGAAAAGGATGAGTTGTTCGCGACGCTCGATCCGTTGACACGTCAAGTTGATTTGCCGGAAGGTGGGCAAATCCTCCTGACGGATACGGTCGGTTTCATCCAAGATCTTCCGACGAAGTTGATCGCAGCGTTCCGCTCGACCCTCGAGGAAGTGCTGGAAGCGGACTTGATCCTCCATGTCGTCGATGCATCGAGTGAGCATTATTTGAATCAGATGCAGACGACGAACGATGTTCTCGATGAACTCGGTGCCGGTGACATCCCGCAGCTAGAAGTCTACAACAAGAAGGATCAGCTGAACCGCTTGTTTACAGGCGGGAAACTGTTGATCTCTGCACTTGATCCGCAGGACATCGAGCGTTTGATTGAAGAGATCGAACGTTCAATCAGTGAGATCCTCGAGTATCTCGAGATCCGCATCCCGGTTGATGGTTTTGCTCATTACAATCCGGCAAAGGAAGTCATGATGAACTTGAAGGAATCGTTCGAAGAAGATGGTTCTGTCATTCTAAAAGGTTACTTGCGTAAAGATACGCGTCTATACGCGACATTGAAACAATACGAGGTGTAAACATGTTTTCAGAATTAACCCATTACGAAACGCTTCGTCCGCTCATTGACCGGGCGGAGGAACAGATCGCTCCGTACGTCAAGAAGGCGCAAGAGGTCGCGGAATACAATCAATTCCGTGTCCTCGATGCGTTCCGACGTCACAAGGTCAGTGATTTTCATTTCATGCCGTCAACAGGCTATGGCTACAACGATGAAGGACGCGATACGCTCGAACGCATCTATGCCGACGTCTTCGGTGCGGAAGCCGGTCTTTGTCGTCCACAAATCATCAGCGGCACCCACGCAATCGGTATCGCGTTGTTCGGTTTATTGTTGCCGGGCGATGAACTGCTCTATATCACAGGAAAACCATACGATACGCTCGAAGAGATCGTCGGAATTCGTGGTGATGGACGCGGTTCATTAAAGGAATTGGGCGTCCACTATGATGTCGTCGAGATGAAAAACGCCGAGACGATCGACGTACCGGTCGTTCTCGAACGGATCACACCGCAGACGAAGGTAGTCGGGATACAGCGTTCAAAAGGGTACGCGACGCGACGCAGTCTGCCGGTTAATGAAATCGGTGAAGCAATCGCCGCCATCAAAGCCGTCCATCCGCACGTACTGATCTTCGTCGATAACTGCTACGGTGAATTCGTCGAGACGATCGAACCGACGCACGTCGGGGCAGACTTGATGGCAGGGTCGTTGATCAAGAACCCAGGTGGTGGTCTTGCGAAGACTGGCGGTTATCTCGTCGGTCGAACGGACTTGATCGAACGGGCATCGTTCCGGATGACGACGCCAGGGATTGGCGCCGAAGCCGGTCCATCGTTATCCGCACTTCCGGATATGTATCAAGGTTTCTATATGGCACCACATACGGTTAGCCAAGCGTTGATGGGTGCGATGTTCACGTCAAGCATGCTCGGTCAGTTCGGCTTTGACACGGCACCGCACCATACGGCAGAACGGACGGATTTGATTCAATCGGTCTCGTTCCATGCGCCGGAGCCGATGATTGCTTTCTGTCAGGCGATCCAAGCTGCTTCACCCGTCAATGCACATGCGTTACCAATTCCGGATTATATGCCGGGATATGCGGACGATGTCATCATGGCAGCAGGAACGTTCGTACAAGGCTCATCGATCGAGTTGTCAGCGGATGGTCCGATCCGTGCACCCTATACTGCATACGTCCAAGGTGGTTTAACGTATAGCCACGTCAAGATCGCGATCATCTCAGCCGTCAATCACTTGATGGAAAAACAATTAATTCCAGAAAAAAACGTTTAATACTAGCATATCTCGTGAAAACGACCTCTGAACGACTTCGAGTAAAGTGATTAAAAAAGTTGTGTTAACTTTTCTTACATCGCTTGACAAGTTGCCTGACAGAGGTTTATTCTCATGGAGTAAGGAAAAAGGAGGAACCACATGGCAGACTCATCACGCCAGTCCAAGCCACTATTTCCCATCGGAGTCGTTCAAGAGTTGACCGCGTTATCTGCCCGCCAGATCCGATATTACGAAGAACAGGGACTGATTAAGCCGGAGCGGACAGAGACGAAGCGTCGCCTCTATTCGTTCAACGATGTCGATCGCCTGTTGTCGATTAAGGAATACCTGGATCAGGGACTGAATATCGCAGGGATCAAATTGATTTTTGAAAACGATCTCGTCAAACGCGAACGCGTTGCGGAGAGCGTCGTCGAGACGCGTCCGGAACTATCTGACGGCGAATTGTATAAACTCCTGAAAAATGAATTGAAGGAAGCAGGACGACATGGAAAGACGTCGCTCATCCAAGGTGAGCTCGGGCGTTTCTTCAAGTAAGGACCTGTAACCATATAAAAACGAATCGGAGAGGGGATTTGTCACATGACACGTCGCAACATTACACGAGAAGACATTTTGAAAATCGCTAAAGCTGAGGATGTACGCTTCATTCGCTTACAGTTCACAGATATCCTCGGAACGATCAAGAACGTTGAAATTCCAGTAAGCCAATTGGAAAAAGCACTTGATAACAAAATGATGTTCGATGGTTCATCGATCGAAGGATTCGTCCGGATCGAAGAATCAGATATGTATCTCTTCCCAGACTTAAACACATGGGTCGTCTTCCCATGGACAGAAGATGGAACAGGGAAAGTTGCACGTTTAATCTGTGACATCCATAATCCGGATGGCTCGCCGTTCGCAGGAGACCCACGTGGTCAGCTCAAACGGGTACTTAAAGATATGGAAGAACTCGGTTTCACATCATTCAACGTTGGACCAGAGCCAGAATTCTTCCTCTTCAAGAAAGATGAAAAAGGTCGTCCGACACTTGAATTGAACGACCAAGGTGGATACTTCGACCTCGCACCAGTCGATCTTGGTGAAAATTGCCGTAAAGAAATCGTCATCGAGCTCGAGAACATGGGCTTTGAAATCGAAGCATCACACCACGAAGTCGCTCCAGGTCAGCACGAAATCGACTTCAAATATGCGGATGCGATCACGACAGCGGATAACATCCAAACGTTCAAACTTGTTGTCAAGACGATCGCGGCGAAGCACAACTTGCACGCGACATTCATGCCAAAACCACTCTTCGGAGTCAACGGATCAGGAATGCACGCGAACATGTCGCTCTTCAAAGGCAACGAGAACGTCTTCTTCGATGAAGGCAACGAAGACATGCAATTGTCGGATGATGCACGTGCCTTCACAGCAGGTATCCTCAAACACGCACGTGCCTTCACAGCGGTTTGTAACCCGACAGTCAACTCATACAAACGACTTGTTCCTGGCTACGAAGCGCCTTGCTACGTCGCATGGTCAGCCCGTAACCGTTCACCACTCGTCCGTGTTCCTGCAGCACGTGGACTCTCGACTCGTATCGAAGTTCGTTCAGTCGATCCAGCAGCGAATCCGTACCTCGCGCTTGCGACATTGCTCGCTTCAGGTCTCGACGGAATCAAGAACAACTTGAAAGCACCGGCTCCAATCGACCGTAACATCTACGTCATGGACAAACCGGAACGCGTTGCGAACGGAATCGATGATCTTCCATCAACACTCAGCCACGCACTCGAAGTCTTGAAAGCGGATGACGTCGTCATGCACGCTCTCGGCGATCACATCGCAGAGCACTTCGTTGAATTGAAAGAAATCGAATGGGATATGTTCCGGACGCAAGTCACGGAATGGGAACGCGATCAGTACATGGTCTTGTTCTAATCCAACTCAAGCACTTCTGGACTTTTGTCTGGAAGTGCTTTTTTCATGTCGTCGACAGGGATTGAGTCAAGGATATGGAAAGATACAAGAGTACAAAGAAAGGGAGACGATATATCATGAAAAAAGGATATGAAGGCAAAGAGATCACGGTCTATTTTGATTCGGAAGTCTGCATTCATTCCGGTCATTGTGTACGAAGTCTACCGACCGTCTTTGATGTCAAACGGCGTCCTTGGATTGAAGGGGACGGGGCGCCGGTGGAAGACGTCATGCGCGTCGTCGATGGTTGTCCAAGCGGCGCCTTATCTTACGAACGGAGGGAAGCAAATGGAGCTGAAACGAGCGGAACGTAAAATCGAAGCCCATCAGGAAGGTGAAGTGATTGGAGAAATCACTTACAGCGATACGAACAACGGCATGTGGATCATTGATCACACGTATGTTGATCCCGCGCACCGGAACCAACAGATTGGGGAACAACTTGTTGCCGAGATCGTCAACTGGGCACGGGAAGCAAACGTCAAGCTACTGCCGTTATGTCCGTTTGCGAAAAAAGAGTTCGAACATCAATCGGATTATCAGGACGTACAAGCAAATACGTGATCATAAAAATCTCCTCCGGTCTCTCAAGACTAGAGGAGATTTTTTCGAGTCATTGTTTGTGATCTCTGACTTTCATTTTGCGAGAAACAACCATCGCACCGAAATAGGCGATGATGTACAACGCGACCAGTCCTTGTTTTAGCATATAAGGTAGATCCATTTGATTCGCAAGTAGAAAACTAGCGCACGATAAAATTAAAAAGGGTATTAGCCACTTGTTCGGCACATCAGCACCTCCTTCACTATCCATGTATTTCTATTTTAAGGATAACATAAAATATTTACCGAAATATGTTAAAGATGAATAACTTGCTTACAGATAAATCCGTAGAAACGCCATCGTGACGACACCGGTGATGACCGTCCAAGAAAGACTTTTACTAAAAATCGCGACTGCCATCGTCGGTAGGGCGGCGAAGACATGAAGCGTCGAAATCGTCGGGAACGCGTTGTCTTGCGCGATAAGTAAATTTTGAAAGAAGAGGGCGCCAAGCAGGCAGATGGGAATGAACGAGAGCCATTCCGTTACAAGGCGCGGTAACGTCAGTCCATGAAGGACGAGAAACGGTAAGATACGTGGAATCCAAGTGACGAGTCCACAAGCTAAAAAGAGACCGATTAATTCTGGGCGGATTTCCATCGTGTGATCACGACTCCTATACTAGCGCCACCGAGTGTCGCGCAAAGAACGGCGACTTCCGCAGAAAAGTAGCGCATGGTGATGTAAAGCAAAAGTAAGACGATCAATAAGAGGCAACTATTCACGGCAATGCGGGTACGTTCTCCTTCAAATTGTAAGTACAATAAACCGATGAACATCGCCGTCAGAGCAAAGTCGAGACCGAAGCGTTCGGGATCAGGAAACCAGCTACCGACAAGTGCACCGAGAACGGTTGCGATAATCCAGCTAAGATACGCGGTCAGATTTAAGCCATGCATGAAGGACGGTGAGATCTTCCCTTTTTGCGCAGTATTCATTGCGACAGCGAACGATTCATCTGTCAGTAACGTCCCGGTACCGAGTCGATCACGAAGGTGGCGTGTCTCGACGTGCGGAGCGAGCGTCAGACTCATTAACAAGTGCCTGAGATTGACGATGAATGTCGTCAGAATGATGGCAGAGGCGGGACTATTCAACAGCAAGAGACTCGTGATGATGAATTGAGCGGCGCCGGCATAGATGAAGACGGACATGAATCCGACTTCAAGAGGGGATAAGCCGGAGGCACGACCGACGATCCCTGCGGAAAAGCCGATGCCGATATAGCCAAGGACGGTGGGTAGACAGGCGCGGACACCTGCTTGAAAGGCTGATGACATTCGATTCCTCCTCTTTTTTAAGAGCATAGCATTCGTGCGGTATATCGTCACCAACTGGTCAATATTTTCATCATTTTTTTCGACATACTCGACTTGATTTGGTGGTAAAGAGTAAGTGGTACGGCAAAATCAGTTAGGTAAAGGAGCGTTTTTCATGCACAAATTAATGAAAGATTCAAACCGGTTCGTTTCAGACATGGTCGACGGGCTCGTACTTGCTCACCCTGATATGTATAAAAAAGTCGAAGGTGTTAACGTCGTTGCGCGGAAAGTACCACTGGACGGAAAAGTCGGTCTTGTCTCTGGTGGGGGAAGCGGTCACGAACCGGCACACGCTGGATTCGTCGGGGACGGTATGCTTGCTGCGGCTGTTTGTGGGGAAGTGTTCACTTCACCGACACCCGACATGGTGCTTGAAGGCATCAAGGCAGCTCATGGGGGAAAAGGTGTCCTACTCGTCGTCAAGAACTATTCAGGTGACGTCATGAACTTCGATATGGCGAAGGAACTTGCTGAACTCGAGGACATTGAAGTTGATACGGTCGTCGTTAATGATGACATCGCGATCAAAAAGGAAGAGGATCGTCGTGGGGTCGCAGGAACTGTCTTCGTCCATAAGATTGCCGGTGCTGCAGCGGCAGAAGGAAAATCACTAAGTGAAGTCAAAGCAGTTGCGGAAAAAGTCATCAAGGGCGTTCGTTCGATTGGAATGGCACTCTCACCATGTTACATGCCGGAGAGCGGCAAGCCAGGCTTTGAGTTGCATGATGACGAGATGGAGATCGGAATCGGGATCCACGGTGAAAAAGGACTTGAACGAAAAGCAGTCGCTTCCGTTGATGCGATCGTCAAAGAGTTGCTCGATCGTTTGACGAAAGAAGTACCAGACAAAAAAGTCGCCGTCATGGTGAATGGGATGGGCGGAACACCAGAATCCGAACTGTACATCACGTATAAATATGTCGCGGAAGAACTTGAGGCGCATGGTTACGAGATTGCCCGCTCATTCGTTGGAAACTATATGACATCGCTTGAGATGCACGGGTTCTCAATCACGCTCTTACCAGTGGATGATGAACTGCTCGGATATCTCGATGCAGAAACGAAAGCGATTGGATTCTAATTCAAATAAACGGGGTGTAAAAACATGAAGTTGACGACGGAACAGTTGCAAAGCGCGCTCCTCAAAGCAGCGGAACAGATCGAACAGCATAAGAATGAATTGACGGACCTTGACCGGGAAATTGGTGATGGAGATCATGGAATTAACATGTCGCGTGGCTTCCAAGCAGTCCAGAAGACGCTAGAAGAACACGGCGAATATGAGGATTTAGGAGCTTTATCCAAAGAAGTCGGGATGACGCTGATCAAAACGATTGGTGGGGCATCCGGTCCTTTATACGGGACAGCATTTGTTAAGTTCGCCGGTGCATTCAAAGGGAAAACAGAAGTCGAAGGTGCGGATCTTGCAGACGCTTTCCGCGAAGCGACGGAAGGGATCAAATCGCGTGGGAAATCGGAATTCGGTCAAAAGACGATGGTTGATATCTGGACACCGTTCCAAGAAGCGCTCTCGCAAGAAGGGGACTTGAAAGCGGCAATCGATCAAGCGCTTGCTGATACAAAAGCGCGTATCGCAACGAAAGGGCGCGCGTCCTACTTCGGTGAAGCGACGGAAGGCGTACAGGACCCAGGTAGTTTATCGAGTGCTTTGCTACTCAGCGAAATTGCGGAGGTGCTTCATGGTTAATCTTGTACTTGTTTCTCATAGTGAAAAACTCGCGGCTGGACTGAAGGAACTGTTGGCAGAGATGGCACCGGATACACCAGTCTTAATAGCAGCCGGTCTTGAAAATGGTAGCATTGGAACGGACGCGACACGAATCGAAGAAACACTGAATACACTAGACGACGATGGAGTCGTCTTAACGGATATCGGTTCTGCGACGATGAACACGGAATTAGCACTTGAATTATACAGTGGCGAACGGACGGTACGTTTTATCGACGCACCACTCGTCGAAGGTGCTTTTCTAGCAGCTGTTTTAAGTGGACAGTCGAAATCCGTCGATGAGATTGAAGACGGATTAAAAAATGAGTTTGGCAAATAAGTAATAAATCCCCCATCGCGAATAGGCGAGGGGGATTTATTTCAATTACTTCTATTCATATTAAAACTTAGTAGAGACTCTCATGAATCAAAACGACCGGAGCCACTCTTCTAACCACTCTCTAGGTAAGCAAACTGTAGCTAAATCAAGTGTTTGTAATGCATCCAAAGAATACGTGTTATAAAGATAGAGATCCCATTGTGCATCGATATCGTTTGCTACTTCAGTCGCTTGTTCACTTAATGGATAAGTTCCACGTCCGTCAGTTGCAAGATGATAATAATCATTATGGTAGACATTGATCATATACCGGTAACACCAATCTGCCAGCTGCCAGTTCTTCATGCGTGATGTTGCCATCAAGCGCGAACTGAATGTATTCTTTTAGCTGTTGATCAGAATAAATGGTATTCATGAGGCACTTCACGCTATATTTTCTATAAGATATCAAAAACCCGGTCCCTCTGTAAAAGGGATCGGGTTATTAATTAACTTATTTCGATGGTTTAAAGACCATTGTCGCTTCCACTGCTTTTTGCCATCCAGCATAGCGTTGTTCACGATCGTCTTCTTTCATCTCTGGTTTAAACTGATGATCGAGCTTCCATTGTTGTTTGATTTCCGCTTTATCTTTCCAGTAACCGACGGCTAATCCAGCAAGATATGCTGCACCGAGTGCAGTCGTTTCGTTGATTTCTGGACGATCGACAGGAACGCCGAGGATGTCCGATTGGAACTGCATCAAGAAGTTATTGGCTACAGCACCACCGTCGACACGAAGTGTTTTCAGTTCGATTCCAGAATCTTGTTCCATCGCTGTCAACACGTCGCGTGTTTGATAAGCGAGTGATTCAAGCGTTGCCCGAACGAAGTGCTCTTTATCTGTTCCGCGTGTTAATCCGAAGATCGCCCCACGAACATCTGAATCCCAATACGGTGCACCAAGACCGACAAAAGCAGGAACGACGTAAACACCGTCTGTTGAATCGACTTTCGTTGCATAGCCTTCTGAATCTTTCGCGTGTTTCAACATACGGAGTCCATCACGGAGCCACTGGATCGCAGAACCGGCGACGAAGATAGAACCCTCAAGCGCATATTCGACTTTTCCATCAACGCCCCAAGCAATTGTCGTCAGGAGTCCGTGGTCAGAAGAAACGGCTTTCTCACCCGTATTCATGAGCATGAAACAACCTGTTCCGTATGTGTTCTTTCCTTCACCCGCTTCGAAGCATGTTTGACCAAAGAGTGCAGCTTGTTGGTCACCAGCGATCCCAGCGATTGGCACTTCGTAACCGAAGAAGTGATACGGTACCGTCTTGTCGTAGACTTCACTCGATTGACGTACTTCTGGCAACATCGATGCAGGAACACCGAGGATATCGAGCAACTCTTCATCCCATTTTTGCTCATAGATGTTGTACATCAATGTCCGTGAAGCGTTCGTGTAATCCGTGATATGCGTTTTTCCACCAGACAATTTCCAAACGAGCCACGTATCAATCGTACCGAAGAGTAATTCACCGTTCTCTGCTTGCTCACGTGCGCCTTCGACATTGTCGAGAATCCATTTGACTTTCGTACCAGAGAAGTAGGCATCAATCAAAAGTCCTGTTTTATCACGGAACTTCTGATTCAAACCTTGTTCTTTTAAGTCGTCACAGATACCAGACGTTTGACGTGATTGCCAAACGAGTGCGTGATAAACCGGTTTACCTGTTTCTTTATTCCAGACCACTGTCGTTTCACGTTGGTTCGTGATTCCGATTCCGGCGATTTGCTCAGGTTTGATATCTGCTGTTCCGAGTGCTTCAGCCATGACAGCAAGAATTGAACCCCAGATTTCGTTTGCATCATGCTCGACCCAGCCTGGTTGTGGGAAGTATTGCTTGAATTCCCGTTGTGCCGAGTTGACGATTTTCCCGTCGTGATCGAAGATGATCGCACGTGAGCTTGTCGTACCTTGGTCGAGTGCTAGGATATACTTGTTTTCCATTTCGAAATCCCCCTTGAGCGGTATGTGTTAGTGAGACGTGATCTTAGTAGATCAATTGATAGATGAACACGGCAAGCGCTCCACCGATGATTGGACCGACGACTGGAATCCATGAGTAGCCCCAGTCAGATGAACCTTTATTCGGAATCGGTAGGATAGCGTGTGCGATACGCGGTCCAAGGTCACGGGCCGGGTTGATGGCATATCCTGTTGTACCACCAAGTGATAGACCGATGACGACGACGAGTAAACCGACGATAAGTGGTTTTAAGCCGTCACCGAATGTCGTTAAACCGAGCGCCAAGATACCGAAGACGAGAACGAATGTCCCGATGATTTCAGAAATCAAGTTCGACGGCGTATGGCGAATCGCTGGACCTGTTGCGAACACACCGAGTTTTGCAGCTTGATCATCAGTCGCTTCAAAATGTTTCATGTAATGAAGCCAAACGAGAATGGCGCCGATGAAAGCTCCGACAAGTTGTCCGGCAATATAGACAGGAACGTCTGCCCACGGTAAATCAGAGTTTAAAGCAAGTGCAATTGTTAAAGCAGGGTTCAAGTGCGCTCCACTCTCAGCAGCGACGAATGCTCCTGTCATGACGGCAAGACCCCAAGCGAACGTGATGACAATCCATCCGCTGTTTTCGGACTTCGTCTTTCTCAAGACGACACCGGCGACGACACCATCCCCGAGCAGAATGAGGATCATCGTACCGATCATTTCTAGTACAAAGTTATTCATGCAAAAACCCTCCCTTTGGATTAAAGCAAATAATGGTCTTTCTACTTTAAATTACTCCGATTTGATAACGTTTTCAATACATATAATTGAAATATAGGAATGGAAATTTTTTATTTTAATGTTTAAAGATACGAAAAATTGGATAAGCAAACACCTCGTCTTGCCTGCAAGCAAGCAAAAGAGGTGTTAACGACGACGCTTTTTTCTTTTTTTAGGTCGAAACCAACTACTGGAATAATCTAGTAGGATATGAATTGTACTCGCCACCATGATACCAATGACAAAAGCGGGTAGGGAAGCGAACCAGGAATCAATGGTCTCTGACGCGATGACTTGAAAATACAAGCTGAGAAATAATAAGGGAATCACAAGTGCAGCACTATAAAGGAGTCGGATGACATCCCCAATGATCAATCCGTGTGACCAGATCGAGCGGTGGGGCATGATCTTCACATAAGGCATCCACAGGACTCGAAATGGTCCAAAGCGATAATACGGTTCTGACTTTAAATCGAGGTCAGGTGACAACCAAAGCGTACCGACAGCGATTCCGATGGCAGTCGGTAACCAATCCGTTTGTTGCGTTGCGACCGAATACGCAACGTAACCCGTCAGTGCGACGGTATTGACGGTATCATGTACGTTTCCTGAGGGCATGAAAAAAGACCAGTCGTAACTGGTCCCTCCGTCAATGAATCGTCCGATACACGCCGATTACCTTACCAAGAATGGAGACATTATCGAAATACATCGGATCCATCGAGTCATTTTCTGGTTGTAGACGTACCTGTTGATCTTCTAAGAAGAACCGTTTCACCGTCGCTTCGCTATCTTCGGTCATAGCTACGACGATTTCTCCGTTTTCTGCTGTGTTTTGTTGGCGTACGATGACACGATCGCCGTCAAGAATACCTGCGTTAATCATTGATTCCCCATCGATCGTCAACATGAAGACCGTTTCGTTTCCTACATAATGTGCAGGAAGCGGGAATTGTTCTTCGATGTTTTCAATCGCTGTAATCGGAAGACCAGCTGTGACTTTCCCGATGACGGGAACATGAACGATGGCTTCCGTGATTTCTTCAGGCTTATCAAGCAATATCTCAATCGCACGTGGTTTCGTCGGGTCACGGCGAATCATTCCCCGTTTCTCGAGTCGATCCAAATGACCGTGTACCGTCGAGCTAGACGCGAGTCCGACTGCTTCTCCGATTTCACGAACTGATGGGGGATACCCCTTCAGTTTCACTTCAGAGACGATGTAGTCGAGAATCTCTTGTTGACGCTTAGACATTTTCCGCATACGAATTGCCACCTCTTTCTGGATTGAATTTTGAAATGTAAGAATATATGTTTCTAAATTCACTATAACATAGAACAAATGAGCGTACAAACAATTGTTCGACATTTTGTGTTGACCGAACACGGGTTCTGTGTTTATTATGAGTTATGCGAACAATTGTTCCGCGAACGTTTATTCTAACTCATTCATTTCATATTTGGAGGGATTCATGATGATTCATACGATTCGTACTCATGCTTTTTCTATTCTCTTCTATGCATTAAGTATTGCCTTCGTGATCTTTTTACTCACACCACGCCCAGATGAAAAAGTAGCGCAATTGATGACGGCTTCCGTTACGGTCGATGAGAACGCTACAGTCGAACAAATTGCTGAAGTCTACAATGACGGTTCGATGTCAGATGAGGAATACGTCAACTGGTTGATCAAAAATAATGATGTTGAGACAAAACATGTCATCTCAAAAAGCAAAATCGTTGTACCAATCGCACAGCAATGACAAAATGGAAAAGTTGTGAAAGAACGAACAGGGATGTGAGGTACGATGAAGGTCGTGATTTATTGTCGAGTATCGACCGAAAAAGAAGCACAAGATAGTTCGATTGAACGCCAACGGATGGAGCTTTCGAAGGTTGCTTCTCAAAAGGGATTTGATGTCGTGGACATCGTCTCTGAAAAAGAGAGTGGATATGATGTTGATCGGGAAGGGATGCTAACAGTTCTTGATTATGTGACACGCGATACGGTAGATGCGGTCCTGGTGACAGATGATACACGGATTGGTCGAGGGAATGCAAAAATCGCTATTTTGCATACATTCAAAAAACATGGGGTCCGCTTGATGACGCTTGATTCAGATGGAGAATATCAACTTGCGGATGCAGAAGCGATGGTCCTTGAGATCGTCTCACTCGTGGAAGAATACCAACGGAAACTGCATAATGCAAAAATCGCCCGTGGCATGCGGCGAGCAGTCGAACAAGGTTTTCGCCCGGAACGAAATCTCAATCGTCAAGGAGAGAACGCAGGACGTAGTCGAAAAGACGTACCGATCGAAGAAATTGTACGTCTTCGAGAACTCGGATTGACGTTTTCTGATATCGCCATCACCTTGCGGGGGATGGGGCATGATATTTCAAAAGCAACGGTCAATCGTCGATATCTTGAATACCGCGAACTGACACCTAGCCCGGAATGAGAAGCAAGTAACCCGTCGACTGACGCGGTTAACTTGCTTTTTTTTATAAGCTCTTTTACAGTAAGAATACAATTGAACAACTCAAGTTTGAGTCATAAAGAAAGAGGGATTCCATGTTATCACAAGAACAATTAGATCGAATCAATGCATTAGCGAATAAATCAAAAGTCGAGCCGTTATCAGAAGCGGAAACGGCAGAGCAAAAAGAATTACGTGCAGCGTATCTCGCAGCATTCCGTGGATCGTTCAAAAACCAACTCATGGGCATGAAAATCGTCGATGAAGAAGGAACGGACGTAACACCAGAGAAATTGAAACAAGCACAAGAAGAAGAACGGAATAAACAATAATCGTTCGTTTCTTTTATAGAAAAAAGAGGTCTCGCGTCAAGCGGACCTCTTTTTTTGTTTAGAGCGAGTATCTTTTTTGTTTAGAGTGAGTAGGTGAGGAAACATTGTACGATAGCAATACATCTTAATAGAGGACATTCATCGATTCAGACATCCTGTATGAGTCGATAGAACGGCTATAGATAGCGCATTCATTTTAATGTGACATACTATTTAGAAAAGTTGTATCACATTTAAGAGTATGCTAAAATGAGTAGGAATTTGTGAAAAAGAGAGAGGATGATTGTTTTGACGAACATGACGACAGTAGAACAATTAGCAATTAATACGATTCGTACCTTATCGATTGATGCCGTACAAAAGGCGAACTCGGGTCACCCAGGTATGCCAATGGGAGCAGCGCCGATGGCATTCTCGCTTTGGGCGGATCATATGAACCACAACCCTAAAAATCCAGAATGGTTCAACCGCGACCGTTTTGTACTTTCAGCCGGACACGGTTCTATGCTTCTCTACTCACTCCTCCACCTATCGGGATATGATCTATCGATGGATGATCTTAAATCATTCCGTCAATGGGGATCAAAAACACCAGGTCACCCGGAATACCGTCACACGGCTGGTGTAGATGCGACAACGGGTCCACTTGGTCAAGGGATCGCGATGGCAGTTGGTATGGCGATGGCAGAACGTCATCTTGAAGCAAAATACAACCGTGACGATCTCAACGTCGTTGATCACTTCACATACGGAATTTGTGGAGATGGAGACTTAATGGAAGGTGTCTCAGCTGAAGCGGCTTCACTCGCAGGTCACCTTGGTCTTGGTAAATTGGTCGTATTGTATGATTCAAACGATATCTCACTTGATGGCGATCTCGATAAATCATTCTCTGAAAACGTCCAGAAACGCTTCGAAGCGTACAACTGGCAAGTCATTCGCGTAGAAGACGGAACGGATATCGATTCGATTTCGAAAGCAATCGCGGCGGCACAGGCAGAGACGACAAAACCGACATTGATTGAAGTCAAGACAGTCATCGGTTTCGGTTCACCGAACAAATCAGGGAAGTCGGCTTCTCACGGTGCACCACTTGGTGAAGCAGAAATCAAATTGACGAAAGCAAGCTACATTTGGGATCACGAAGAGTTCTACGTTCCTGAAGAAGTCAAATCATTGTTTGACGAGCGGGTCGTCCAACGTGGTGCTTCTGCAGAAGACGCATGGAACGAGACGATGAAACAATACGAAGCAGCGCACCCAGAATTGCATGCTGAACTCGTTCGCGCAATCGCAAACGAATTGCCAAGCAACTGGGAAGCAGACCTTCCGACATACGACTTGTCGTCGAAAAAAGCAACGCGTCAAACAAGCGGTGAAGTCTTGAATGGTCTCGCGAAGAACGTTCCGACATTGTTCGGTGGTTCAGCTGACCTTGCAGGATCAAACAACACGATGCTTAAAGGCGAAGCAGACTTCGATATCGATCCAAGCGGTCGCAACATCTGGTTCGGGGTACGTGAATTCGCAATGGCAGCAGCTGTCAACGGTATGGCACTTCACGGCGGCGTCATTCCTTACGGCGCGACATTCTTTGTCTTCTCGGATTACCTCCGTCCAGCTGTTCGTTTAGCAGCATTAATGGGACTTCCATCAATCTTCGTCTTGACGCACGACTCGATCGCTGTCGGTGAAGATGGTCCAACACACGAGCCAGTCGAACACTTGATGAGCTTCCGTGCAATGCCGAACGTCACGATCTACCGTCCAGCAGACGGAAAAGAGACGATCGCAGCATGGAAAACAGCAGTTCAAGCAAAAGATAAACCGACACTCCTCGTCTTGACACGTCAAGGTCTTCCTGAACTTGAAGGTACGACGACAGAGGGTGCTGAAAAAGGTGGTTATGTCATCGCTGGTGACGTTACGAAAGCTGATACACTCTTGCTCGGTACTGGTTCAGAAGTTCACCTTCTTGTCGAAGCACAAAAAGAACTTGGTGAATCAGCAGCTGTCGTTTCACTTCCATCATGGGAAGTATTCGAAGCACAATCAGCAGAGTATAAAGAATCGGTTCTTCCGAAACACATCACGAAACGTGTAGCAATCGAAGCAGGGGCTTCACTCGGTTGGTACAAATATGTAGGAACAGAAGGACAGGTCATCGGAATCGATCGTTTCGGCGCATCTGCTCCTGGAGACTTCCTCTTGAAAGAATACGGCATGTCTGTTGAGAACGTTTTAGCGACTGTCAAGCAACTCGGATAATCATTTCCGGAAAAACGGGTCCGATCTTACGTCGGACTCGTTTTTCATCTATTATCATCTATGCAAACAATTGGAATTATAGTATAGTAAAAAGCGACGTTTTAAGTTAGAGGAGGAAGCAACTTGGCTACATGGATTTGGATTTTAATTGCCCTTCTTTGCTTGGTAGCAGGTGTCGCCCTTGGTTTCTATATCGCTCGTCGATACATGATGAACTACTTGGAGCAAAACCCACCAATCAACGAAGATATGATTAAGACATTGATGATGCAAATGGGTCAAAAGCCATCACAAAAGAAAGTCAACCAAGTGATGCGTTCAATGAGTGGTTCAATGAAATCACCTAAAAAATAAGCTGTACGAAAGGGGACTAAATGGTCTCCTTTTTATTTGCTATTTTTTAGAAAGAGAACTAATCTAAAATGTGAGACTATTTCAAATAATCATAGGATTTAAAAAAGGGGGGAGACTTGAATGGGAGTCTTCAGGAAACTCGGTTGGTTTTTCCGACGAGAATGGAAAGCGTATAGTCTTGGGGTCATCTGTTTGATTTTTGTGGCAGGGGTAGAACTTATTCCACCGAAGGTCATCGGAACGACAGTCAATGGTCTGAGTGAAGGAAGCTTGACGAAGAATGATTTGATTCGTCTAGCTAGTACATTGTTACTCATCGGGGTCGCGACGTATTTCATTCGTTATTTTTGGCGTTTTCACATTTTCGGTGCATCGATTCGCCTCGGGCGATTGTTACGCAGTCAACTGTATGGTCATTTTTCAGATTTGGATCAATCGTTCTATAAGAAATATCGCAGTGGAGATTTGATGGCACATGCGACGAACGACGTACAAGCTGTTTCGATGACAGCGGGGGCCGGCATTCTAACGCTCGTCGACTCGGTGACGATGGGGAGCTTTGTCATCATCACGATGGTCACGACGATCAGCTGGAAATTAACGCTCGTGTCACTTTTGCCAATGCCACTGATGGTCTATTTGACGTCACGCTACGGTAAGATGTTACATTCCCGTTTTCATGACGCGCAAGAAGCGTTCTCTGATTTGAACGATAAGGTCGCGGAGAGCATCAGTGGTATCCGTGTCTTAAAAGCAACAGGGGAAGTCGAATCCGACGTGCAGACGTTTACCGATCTGTCTGATGACGTCGTTCAAAAGAATCGTCGTGTGGCGAAAATTGATGCACTGTTTGATCCGACGATTTTTGGATTAGTCGGTCTATCGTATATCATCGCGGTCGGCTATGGCGCCTACTTGTTACGACAAGGCGAAATCCGGATTGGTGATATCGTTTCCTTCACTACATATCTTGGTTTATTGACGTGGCCAATGCTCGCCTTCGGTTGGTTGTTCAACATCGTTGAACGGGGTCGTGCTTCCTATGACCGGATCGAACGGATGCTTGCGATCGAACCAGAAATTAAAGATGCGAAGGAAGCAGCAACGAGTGTCTCATCATCAGAACTTCATGTCGGG
Organism: Exiguobacterium sp. UBA3491; assembly: GCF_002377745.1. Classification (NCBI taxonomy): domain Bacteria; kingdom Bacillati; phylum Bacillota; class Bacilli; order Caryophanales; genus Exiguobacterium; species Exiguobacterium sp. UBA3491. The sequence goes on from NZ_DFQK01000012.1 coordinate 231,648, forward strand.
ATTAAACGATTCATCTATGACACGCAACCGGTCCTTCAAGAGATCGATGTGACGTTGAAGCCCGGTAAATCGCTCGGAATCGTCGGGAAGACGGGTGCCGGGAAATCGACATTCGTTCGTTTGTTATCGCGTGAATATGACGTTAAACAAGGCGCCATCACGATTGGTGGACGAGACATCAAACAATTGACGCGTGACACCGTCCGTCGTCAAGTAGCGATCGTTCCACAGGATCATTTCTTATTCTCCGCGTCGATTGCCGATAATATTGCCTTTGCAAAACCGGATGCATCAATGGAAGACATCATGGAAGCGGCACGTATTGCAGCAGTCCATGAGGATATTCTTGGATTTAAGGAAGGATACGCGACGATGGTCGGGGAGCGTGGGGTGACGTTATCTGGCGGTCAAAAACAACGGATCTCGATTGCCCGAGCATTATTAGCGGATTGTCCGATTTTAGTACTCGATGATGCCTTGTCTGCGGTCGATGCGAAAACCGAAGAAGCGATCATCCACCACTTCCGTACGGCGGATCACGATCAAGCGCAAATCATCGTTGCCCACCGATTATCGGCTGTGTCGCATACCGATGAGATCATCGTCCTTGAAGACGGTCGGATCATCGAGCGAGGAACACATGAGCAATTACTCGCTCATGACGGTTGGTATAAAGAGACGTACGATCGCCAGCAACTAGAATCACTCGTTGAACAAGGAGGGCGTTCTGAATGAATCATGATATCAATGAAAAAGCCGTCCTGAAACGATTGCTTGATTTCGTCAAACCGTTCAAAAAGCAAGTCAGCATCGCTTTCATCCTGCTGTTCATTACGACAGCGGCAAAACTCGGGGGACCGTATCTCGTCAAGATTTTTATCGATGAATATGTCGCACCGGGTACGTATCCGGTAAAGGAAGTTGCACTTTTGTTTACGGCGTACTTGTTATTGCATACAACAGGGATCATTGTCGATTACTTGCAAGCATTTGAGTTCCAAAAGATTGCCTTACAAGTCATTCAACGCTTGCGTATCGATGTATTCCGACACGTCATGCACTTACGACTCGCTTATTTTGATCGAACGCCTGCTGGGGTACTTGTCTCCCGGATCACGAACGATACGGAAGCGATTAAAGAACTTTACATCGGTGTCTTATCGACATTCGTGCAAAGCGGTGTCCAGTTGATTGGGACATATATCTTCCTCTATCTGTTAGAACCGCGACTCGCGACGATTGCGTTATTGTTGTTACCATTGTTTTATTTCATCATTTGGATTTACCGGAAGTATTCGACGAAGTATTACGCGGAAGTCCGCGATTTACTGTCGAAAATCAATGCCCAACTGAATGAATCGATCAACGGGATGGCGATCATCCAGCAGTTCCGCCAAGAAAAGCGTCTAATGGCAGAATTCGAAGAGACGAACGTCGCTCATCAAAACGGTCGTTACAAGAACTTAAAGCTTGATAGCTGGTTACTACGACCCATCATCGAATTGTTACTCGCCATTTCGATTGCGACACTTGTGACGTACTTTGGTGTCTTATCATTCTCGCAAACAGTCCAAGTCGGTGTCGTTTACGCTTTCATCAGTTACATGGAGCGAATTTTCCAACCGGTTCAGCAAATCATGCAACGGTTGTCCGAGTTCCAGCAAGCTGTCGTCTCAGCAGACCGTGTATTCAAGGTGCTCGATACGGATGAGCCAGAACCAACGAAACAACTTGAAGGGGATGCACGAGTGTCGGAAGGACATATCGTCTTTGAAGACGTGCGCTTTAGTTATGACGGAGAGAAGGATGTCTTGAAAGGGATTTCGTTCGAGGCGAAAAAAGGACAGACGATTGCGCTCGTTGGTCATACGGGAAGTGGGAAAAGTTCAATCATCAATATCTTGATGCGTTTTTACGCGTACCAATCGGGTCGGATCTTGATCGATGGTCAACCGCTCGAGCAGTTATCAGAAGAAGAACTACGACAGCATGTCGGACTCGTCCTGCAGGATTCATTCTTGTTCACGGGAACGGTCGCGGATAACATTCGATTATTCGATAGTTCGATTTCCTTTGATCGTGTCGAAGCGGCTGCTAAATTCGTACAAGCCGACGGATTCATCAATCAACTCGATCAGCAATATGACAGTCCCGTTGCGGAACGGGGGGCGACGTTCTCCGCTGGGGAACGTCAGTTGATTTCCTTCGCACGCACAATGGCACGGGATCCGAAAATCCTGATTCTCGATGAAGCGACAAGTTCGATTGATACGGAAACGGAAGAAAAAGTCCAAGTGGCGCTCGAACGGATGCGTGAGGGTCGGACGACGATTGCCATTGCCCACCGATTATCAACGATTCAAGATGCTGATTTGATTCTTGTATTGCATCAAGGGGAAGTGATCGAGCAAGGTAACCATCAAGAATTGATCGCGCAAGATGGATTGTATAAGAAGATGTATCAACTGCAATCTGGTCATGTAACGGTCTCTTAAAAAAATAGCTATAAAAAAAGCCTGCCAGGCGATCTCGCCCGGCAGGTTGTTTGTTTTGATTAGTAGACTGTAACTGTGACGTTTTGGCGACCCCAGTTGAGTGCTTCTTGTTGTGAACCAACGAGAAGATCAAGACGGTTACCTTGGATTGCGCCACCACGGTCGAGTACGATTGCTTCACCAATGCCTTCGATGTGCATACGTGTACCGATTGGATATTGCGAAGAAGCTGCTACGATACGCATACCATTGTACGTGATCGTATTTGTAACGTCATAACCGCTTGCTGTCAACGCACGACCGTTGTAGAGTTGGCTACCATTGTTAGATGGATCGTTCGTGTAAGCACTGACGTTCATCGTCACTTTTGTACCTGATTTTGCAGGTGTTGATTGTTTTGTTGCAGTTGCTGGTTGAGCTGCTGCTTTTGGTGCTGGCTTCGCAGCCGGTTGAGCCGCTGGCTTCGCAGCTGGTTGAGCTGCTGGTGCTTTCGCTACGCTACCGAGTGTTGTATATGCACTGTGTACATAGCGTGTTTTACCGTCGATTGTTGTTTTGATCCATGCACCGACTTTACCTTCTACGTTGACTTTTTCACCTTTGTAGAGGTTACCGACATCTTTCGAGCTTGTCGTTGGTTGTGTACGGACATTTAATACTGCCGTAGTAACTGTAGCTTTTTTAAAGTCGAATGAGCCTGCTGCAGACGTATACGCGCCATGGACATAACGTTTTTGACCGTTAATGTGTGTTTGGATCCATGCGCCAGAACGTCCTTCGACATTTAATGTTTGACCTTTATATACATTGCCTACGTCTGCTGATGCAGTTGTAGGTGCTGTGCGTACGTTGAGTACTGGTGTATTTACTGTTACCGTTTCTGAGGCAGCCTCTGTCTCTTGGGCAAATCCTACTGATAGAGCTGTTGCTGCAAGACCGGCAGCGAAAACTGCTTTTTTCATTATTGATGTCCTCCTGACATATGCTGTGTTTACTGTTCCTACTTTACACGGCAAATCTGACTTGTGCGTTTACAGGTCAATGTCATTCGAGTTACAAACTAAGCTTGTATGACAAGAAGATTGCAAAAGAAGGGTTTTTGTCATCGGTAGGACATAATAATTATGAAAAATAGACATTTATAGGTCTTTTGACTTACTTTCGATGAAATATTCGAACAATTTAAAAGGAAAAAGACTTAAATATAGAAACTATGTCATCCTTTTATCGTCTAGTGATGAAAAAGTGAAATAGGTGATATGCAGATCAATACTTGACGATCGTCGTCACACCAAACGCTGTCAGATAGGAACGATGGTACAATTCCTGCATCCAATCGTTAGCGGAAAGCTGAAACGTGCCGTGAATCGTTTGGTACGTTCGTTGTTGAATATTGATGTCAATCGGCTCTACTAGTGGAGCGGACGGTAGATGGTCATGCATGCTGTCATTTTGATTTTCAATGTAGAGTAATTCGAGGACATCTCCTTCTTCCATATAACGCTCTAAGTAAATCATGAACTCCCATTGATCAGCACCATCAATCGTATAAAGGTAAGACATCGTGAATCGTCCTTACTTCAATGAGACATATTCAAGCGGTTCGACTTCATCTACGTATAATCGAGGAAGATCGTCAGGTACATAAAAGGGACGGGAACTAGCTAAGAACGTAAGAGTAGACATAAAGCACCTCCATCAGAAATAAGAAGTCATAAAAAAGTCAGCATTCGCACTCGAATGCTGACTAGATCGTGCATTAGGATAAGAGCGGTTCGTTTGAACCGTGAATGGTATAGTTTTGGACCGTCCGTGAATATTCTAAAAGTAGGACGTCGAGTTCATGGCTAAGTTGCAAAACACGCGGGGAGGTGATGCTGGACTGGTCAGCTTGATGATATAATTCGCTACGTTTGGCTTCAATGGCTAACGTCAATAGTTGTTGTGTCGTCATAGCGGTCTCCCTTACATTGGTGTCGTATCCATATTCTAGCAAGTCCATTTACTAGATGCAACGAGATTTCAGTAAAATTGACGAAATGTAATTTTTTTGTAATTTTGGCGGACACGAATCTTTTGCAACTTTCTATGAGATAATAGGTGCTAAATGCAGAGGAGTTTGGCAAAATAGAGAAGGAACTTCTTCTATAGTAGTAAAGAAAGGGGATGCTCATATGGAGCTCTCATTGTGGTTAGCGTTCGGAGCCGGTTTGTTATCATTCGTCTCTCCGTGTACGTTGCCGCTGTATCCTGTATTTCTCTCCTATATTACAGGAGTGTCGGTCACGGATTTGAAGGAACGAGGGGTACGGGAAAGGCGATCCCTGTTTCACACGTTAGCTTTCCTCGTTGGATTTGCGATGGTCTTCGCTGTGCTCGGACTCTCGACATCCTTGTTCGCAGATGTCTTTATCACATATCGGGATACGTTACGGATGGTCGGGGCACTCGTCATCTTCGTGTTCGGTGTCGTTCTCGTCGGGTTATGGCAACCGACATTCTTGATGCGTGAAAAGAAACTGAATCTTGGGGAACGAAAAGGGGGATACGTCGGAACGGTACTCGTCGGAATCGGTTTTGCGGCTGGTTGGACACCGTGTACAGGTCCGATTCTCGCAGGAGTCATCGGATTAGCTGCGACCAATCCGAGCCAAGGTATGTTCTACATGCTCGCGTACGTCCTTGGGTTCTCGATTCCTTTCTTATTAATGGCATTTTTCGTAGGTCGTTCGCGTCTGTTCGTGCAGTATAGTCTGAAATTAACGAAATTCGGTGGAGCTTTGATGATGGTCTTCGGTGTCATGCTGTATTTTGACGGTCTCAGTAAATTCGCGGCATGGATGAGTGACATCGTCGGATTCACAGGATTTTAATCAAGGAAGTGATTGGATGATTTGGATATCAACTGGGGTAGCGCTCGTCATGGGTTTGCTGATCAGCTTTATTCGCGTGAAGGCATCAGCAAAACCGACGAACGCTAAAAAAATCTTGATCCCACCGTTTGCGATGTCAACGGGAATGCTACAGTTTTTATACCCAGCTTCCCGTCTGACATGGACGGAGGTAGCAGAAGCGTTGCTCATTGGAGCCATCTTCAGTATCTTTTTGATCAAGACATCCAATTTTTATGAAGCGGAAGGGCAGATTTATCTGCAACGTTCGAAAGCGTTTTTCATCGTCTTATTCGGCATCTTATTCATTCGGACGATTGCGAAATTCTTTATCGGAGGGCAAATCGACATCTTCGAGACGGGTGGGATCTTTTATCTCGTCGCCTTCGGTATGATTGCCCCGTGGCGCTTCGCGATGTATCTCAAATTCAAAAAGGTGAAATCGGGCACCGTGTCTGTAGCACATTTACCCCAATAAAAAACCGCTGAAGGTGACTTCGGCGGTTTTTTCGTGCATCCTTCAATTTTGGAAATATAATGCGTAGTCTCGCCAGTCGATGGCGTGCTCCGTCAAAGCTTTTTTCAAGAATTTATGATCGCGTTTCGGCGTCGCAGAAATATACCCTTTGACGACCAGTTCAGATGTCATCTCTGTCGCCCGTTCCTCGAGTGCGAACTGTCCGATCCGCCCGGCAATCTTGCGGCGTGCGACATCACGAAATGCCGATGGGACCGGCATGACGAGAGCGTTCAATAACTCCATCGTCTCATCCGTCCAAAGGTGTCGTGTCTTGTCGATGTACTCATCTTCCCAGTCCATCATCGATTTACCGTCTTCTTTCGGCAACTTCTTGAGGAACTTCCGGAACATGAAAACCCCGCCGATTGCCATGAGTGTAATCATGATAAAGCCCCAGAGCAGAATCCCGTTCATGAACCATTCCATGCGCGACTCATCCCCCTTTCACATCAAATATAGATTAGCATAAATCAGGTGGACGTGCTATGATGAATGACGGAGAAAGTGAGGCGAAAAAATGCTGCAACCATATGTACAATTGGACGAGACCGGACAGCCCCGTAAAGGTGTCTTACCTGAAACAGCGGACGGTCGGATCGTTGAATTCTATTATGATACAAAGGGTGAGGAGATTACAGTCATCTTCGTCACCGTTCCGGCAGAAGATGCGAGCCGGAAGCGTGCGTTTACGGTCGGGAAAACGTTCAAGACGGTCTCGACACTCGAAGACTTCACATTACTTCACTATGAATGGGCAAATGACCAGATTTTTGCGACACTCGAGATGTTCGCGGATGGGTCGAAACGTCAAATCGACGCTTCGAGATTGCTCGACTATTAAAAAAGAAGGAGATGCGGATTGCCGCGTCTCCTTCTTTTGATATTTAAGAAATATGAAGTCGGATGACCTCGTCATGAAGGTCAACCTGTCCACCGATCGGGAACGTAAACAAAGGACTCGTATGTCCAAAATCGACATTCGCAAGGACCGGAATCTGTTTTAGTGATGGGTAAAGTGAAATCAAGTAGCGCAGATGTTCTTCCGTCATCTTCGTTGCGAGTTGGAACCGTCCGAAGACGATCCCACGAATTGTCTCGGCGCCTGGTTGCGCCATCAAAGAGGCGAAATCACGGGCGAACGTCGCTGGGTGGACTTCGTAATCGTCTTCAAGGAACAAGATGGTATCCCGCAAATCAGGGAAGTGCGACGTGCCTTGAAGGAGGTTCAAGGTGCAAAGATTTCCACCGATCAGACGACCGCTCGCTTGTCCCGGAGATAAGAGTATCGGTCCTTTGTTCGGTAACGTGATGACATGTCCGCGATCCGAATCCCGCCAATGAATCGACGGCTTGATTGTAACCGGGTCCGTTCCGAATAAGACTTGTTTGAAATAATCAATCGTATAGGCGTCACGATCACGGAAAGCCCGTAACATTGGTCCAGAGTATGTCACTAAACCTGTATTCGTCAAAATGGCGTGACTGAGCGCCGTGATATCAGAGAAGCCACAAAGAATCTTCGGATGCGTCCGAATCAGTTCATAATCGAGTAAATCGACGAGTTCATTCGTACTGAACCCACCGCGAACGCAAAGGATCGCATCGACGTTCGGATCAGCGAACGCGGCATGGAGATCTGCAACGCGTAACTCGGGATCACTGGAGCCGAACGGATTGACAGCACGCGCATGTTGACTGATTGAGACGCGTAATCCGAATGATTCGAGTGTCTCGATTGCATCGTCAATGATCTTCAGCTCGACTGTCGAGAGGCTCGAAGCGGGGGCGACTAGGCGGATATGTGAACCATCTGTCAGCTTCTTCGGCGTTAAGGTCGGAAGATGAGCGGAAATGATTTCCAATCGGTTACCGAATGGGTCCGCTGTAAAGAAACGACGGCGCGGAGCAAGTCGTGTATCATGCTCAACGGGATAACCGGCGTCTTGCAAGCGATCACTCAATTCTTCAAATGTAGCGACGGTCAATCCGGGATGCGCTTTTTTAGCAGGAGAGAATGGCTCCTCGATGCCGAGGTGAAGCGCTGTACCGTGGTCTTTGAACCAAACACCACCACTTTTTTGAACACCAGCAGGTTTATCGACTTCCTTCATATGTAAAAGCCCGGCATAAAATGCACGGGCGCGATCTTCTTCATTTTTCGGCATAGCGAGTTGGACATGATCTAACATGAAGACACTTCCTTTACGAATGAGATTTAAGCAACGAACTGGGTGATCCGTTTCAGTTCACGCTCAACGAGATTCAAGTAGAAGACACCTTCGATCCGACGATCAAGAGATTGAGCGATTTCATATAAGTTCGTCCGGAGCGCTGCGAGATACGACGCTTCCTCACCAAGGGATTGTCGATGGGCGAATGCATAGTGAGCGAGTAGGAACTGGAGATATCCACGATCGGTTAGGAATGGAATCAACTGTTTTTTCTCCTCCATCAACCAGGTATAGTTTGTGTCGTAATACATCTTCGCATATAAATGATAAGGCTCATCGCCACCGGTAAAGAGTGTTTCACCACGTTTGACTTCTTCAATCAAGCGTTCGCTCCAATCAAAACGTTCTTTTTTGCGACTAAGGAATAATGGCAGGATGTATGGATGAGCCTGATCTGGCATCCGTGAACAACCGCGTTCATGTCGCAGTGCCGCATAAAGAAGTAAGGCGCGATCTTCGAATCCACGTTCGATTGCATATGTCATCCGGCTGAAGGCTTCACAGGATGGGCAATCACTGAGTTCGTCGCTTGGTGCGTCGACCCATTCCGATAAATAGTGATCGGCTTGCTCCTCGTCACCGAGCTTGCTGTAAACCATGAAGCTAATATAGTCGCGTGTGCGCGCGAATCCATGCGCGTCACAAAAATCGATGAATCGGTCAAGATCTTCTTCGAGAAGCGATACCGTCACGTCTTCTTGTTCTGCCATATAGATCAAATAGGACTTATAGTTCCAGTACAAATCAAGTTCTTGTTTTGGAGTCAGTGTCATCTCGTCTTTTCGGATCCATTCCATTAAGAGCGTGAAGGACACGAGAAATGATCGGAAGTGTCCTAGATCAAATTGATTTTGTGAAAACGTCCATAAGGAGAGGAAGCGGAGTGAATCATCAGCTGTTTCCTCAAAGATGGCCCATAAGGCCTCACCGCGTGTAACGGAGGGTTCTTCTTCCTTTAAGCGAAGATATAAAAGATGGAGTTCTTCTTGAGGGTTCATCTGTACCCCTCCTTTCTTATATAAGTATACCACGAGCGTTTTGAGAAATCGCAATTGAGCGAGGACGGAATAAAAAAAGATTCCGAACCGGCTCAATCGCGGTTCGGAATCATTTCAAGTATTTGGGGATGAGTATTAGCTGTCGGATGTAGCAAATCGTGTACTGTATAACTGTTGAGTACTTGATGGAACGCCGCAATGGCATCATCGAAAGCATCACGTGCCGGATCGAGCGAAGGAACTTCATAAATACCTTCTTGCGGATCGAGAAAATGAACGGTTGGTTCAAAGAGTTGTACGACGTCACCGATATGAATTGCATCCGGAGGGCTCGCTAATCGAAAACCACCTCCACGACCACGGACAGAATCAATCAGACCACTCTGTCCTAAACGATAGACTACTTTCATCAAATGATTCTTAGAAATGTCGTAACAATCCGCTACTTCCTGGATTCGGACTAAACGATCGGGATGAGCTGCTGCGAACAGCAGGGACCGAATCGCGTAATCCGTATAACGTGTCATGCGCATTTTCATCACCTACTTAACACACATACTAGGGGGGGGACGCAAGCATTTACAACTTTCAATGTGCAAAAAATAAGATGCATTTTAGAGATTGTTTTTGAGAGTGGATTCACGCATAATGGATGGTGAAAGGTAGGTTAAATTATGCATTTCGATCAGGCATTACACCTTTTGCAACAGCTAGGTCCATCGATGGAGCAAAAGGGATTGCGGATCGCGACGCGCTTCTATGACTCGCTCGAGGCGACGTACGAAGAAGAATTGCGCGCGCTTCGAGAAGCGGGGGCTCAGGAAGGAACTCGGGCTCTGCGGATTTTACGCCTAAGTCAATTACTGAACCAAATTACCAATCAGCATGAATCGAGTGAACTGTTCAAATTGATTTTATTGAACGAAATCAATCAGACGAAATCGTTTCTGCTGACGTACCCGGACATCATCAGTCATGAAATTTTAAAAGCCGTTCAGATTGAATATGCACTTGAGGAAGATGCTCTTTTGCTTCAAGCATGGTCCATCGTCCATCATCAACTTGTCGATACGTGTCGGCATTTTTGTAAATACCGCCGTGCTGAAAATTGGCGGCAACAAGATATCTTATTGATCGCAGAAGAACATCATCTAGGAGCCGTCATTGATGAAGCAAGGCATGCTCTCTTAAGCGGTCGGAAAACGACCTTATTACATGTCTCAGCTGAAGAACTGGCAGAACGAATGTTAGCAAATGTCCTCTCCTTGACGACGAAAGGCATGATCGTCCACCACATTCGTCAAGAAGGATGGGAACAGCAGATGCAGGAATTCCTGACGATGATCACAGCGAATGATCCGATCGTCTTCGTCAGTGGATCGACGAACTTCATTGCAGACATCCAGCAACGACTCGATCCGCTACCGGTCCTGTTCGGTCCGTTCGTAGCGGCAAATCAATTACCATCTTAACGAGAAAAGCGATGTGTCACGCTCTGACAAAAGTCGGAGCATGACACATCGCTTTTTTAAGCTGATTTCGTTAAGCGTTTCGCGCGTTGAATCGAACGATCGAGTGCGAGATAGACCCCACCTGATACACAGCAGAGCAGTCCGACGAATCCAAGCGCAAAATCACCTTTTCCGGAGTCAAGGAATAAGGATCCGAGCAGTGGGGCGGTGACGCCACCGATCAACCACTGAAGACTCGCAGCACCGTTGTACGTTCCGCGGAGATGTTCCGGGGCGATTAAGGCAATGAATGTCATCTGCACAGGGGACATGATCATCTCACCGAGCGTATAGAACGCATAAATCGCAAGCAATACTGTCACGAGCACGACATAACTCGTTCCGAGTGAGAACAGGTAAGACGGCAAGAATGCGAGGAAAATCATGCCGATTCCGAAGATCGAGGCACCAAGCAACATGACTTTTCCGAATGCCTTCCCTGACAAGCGAGCAGCAATCGGGAACTGGAATAAGACGACCATGATTCCGTTGAGTGCCATCAAGTAAGGAAACGGATTTTGTTTCGTCGGTAATCCTGGCAGTGCTTCTTTCAAGAAGACCGGTAACATACTTTCGACGAGGGCAAACCCCATCGAAATGAAGACACCCGCACCGATGAAGATTAAAAAGACGTGATCCTTCCGCAATACAGTGAGCGGTGATACTTTGACTTCGTCTGTCTTTTCGATATACTCCGGTTTCGTTTCTTCGATGAAGAAGTAAAGAACGAGTCCATATAGGAAAAAGACGAAGGCAGCGGAGTAGAAGATGAGCGAACGATCGACGAACAGGACAGCACTTCCGAGAAGTGGTCCGAACGCTGCGCCGACATTATGTCCCATCCGAAGCAGACCGAACGATTCATTCAGGCGTTCTGGTGGTGTGACGTCAGCGACCATCGCGCTTGCTGCCGGATGGAACAGTGAACTCGATAAACCGAGCAACGCGTTCAAAGCGAGCAGCGGTCCGAATGAATCGGCGAACGAGAAACCGATTAGCGCGATGACGTCACCGATGATCGAGAGAACCATCAGTGGTTTTCGACCGAATTTATCAGCGAAGTGGCCACCGAGAACGGCGCCGACGAGTGACATGATCGGTCCAGTCGCCATGATGACGCCGACTAAAAAGTAAGAATCGAGTCGATCCGCGTAATAGAGAACTAAAAATGGTGCAATCATGAACATCATGATCCCGGTGATCGTTTCCCCGACGAACCGGATCCAGATGTTGCGATCAAGCTGTTTGAGTGCATTAAACATAGTGAAAACCCCTTATATTCCGTTTTTAGACAATAGAAAAGACGGATACGCACAAATATGGGCATACCCGTCCAAATATAAGAGGGCAGCATGCACGTATACGCATACGCACACCCTGCTTAATTAAAAATTAAACGATTGGGTGACGTACAGTTGTAGCCGATACAAAGACAGTGTGGACAGATGTCCGGGCTTGATGGAATACCATTGTACGTCTCCTCCTTCTGTAATAGTGAACTTCCTAGTCATCGTAAAGAAGATCGTGATGAATTGTCAACTTTAAATCTGAAAATTGAGTCAATGAAGTGAAATGGACGAGACCTTGAAAATTCGGTATGATAGACTAGTTGCGAAAAAGATTGATCGGACTTTTGAATATATCGGTGAAAGGAACTACCATACATGACAAACATTCTACAAACGGAAGTCGAAAAGCGTCGGATTTTCGGCATCATTTCCCACCCGGATGCGGGTAAGACGACACTAACTGAAAAATTCCTCCTACACGGAGGCGCGATCCGTGAGGCAGGTTCTGTCAAGGCACGGAAAAACTCGAAATTCGCGAAATCGGACTGGATGGAAATTGAAAAACAACGCGGAATCTCTGTTACGTCTTCGGTCATGCAATTCGAATACAACAAAAAGATCGTCTCGATCATGGATACACCGGGTCACTCGGACTTCGGTGAAGATACGTACCGCATCCTGACGGCTGTTGACTCAGCAATCATGGTCATCGATGCGGCGAAAGGGATCGAGTCGCAAACGAAGAAACTTTTCCAAGTCTGTCGAATGCGCGGTATTCCAATCTTTACGTTCATCAACAAGATGGACCGTCAAGCGCGTGATCCGCTCGAATTGATGGAAGAACTCGAAGAAGTCCTCGGTATCCCGTCGGTTGCTGTGACATGGCCAGCTGGTTCAGGTCAACAGTTCGAAGGGGTCTACGACCGCGTCAAAGGACAATTCCACTGCTTCAAAAATGATCGTAAGACGATCGAACTCGGCGAGGAAGGTCTCGCGAACGAAGAACTCGCGACGACGATCAACTCGGAAATGTACGAGACGTTGATGGATGAAGTCGACTTACTCGACGGCGCAGGTAACGAATACGATGAAGAATTGATCGCAAAAGGTGAACTGACTCCGGTCTTCTTCGGATCAGCACTCGTCGATTTCGGTGTCACACCACTTCTTGAACATTACTTGAACTTGTCTCCTTCACCGACACCACGTGAGTCGAACAAAGGAAAAGTCGAGCCGGCGCAAGACTTCTTCAGTGGTTTCGTATTCAAGATTCAAGCGAACATGAACCCGAACCACCGCGACCGGATTGCGTTCGTCCGGATCTGTACAGGTAAGTTCGATCGTGGGATGGACGTCGTCCTGACACGGACAGGCAAGAAGATGAAGCTGTCGCAATCGACACAATTCATGGCGGATGAGCGAGAAACGGTCAACGAAGCGTTCGCAGGAGATGTCATTGGTTTGTATGACTCAGGCAATTATCAAATCGGTGATACGATCACGAACGGTGATCCATCGTTACAATATGAAGCACTCCCAACGTTTGCACCGGAACTCTTCCTGAAGGTCTACACGAAAAACGCCTTGAAGTCGAAACAGTTCCAAAAAGGTGTCGAACAGCTTGCGCAAGAAGGTGCGATCCAGGTCTACAAGACGGAATACAACGAAATCATCCTCGGAGCGATCGGACAACTCCAATTCGAAGTCTTCGAGCACCGGCTCAAAGGTGAGTATGGCGTTGACATCTTGAAGGATGCCGCGAACTTCCAAGTCGCGAAGTGGATCAAGCCAGCAGAAGTCGCTGCCGTCAAAAAATTGACGGATTCACGGACGGTTCTTGTCTATGACCGCTGGGAGAATGCCGTTCTGTTATTTGCGAATGATTTCGTCTACGAGCGATTCGTTCAGAAAAACGAAGGAACGATCACATTGGTCGATTCACCGCAACAACTCTAAGTTTTTGACGGACTACTTTTCGAAGTGGTCCGTTTTTTCGTTCCTGAAATCTCGTTTGATGGCAAGCGAACAAGGGTAAAAACAGAGCGAGTTTGAATTCATATGAAAAAGGAAGGTGTCATGTGATGGCGAAACGGTTTGTTGGGATTTATCAGGATCAATCGAGTCTGGAACGAAAAATTGAAGAATTGAAACAGCAAGGACATCATGATTCGGACTTTTCTGTCGTCGGTCGAGATGACGCGGCAGACGAAGCATCGGGTGCAAGTTGGATTGATCAAGTCAAATCAACGTTCTCTAAAGAACCACCGCTCCGTGAGACATTAAAACGTGTCGGACATTCGGACGATGAGGCAGAACGGCATTACGCGGAAGTCGAGCATGGCGGTCTTGCACTGTTCGTCAAGGATCGAGATCACGACCACGACCATGATCATGACCACGATCACCATCACCATCATGACCATGAGCATCATCATAACCATGACCACGATCATCGGCACGATGATAATAAAGTCGAAAATCCAGGAAACAACGCCTATGAAGCCAATCACCGTGAGGAAAGTGAGAAGAGCGACCGGGCGAAATGGAAAGCGGACGATATCGACTAATACCTAGAAGTGAAGACGCCATATTGGTGATCTTCACTTTTTTTCGTATCCGAAGTCGCTGGGGAGGATATGTGAGGAATCGAGGTGCTATACTGAGAGCATCGAAGAGGTGATAATACATGAAAAAAATAGTGACAGCTTTGGCAGGCATTGGTCTCGCGACTGCCTGGTTCATCAACCGATACCCGGTGTTCGGAAATCGACCAAGCCGTGCGGAACGACTGAGTTTTAAACGATCAGATCGCTTTGTTGACGGGAAATTCAAAAATGAGATGGACTTCCAGTTGAAAATGGAATGGGACTCGATGAAAAGTATTTTAAAGGACTACGGACGAAACATTCCAAATCTGCGTCCTGTCAAAGCGCTGCCGACGCTTCCATATCAGCGACGGCAAGACGATAGTGAGGTACCACGTGTGACATGGTTTGGACATTCGGCGTTTTTACTTGAACTCGATGGACAAACGATTTTCTTTGATCCGATGCTCGGTCGCGCACCGTCGCCATTCCCGAAACTGGGAGGGGGACGGTTTCAAACGACACAGAAAGTTGACCTTGAACGCCTTCCGTTGATTGATGTCGTCGTCTATTCACACGACCATTATGATCATCTGGACTATCCATCCGTCCTTGCCTTAAAAAATCGAGTCGGTCGCTTCATCGTGCCGCTCGGTGTTGGGAGTCGTCTCCGTGGATGGGGCGTCTCAGCGGACCGGATCACGGAACTCGACTGGCATGAATCGACGCGAGTCGGTGACGTCAAATTGACAGCGGCTCCATCGCGCCATTATTCAGGACGAAATGGTTTTGATCAATTTTCGACGCTATGGGCATCATGGGTCATCGAAGGCTCGCAAAAGGTCTTCTTTAGTGGCGATAGTGGGTATGGTCCGCATTTCAAAGCAATTGGTGAACAATATGGTCCGTTTGATCTGACGATGATGGAATGTGGGCAGTATGATGTCCGTTGGTCCAACTCGCATATGTTACCGGAACAAACGGTTCAAGCTCATCGTGATGTCAAAGGTCGTGTCCTGATGCCGATTCACTGGTCTGCCTTCATCCTCGCGTTTCATGCGTGGTTCGAACCGGTCGAACGGTTGCTCAAGGAAGCAAAACGCGATGAGATTCCGGTTCTGACACCAATGATCGGGGAGAGTGTGACACCCGAGAGCACGACACGGAAATGGTGGCGGGAAGTGCGTTGAGTAAAATAGCTTTTTGATTTTAATTGAATGAAATGATAAAAAAGTAGCCTTTTCGAATCACATCGAAAAGGCTACTTTTTTAGATGAATAAACAGATGAGATGTTCATCCTCGACTCTTACAGGAAAGCGAGAACGATGAAATCGTCCGGTCGTACAATACCATTTAGCTTGCCAATCGATCCGCTTGTTTCGCGCGACGAGAACGTACTTTTTCGATGATCTCGAAACCGAGCACAAGCATCGTTCCGACGAGTAATCCATTACTTAGGAACGGACGAAGCGTCAAAGGCAGGACTTCAGCGATGACGGTTGATTGTAACAAGATACTGATGCCGATGACGGCACTGATCGCAAACGCATGGCGGCGGCGACTGTTCTCCATGTTACTTTCAGCAGACTGCCAAGCAATCAGGAACATGTGCGGCAATGTCGCAAGCAACGCGGCACTCGCAACGCTCCGCGGTAAGGTCGCGATGATCCCGATCAAGCTTGGGAAGAAACCAATCAGTGCGATGACGAGCGAGGCAATCAAGAACGGACGACGTTTCCGGCTTCCTGTTTGCGCGATGAACCCGCTCGTAATGGGTAAAGGCACCGGTACAAGCGTCGAGAAAGTAGCGGCGAGTAAATGAATGACGCCTTCGATGGATAACCCTTGGTGCAGACGTCCTTGTTTTTGAAGCGTTGCTTCGACGGCACTTAAAGCGGCAATTAAATTGACGACAAGCAAGATCGCGAACGGAATCGCGACAAGGAATGCACTGCCGTCAAACTGTGGCCATCCGAACGGTAACGCTTGCGGTGGTGCGAACAAACTAGACGACGTAGGAAGTGACGGACGGCTGACAAGCCAACCGACGATGATCCCGATCATCAAGGCGAACGGACGTAAGCGACTCGGTCCGAATTGGCTGAGTCCGAGCACAAGTAAGAACGTAATGATCCCGGCGAGCCGTGTTGCCTCGACGGCGAGGACGGCACCAAGCATGACGCCTGTCAATTGAATACATAATAAGAGCAAAAACGTTCCGCTGACGAGCGGTGTGAAGACGGGTAATAAGTACTTCGTCCATCCTGTCAAACCAAGGATGATGAGGACGATACCGGCAATGACGACGGCTGCCATCGCGATCGTAAAGGCCGTTTTTGAATCGACCGGTAGTGCGGCGATGACGACGAAGATGCTGACCCATGATCCGGCAGGTCCCGATACGATCGGAAGCCGGTGGCCGAAGGCTCCGTGTAGGAAACAGGCAATCCCGCCTACAAAGAACGACCGTTGGACAAGAGCAGCTGTTTCGACTGATGAGAGGTCGAACAGACTGGCGACGACGATTGGTAAAGCAATCGTGTTCGCGAGTAAAAAGACGATCCACTGTAAGGTAGAAGTCGTTTGTTTCATGAAAAAGCTCCTTTCTTAAACTTCAGATATTCCTGCATCATAGCATATGATTGATGTTATGATTCATATATCTTTATACATGAAAACATATGAAAGAGATGATGAATATGGATTTACGCCAGTATCGCTATTTTTGTGCGGTCGTCGAGGAACAATCCGTCACACGGGCAGCGGAGCGCTTACGGATGGCACAACCTGCCTTGACGCAACAAATCCGACGAATGGAAGAAGAGTTAAGCGTTCGCCTAATCGAGCGGGCAGGGCGCGGAATCCGGATCACACCAAGCGGCAACCGCTTATATGAACGGGCGGTTTCATTGCTACAGTTTGAGCAGGAGACACGAATGGAATTAAGCGACATCGAAGCCGGACGAACAGGGATTTTGCGGATTGGTGTCAACACGTTATCAGCCAGTCGGCTTGTTGACTGGATCGAACAGATGAAACGACGACATCCTGGTATTATCTTACAAGTTCACCAAGGAGAATCGAGTGCGCTCATCGAACGGTTAAAAGAGCGGTCACTTGATGCAGCGTTGGTCCGTTTGCCGATTGATGCGCAAGGCGTCTCGATTGAATGGATGGAGGAAGAACCGTTTCATCAAGTCTGGCACCCTGATCATCCGACAGCGGATCTCATCATTCCAAGTCAGGAAGGGCTTGGTGTCTTTCAGACATTAAGTCAACGGCTCGGTGTCGTATCGCAAGAGACGTGTTCTGACGTCTTGACACTAATCGGACTCGTTCGGAAAGGGAAGGCTGTGACCGTATTGCCGGAGAGTACGTTGCGGGAACTGGACACGGCAGGACTGCATCAGACATACCTGTCAGGTGCAGCAAGTACGACAGCCTTCGTCTGGTTGACGGAGACGGGACCGACGACACTGACAAAACAATTCATTGAAATCATGCAAGAAACAGTAGATTAATTAAATGGACAGGAAAGAAAGGAACGATCGAATGAAAAAGATTCAAGGCACATATGGGGAAGCAAAGATTTTCACGGACAACGTCGACGAACTGACGATTAAGCAAGTAACAGCCATGTTGGAGGAACAATTTGCGACAGATAGTCGCGTTCGGATCATGCCGGATTGTCACGCTGGAAAAGGGTCCGTCATCGGAACGACGATGCATGTGACGGACGAGGTCGTACCGAATCTCGTCGGTGTCGATATCGGTTGCGGCATGTTATGTACACGACTTGCTGAACAAGAACCAATCGATTATGCGAAACTTGACGCGACGATTCAGCGTCTCGTTCCAAGTGGCATGTCGGTACGCCAGCAAGCCCATCCATTGTCAGAACAGGTACCGTTTGATCAAGTACTTGCACCGTTTAACGAGACACGGGCACGATTATCAATCGGTACGCTTGGTGGAGGGAATCATTTCATCGAACTGAACCAGGATGCAGCAGGACAGCGCTATCTCGTGATTCATTCCGGCAGTCGCAACCTTGGGAAGACGATCGCTGAACATTATCAGGCAGAAGCCGAGACGGCACGCTTCCAATTTGATGCGGGTCAAATCATTGAGGAATTAAAGCAGCAGGGGCGCGAATCGGATATTCAGGCGACCTTGCAGCAATTGAAGGAAAAACGATCTACGTTTAACAAAGATTTAGCATCTGTTTCCGGAGAAACGATGGAGCGTTACCTCCATGATCTTAAGATCGCCCAACGATACGCAGCATTAAACCGTCAAGCGATGACCGAAGTCATTTTCGAGGCGATGGGATGGACGGTAGTGGATCAGTTCGATACGATCCACAACTACATTGATCTTGATGCGATGATTTTAAGAAAAGGTGCCATCTCTGCGAAAGCCGGCGAGCGGGCAATCATTCCGATGAACATGCGCGATGGCTCCTTGATCGTCGTCGGAAAAGGAAACCCGGATTGGAATTATTCCGCGCCACACGGAGCAGGACGCATCATGTCACGATCTAAAGCGTTCAAAACAGTTGAACTCGATGCATTCGAAAAGACGATGACCGATGTCTGGTCAAGTTCTGTCGTCGCGTCGACGCGTGACGAGTCGCCTTTCGTCTATAAACCGATGGACGAAATCATTCGCAATACGAAAGAAACGGTCGATGTCGTCGAGATCATTAAACCGCTATACAACTTTAAGGCAAAGTGATGTCAGGGTGTTTTCAAAAGGGGAGGATAGTGTATGCGCTATGAGAGAAACATGGCGATCCTATTTTCGAGTGTATTTTTAAGTGTAGGATGTACGGATGAGGCGGTCACGACGGAACAGAAAAAAGTAGAAGTCAAAACTACTACTCATACGAATCAGAAGACAAAACATCCTATCTTACATCCTGTTCAGTATGAAAAGCTGTTCAAGTACATGGATGAACACCTGAAGATGGATCAATTTCAGTTGCAGGCAAGTACGATAGGTTCAGATTTCACGGCTGTAGATCGATCATTGAGTTTTGGGAAGAGACGTTGGTTAACCGTTGACGGAACGATAGACACACCGTCGACACAAGAGACACTTTATTTTGAAAATCAAAAACAAGATACGCGGTTAGCGATCCATCTTACTTATATAGATCGATACATAGGCAATGACGTGATGCAGTATCAATCAAGTGATGGCTACAAAGGGCTGAATCAAAAGCTATCGAATCAGTCTGATCTTATCATCATCAGCTACAAAAACATCCTCATATCCGTGCAACAAAATGCTTTATATAAAGTCGATCCTGACACGACGCAGGAGGCAGCAAAACAGGTGATTCACGAATTAAAAAACGTTCCCGTTTAAAACGAGAACGTAAAGAAGACAACTTTGATTTGATTAGACTGCACCATCCGGTAATGTCTCACCTGTCCGGCGAATCGTCGCTCCGAGTTCAGCGGCGATCGCATTGACGGCTTCTGAATCTTCGTTGACTTCACTGATCAAGATGACACCGTAATGGTCGGGATCAATCTGATTCAGCGTCCGGTTGAATAAATCAAACGATTCCCGTTCGTTCTTTTCATCCCGGTTCGCACCGATCAAATAACCAGCAACGGAACCGACGAGCATACCGAACGGACCTCCGACGACACCGATCGCCATGCCGATCAATGAGCCTTTGAAGGATTGGTCCTGTTGCGTGAAGTCAATGGCATCGATGAAAGAGAACCCCTCTGCTTCGTCGCGTTTGGCGAGAACCATCTGGTCCATGTCGATTTCCTTGATCGCTTCGAGGTCTTTGATCATCGCGAAGCCTGTTTGCGCTTTTTCTAAATCATTGAAAATAATCGTCGTAATGACGTGCGTTGCATCGCTTTTATATTTCGCCATAATAAACGCCTCCACAAGAATCGGATATCGTACTACACTTTTTAAGTACCCTGAACATTCTAAATGGAAACGCGAGACTGGAAATATGAAAAAAACAGGACAACAGAATAATTTTTTAATATCGGCAATAAGTAAAACTTATCGAAAGTCTTTTGTTCTTTCAAATTGTAACGGAATCCATATTATACTATGATAGAACTGTACAAGTAAGCGGTATCAGGGGCTTGATGTCGTGAACACTTAAAGGGGGAATCACCATGAAGCAAACAGATGTGTCGCAAGATGTCTTTGGCGCACGCCGTTCGTTTGAAGCAAACGGTAAGAATTATCAGTACTACAGTCTTGAAAAATTGGAAGAACTCGGATTGACGGAAGTCAAACGCCTTCCATATTCGATTCGTGTCTTACTCGAGTCAGTACTTCGTCAACAAGATGGTCGTTCGATCACACGTGAACACGTCGAGAACTTGGCGAAATGGGGAACAGCTCAAGTTTCGAATGATGTCGACGTTCCGTTCAAACCGTCACGCGTCATCCTTCAAGACTTCACAGGTGTTCCAACGGTCGTTGACCTCGCATCACTTCGTAAAGCGATGCAAGATCTCGGTGGAGACCCATCGGTCATCAACCCAGAAGTACCAGTCGACCTCGTCGTTGACCACTCGGTTCAAGTCGATGCCTACGGTTTTGCTGGAGCACTTGCAGAAAACATGGATCTTGAATTCGAGCGTAACGAAGAGCGTTACAAATTGCTTCGCTGGGCAACGTCAGCATTTGATAACTACCGTGCCGTACCACCAGCAACAGGAATCGTTCACCAAGTCAACCTCGAGTACTTGGCATCTGTCGTCCTTGAAAAGGAAACAGCAGACGGTACAGTTGATGTCTATCCGGACACACTCGTCGGAACAGACTCACACACGACGATGATCAACGGTCTCGGCGTCCTCGGTTGGGGAGTCGGTGGGATTGAAGCGGAAGCGGGCATGCTCGGACAGCCGTCATTCTTCCCAGTACCTGAAGTCATCGGTGTTCGCATCACAGGTGAGATGCACCCAGGAACGACAGCAACAGACGTCGCGCTCCGTGTAACGGAAATGCTCCGTCAAGAGAACGTCGTTGGTAAATTCGTCGAGTTCTTCGGTCCATCACTCCACTTGATGTCACTTTCTGACCGGGCAACAATCGCGAACATGGCTCCAGAATACGGCGCGACATGTGGATTCTTCCCAGTTGATACAGAGACATTGACGTACCTTCGTCTGACAGGTCGCGATGAAGCATTGATCGAAAAAGTCGAGAACTACTCGAAAGCAAACGGTTTGTTCTACACGCCACAAAACGAAGATCCAACATTCACGAAAACGGTCGAACTCGATCTTTCGACGATCGTTCCTGCGCTTGCTGGACCAAAACGTCCACAAGACCGGATTGATTTGACGGATGTCCATACATCATTCAAAAAAGCGTTGACGGCTCCACAAGGAAACGCTGGATTTGGTCTTGCAGAAGAAGAAGCGAACAAAGTCGCAGTCGTTCAGTTCGAAGACGAAGCGGTTGAGATGCGTACTGGTGATGTGGCGATTGCTGCGATCACGAGTTGTACGAACACTTCAAATCCTTACGTCATGATCGGTGCGGGACTCGTCGCGAAAAAAGCGATCGAACTCGGTCTTTCGGTTCCGAAATACGTCAAGACATCACTTGCGCCAGGATCGAAGGTCGTTACGGATTACCTCGAGAAATCAGGACTCCAAACGTACCTTGACGAACTCGGCTTCAACACGGTCGGTTACGGCTGTACGACATGTATCGGGAACTCTGGTCCACTCGACCGCGCTGTCGAAGATGCGATCCTTGGTTCAGACTTGCTCGTTTCGTCTGTCCTCTCAGGAAACCGTAACTTCGAAGGTCGTGTCCACCCGCTCGTCAAAGCGAACTACTTGGCTTCACCGCCACTCGTCGTCGCGTATGCCCTTGCAGGAACAGTCGACGTCGATATCATGAACGCGTCACTCGGGACAGGCAAAGACGGACAAGAAGTCTTCTTCGCTGACATCTGGCCTTCACGTGATGAGATCCAAACGATCATCAACACGGTCGTCACACCAGAAAGCTTCCGCGCAGAATACGATTCAGTCTTCATAGGAAACGAACGTTGGAACAACCTTGACGTGCCAACAGGGGATCAGTACGACTTCGATGGTGAGTCGACGTACATCCAAAACCCACCGTTCTTCGAGAACCTCGCGAAGGAAGCGGGTCAAGTCGAAGCCCTCAACGGACTCCGTGTCTTCGGTAAGTTCGCTGACTCGGTCACGACGGACCACATCTCACCAGCTGGTTCATTCTCAAAAACGACGCCAGCCGGTCAATACCTCGTCAACAAAGGGGTTGCACCAAAAGACTTCAACTCATACGGTTCACGTCGTGGTAACCACGAAATCATGATGCGCGGAACGTTCGCGAACATCCGCATCCGTAACCAAGTCGCACCAGGTACAGAAGGTGGCTTCACGACGTACTGGCCAACAGGCGAAACGATGGCGATGTACGATGCTGCGATGAAGTACAAAGAAGATGGTACAGGTCTCGTCATCCTCGCTGGTAAAGATTACGGTATGGGTTCTTCACGTGACTGGGCAGCAAAAGGAACGAACTTACTTGGCGTCAAAGCCGTCATCGCGGAGAGCTTCGAGCGGATTCACCGTTCAAACCTCGTCATGATGGGTGTTCTTCCACTTCAATACGTGGCAGGCACAACAGCTGAAACACTTGGTCTAACAGGTGAAGAAGCGATCAGTATCGCAATCGATGAGTCTGTTCGTCCACGTGACATCGTTAAAGTCACGGCAACAGCGGCAGACGGAAAAGTCACTGAATTCGAAGCGATTGCTCGTTTCGACTCAGAAGTCGACATCGATTACTACCGTCACGGTGGGATCCTTCCAATGGTCCTTCGTGAGCGTCTCCAACAAGCATAAGTTGTCTAATCAAAGGTGGGGGAAACCCCACCTTTTTTTGACGAGAGGAGGAATTCGATGAATCGATTCAAGAAGTGGTTTCAACCGAAGGAAGATCGACCGTTGCCGATGCGTGACGTGACGCTTGATGAAGTCAAACAAGCGACGCATGCGTTTGAATCTGAACTACCGAAAGGGACGAATCGGACAGTGCTTCTAGATAATGATCAGCGGATCGACCTGAAACAGCTGGAGCCGTATTTGAAAGCACGCTCGACACAAGTGTTTTACATGTCGCGTGAGACATTCACCATCATGGAAGCAAAAGACCGGGAACTCGTCTATGAGATGGATCATGTCCAGGTTGCTGTCGATCGCTATTTTGACCGGGTGAAAAAACTTCCGTTAAAACCGTATAGCAAAACGTTTCAAGTCGACTGTGCGATGTTGTTTCAGGATGGCTATTTACGTGAAATGCCACATCATAGTTATTACTTGGTCGATGAGTCGATGATCGTCTCGTTGACGCCGAAGAAAGCGTAAACGTAATCAAGGGTGGACCGAATTCATTCGGTTCGCCTTTTTTTGTCGTCCTGAACGTTTTCTAATTTGTTCAAAAGTCTGACGAATTTACTCAGAAATCGTGAAATCTTGGACAAACCCTTTGTATTTCCCCTTTAAAACCGATACGATGATAGGGAATAGAGACTTGAGCTAGGAAGGTGTACATGGCATGACGAAACGAACGAGCACGTGGATTGCAGTAGCAATCGTGGCAATGGCGATCCTCCTTGCCTACAATTTTTATCTCTTGAACAAGACGCAGACCGCTAGCGATGAAAAAGCCGCAACGGTCAAACCGTTTTATACGATGACACGCATTCAATATGTCGAGAAGAAACTCGCAACGAAAAAAGATGAGCTCGAAGCCCGGACATATGAAGTCGTGTTTGACGACAAAGGGCATTTTCGGACAGAAGTCGTAGACGGACCGTCAAAAGGATCGCTTGCGACCTGGAACGGCACAATGTTCCGTGAGTATGATGCGACAGGGAAGTTAGTCAATGAGACGAAAGCAGGCAAAAGCGTCAGTGCGCCGCGTCCATTCCTCTCTCGAGGATTCAATGAACAGATTCTCGCCTTCATTAAAAAAGGAGACTTTGGACAAGTCGAGGGAGAAGCAGACATTGCAGGGATGGCTGCGGACGTTTACGTGAAAAAAGAACCATCGAGCACGGTTCCTGAAGAATGGATCAAACAGTATCCATCGATCTTCGATAAAGAAAACAACCAGGAACAAGCGACGTATTATGTCGCATCTGACCGTTCGAAAGTCCTCGGTGCCGAATCACGCAATAATGGTAAATTGTTCTACTCTGTCAAGATGAAGAGTTTTGAGACAATTGATACGTTCGATAAGGAATGGCTAAAAGCAAAATAAACAAGAAACGACCGGCGATGACGCTACGAAACGGTAGCGGACAAAGTCGGTTTTTTCGAGACGCAGGAGGTTCAACATGGAAGCATTCTCGAAAGAGGAGATGTTCAATCAAATCAAGGCGTGGGAAGAGGGCGCGAAAGTTGAGGAGGTGCTTGCGCTACGTTATGCCCAAAGTAGTCGGCTACTTGGAGAAACGGAAGCACTCGTCCGTATCTTAGCGTTACTTGTCGAGCATCGCTATATCATGACAGGACGACTGGACGCCTTAGCTGAGAGCTGGATGCAAGAAATCCGTCAGCATGGTCGCTTGCCAGCACGTCTTGAGCAGTTATTAACGGAGCAACAACTACAAAGTACGTATCAGCGTCTCGTCGCGCATACGTTCCCGACGATCCGTGAGACGGACAATGCGAACGCGAAACGATCTGCGACAAAGGAACTGATTCTCCAAGCGAGCCAAATCGTCGAGGAGACGGATCAAATCGTCGAACTGACAGAACGACTTCGTCGGCTAGATGCCGAACGCTGGACGGAACTGTTCGATGCTGGAACGGCATTGTTACGTTCGAGTGCAACGCTCGAGCAGACGGCGCAGACGTTCGTCGACAGCTTACAAGAACGCTTCTATTCCCGAGAAGCATTCCGTGAGATGACGGAATTGAAAACGACGACGATTCAGGATCTTAAGCGTGTCGTTGCCTTACTTCCCGTCGAAAGCAAACAAGTTGAACGATCAGCACTCGAGGAACTCGACGCGATGATTGGTCTCGAAGACATTAAACAACGGGTCCACCACATGTATCGGTTTTTGAAGTACCAACAAAAACGGTCGGAAGACGGCTATCGTTCAAGTGATCAACCATCGCTACACATGATCTTCATGGGGAACCCAGGAACCGGGAAAACGACGCTTGCCCGTTTGATGGCGAAGATCTACCATGAACTCGGACTACTCGAACGCCCGGAAGTCGTCGAGACGGATCGTTCGTCGCT
Organism: Exiguobacterium sp. UBA3491; assembly: GCF_002377745.1. NCBI lineage: Bacteria > Bacillati > Bacillota > Bacilli > Caryophanales > Exiguobacterium > Exiguobacterium sp. UBA3491. The sequence goes on from NZ_DFQK01000012.1 coordinate 257,467, forward strand.
CGTCGGTGCCTTCGTCGGACAAACGGAAGAACAAGTCATGAGCAAGGTCCGGGAAGCTGTCGGAGGTGTACTCTTCATCGATGAAGCCTACGCCTTAAAGCGTGCCGGACAAAGTGGGAACGACTATGGGCAGGCAGCGATCGATACGCTCGTCGCTGCGATGACGAGTGGGGAATATGCGGGACGGTTTGCAGTCGTCCTCGCTGGTTATCCGGAAGAGATGCGTGATTTCCTAAAGGCAAATCCCGGACTACGAAGCCGTTTCCCGGAATCGAATCATTATCTGCTTGCAGACTATACGGATCAAGAGCTGCTCGCGATCGGACGCTCGATTGCGACGGCAAATGATTACGTCTTGACGGAACAAGCAGAGCGGGCGTTGCTCGGTCGGCTCGAGCGGGAGCGCGTCGACGCGAGTTTCGGAAACGGACGGGCGGTTCGCAATATCGTGCTTGATGCGATCTTCAAGAAGGGAGCAAGCCTTGGAGAGAGTGCCAGTCACGAAGACTTTGCCTTACTCGAACAAGAAGATTTCGAGATGGTGCAAGAACCGGACGCGACGGTGGAAGAACGGATCGCTTCGCTCGTCGGATTGTCTGATCTAAAGGATGAATTGAAACAGATCGAAGCCTTATTATCAATGCAAAAACGCCGTCGTGAAGCCGGTTATAAGGTATTACCGGTCGAACTGCATGCGGTCTTTAGCGGCAATAGTGGTACCGGTAAGACGACTGTCGCTCAGCTTTATGCCGATGTCTTACGACAATGCGGCTATTTAAAACGCGGACACTTGAAAGTCGTCAGCCGAGCGGACCTCGTCTCCGGATATGTCGGACAGACCGCGCAAAAGACACGCGACGCGATTCGAGACGCGCTGGGTGGTGTCTTATTCATTGATGAAGCCTATGCGTTAAACGGTGGAGCAAATGACTTCGGGAAGGAAGCCATCGATACGCTTGTGGATGAGATGACGAAACATCAAGACAATCTCGTTGTTGTTCTTGCAGGTTACGAGCAACAAATGAACGCCTTGCTCGCGAGTAATCCGGGATTGAAGTCGCGCTTCAAGCGGTCGTTCCACTTCCCAAATTATTCGCCAGACGAGTTGATTCAAATCATTGAAGGATATGCGGCACGATTCGGATATGAGCTGACGGAGGACGCGCGACAGACGCTTACTGAGAAAATCGATGTCGTTCCGAACGGAAACGCACGGGCGGCGATCACGATTGTCGAACAGGCGATTGCGAAACAATCGATGCGATTAATTGACAAAGTTAGCTTATCCGGTTCAGAATGGTCCTATCTTGAAAAAGAGGATTTTTAAGGGGGAAGCTACATGCACACGATTGAAATACCTGTTCGGTACGCCGAGACGGACATGATGGGCATCGTCTATCATTCGAACTATCTCGTCTATCTGGAACTGGCACGGACAGAGTTAATCCAGTCCTTGGGTCTTAATTACAAGGAGATGGAAGATGCGGGTTATGTCTCCCCGGTTACGAATGTCAATCTCGATTATAAGCGCTCGTTGACGTACAGTGATACGGCGGTCGTCACGGTCTGGATTGATCATTACGATGGCTTACGGACGATTTACGCTTATACCGTCAAGCACCCGGACGGAAAACTTGCGGTATCGGCAAAGACGACACATGTCGTCGTCAAGAAGGAAAACTTCCGACCGATTCGTTTGCCGAAGGTGTTCCCGAACTGGCACGATATCTACGAGAAGATGAGTGAGACGGACGCAGCACTCTTAACGGAAGCGTGAAGATGTACAACAATAGCGGGATCGATTTTATTGAATCGGCTCCGCTTTTTTTATTTGCACCCTGAACAGTAAAATTTAGCACTTGGTACTAACGACCGATGACAAAGTCAGAATCATTTGCGAAAATAAAGAAGCTGAAGTAAGGTAGGGTCTTAGTCCATCTGTTGGAAGTAGGCTCGACGGATGGAACAATTAGCGGTAACATAGAGAAGCATAAAAAGAAGAGGGGTCTTACTCATGAAAAAAATCGTAACCGTTAGTACGTTAGCGCTTCTCCTTGCAGGATGTAATCCTGGGGATCAACAAGCGGACGATACGACGAAAACTGAACAGAAATCAGATGAGACAACACAAACAAAAGACGAAACGAAAAAAGAAGACACAGCAAAAGACACGAACAAAGAAGAAACAAACAAAACAGATGAAACAACGAAAGACGATACGTCAGAAGATGCAAAACAAGAAGACAAGTCATCTGAAGACAAATCATCCGATGAGACGACACAAGAGGACCAAGGATCTTCGGATGAGGCAACGAAGGATGAAACAGAAAAGAAAGATGATACACCTGCAGCAGAGAACAAAACAGAAGACAAAAAGGACGAATCGACGGATAAACCGGATAGTTCGTCTCAGGATCCAGAGCAGGAAAAACCATCGAAACCAGAAGATGAGACGCCAGACGTCGATAAATCAGCAGATGCCAAAGCCGATCTTTCGCTTGGAATGCTCGTCGTCGTCAACAAGAAGTATAGCTTGCCAATCGACTACAAGCCGTCGGATCTCGTCGTTCCAAACGTCAGCTTCTCCTATTCGGGTGTACTTGAACAAAGCTACATGCGAGCACCAGCTGCGAAACAGATGGAAAAGATGTTCGCTGCTGCTAAAAAAGAAGGCGTGACATTGAACGCTGTCAGCGGATTCCGTTCCGGCGCACGTCAAAAAGTATTGTATAATAATTATGTCGCACGTGACGGCAAGGCAGCTGCTGATCAATATTCAGCACGCCCTGGTCACAGTGAACACCAGACAGGTCTCACTTTTGATATTTCGTCACCAAGTGTAGGTAATGGATTAACAGCCGCTCTTGGTGATACGAAAGAAGGAAAATGGATCGCGAATAACGCAGCGAAGTTCGGCTTCATCGTTCGTTACGACCGTGATTTCCAGTCACGGACGGGCTATACGTATGAGCCATGGCACATTCGTTATGTCGGAGTCGATGTCGCGACACAAATTAAAAATAACGGACAGACTCTTGAGGAATATATGAAAGTCGGTCACTAAGAGGTTGGAGGTTGACTATGATTGAAATCATAGGGATTTTGGTTCTTGGCTATCTGCTTGGTTCGATTCCGTTCGCATTACTTGTCGGGAAATGGGGACACGGAATCGATATTCGTCAACAAGGTAGCGGGAATCTCGGAACGACGAATACGTTCCGTGTCTTGGGGAAAAAGGCAGGAATCATCGTCTTGATCGGTGATCTTGGAAAAGGAGCCGTCGCGAGCCTTGTTCCGATCTTGATGGGCGCGGATGTGCATCCGCTGTTTGCTGGATTAGCGGCTGTCGTCGGTCATATCTATCCGATTTTCGCAAAGTTCAAGGGCGGAAAGGCAGTCGCGACGTCTGGTGGGATGTTGCTCGTGACGAGTCCGATTCTCTTCATCTTTCTGCTCGTATCCTTTTTGACGACACTTCGCCTGAGCCGGATGGTCTCGCTCAGTTCGATCGTCGCAGCAAGTGTCGGGATTGTCGTGTCGATCACGATCGGCGTCTTGACGAACGATTGGATCGTTCCGACGTTCTTTACGGTTCTTGCGTTGTTCGTCATCTTCAAGCACCGTGATAACATCCAACGGATTCGCCAAGGAACAGAGTCTAAGATTCCACTCTTTGCAAAAAAATCATCTGAATGAACGACTAATGACGCGTCTGCCTCTCACTCATTGAGAGGCAGGCGCGTCTTTCGTTTGATGAAAGAGTCGGATAACGGACGAATTCAACGACATTTCATAGGAACTACACGTTTATTTACATCGGATTTACAAGACCTTTACAGACGTTCGCTACACTAGAACTAGAACTGGTCTGTAAAGGGGGAAGCGCACGTGTCGTTATTAGGAGAAGAGCGGAAATCACGCATCATGGAATGGCTGGAAGAGGAAGGGAAAGTCATGACGAAGGATTTGATCGAACGTCTCGATGTCTCGGGAGAAACGGTACGACGCTACTTAGAGGAGTTGGAACGCGAACGTCAATTGAAGCGTGTCTATGGCGGTGCTATCTATCAAGGAGGAAAACGGGAGACGCCGATCTCACGGCGAACGGATCAGCTGTCCCGCCGTTTAGCGCGCTATGCGAAAGGGTGGCTCAGTGACTATTCCTGTATCTTTCTCGGACGGGGAGAACCGGTCGAGCATTTGTTACCTTATTTAACGGGAAACGCGACGATTGTCACGAATTCACTGATCGTCGCCAGTCACTTGGAGCAGTGCCGTAAGACGGGACCGTTCACTGGGGAAATTCGATTGTTAGGCGGAACAGTCGATGCATACGGACAGACGGTCGGGGTCGAGGTATTGCAAGCACTGGATGCCTATGCTTTTGATGCCTGTTTCCTATCGTTTGATGGTGCTGAGATTGAGCGAGGCTTCGTCAGTGATGATATCGAATCGTCACTTATCCAAAAAGCGGTCATTAGTTGCACAAAAGATGTCTACGCCTTCTTAGCCAATGACGAGTTCCAAGGAAACCGAAAATATAAGGTGGCAGAGTTCCGGCGCGCGAAAATCGTCCTCAGCCCAGCTTCCTATCCGCCATCATGGGAGATGAAACTGTTCAACGAACGCGTGAACTGGATGGTCGTCTCATGATACACTGATGCGGGAGGGATGTATCATGTTAGAAATCATTACATCGACCGTAGAAGAAGCGGTCGCAGCAGAACAAGCCGGAGCGGACCGGATCGAGCTCGTTTCCGCATTATCCGAAGGGGGATTGACGCCGAGCTACGGACTGATCCGTCAAGTCGTCTCGACGGTCGAGATTCCGGTTCACGTCCTCGTGCGACCACATAGCAAATCGTTCGTCTACTCGAAATCAGATGAGGAGACAATCATCACGGATATTGACTTGATCCGTGAACTCGGTGCAGCCGGGATCGTCGTCGGCTCATTGACAGCAGACGGTCGTGTCGACGAAGGTTTCCTCGGTCGCATCATCAAACATAAAGGGGAACTGTCATTGACGTTCCACCGAGCAATCGACAGTAGTCGTGATATTCTTGAAGCGGCAGAAGTACTCGCTGATTTTCCAGAAGTCGACCGGATCTTGACGTCAGGTGGTCAAGCGACGGCACTAGAAGGTAAAGAGACGATCGCACGTTTGATTGCAGACTATCCGGACTTGATCATCTTACCAGGATCCGGCATCACACTTGAAAATGCAGAGGCACTTCTTGAAGCAACGAAGGCGTCCGAGCTGCATGTAGGATCGGCGGTCTTACAAGACGGTGCCATTCAAAAAGAACACGTTGAGGCGTTGACACGACTCCTAGGATGATCATCGAGTGAATCAATCCATTTTTCTGATCTGTTGAGATGAGGGAAATGGATTTTTTTCATGCGCTCGTGACGACTTTTCGACGATTCGCTTCAAGCAGATGAAAAGCAGAGTGGGAGAACTAGGTTTTTCAAAGGAACTGGGCTAAAATCAAAAGTGGAAATAGTGGATATAAAGGAGTACGACATGAACCCTAAACAATTGAAACAAGCTGCTCTTGGTACGTTAAAAGGACAATGGTTGGTCGGATTAAGCATCTCGATCATCTACTTCCTTATTTTTGCGCTCGCTGCAAGCCGGATGTCATTTGACCAAGATGACATTGATAGTATGGTTCGATTCATCGCACTGAACATGGTCGTCACGATCGTCCTGGCTCCAGTGACAGTTGGTCGAACGATTGCTTACTTACGCTTCACCCGCGGGGAGTCTGCAGGAATCGGAACACTGTTCGAAGGATTCTCTTCGTTTCGACGTGCTTTCCGGACGATTGCCGCATATGCGATTGTAACGGTATTGGTCTATGTTGGATCATTTTTGATCTTACCGGCACTATACTTCTACCTAGCATATCGTCTCGTTCCGTATATTTTAGTCGATCGACCGGAATTATCGTTTTGGCAAGTACTTGGTGAAAGCCGCCGGATGATGAAAGGGCATAAGCGTGAACTGATCATACTTTACTTGAGTTTCATCGGCTGGGGGATCCTCGCACTACTTAGTACAGTCGGTGTCATCTTCTTGACGCCATACTTCGATACGACGATGGCACACTTCTATGAACGCTTGAAACCAACCCGTTCCGTTAAGGGATGAACGTAAAAAAGCCTGTACATTACGTCAGTAGACGTAGCGTACAGGCTTTTGCTTATTCCACCGAAGCGCGTGAACGCTCAGCGAGCAATAGATAAAGCGCTTGTGTACCGGAATCGGCGTGACCCAGCTCAGCAAGTTGTTCATATAAGTCTTTCGTGAGTGCAAGACCAGGTGTCGCGATACCCATCTCAGCGCCGCGTTCGAGGGCAAGGCGCATATCCTTGATGAAGTGTTTGACGAAGAAACCAGGTGAGTAGTTTTCGGCGATGACGCGCGGAATCAAGTTCTCAAGACTCCAGCTACCGGCAGAACCAGATTTGATCGTCTCGATGAACTGTGTCGGATCGATTCCGGATCGTGTGACGAACAACAACATCTCCGCTGTTCCAATCATCGATCCGGCGATTGCGATTTGGTTCGCGAGCTTCGCCGATTGTCCTTTACCAGGACCACCGAAGAGTGAAATCGATTTCCCCATCGCCTCGAATAATGGCTTCGCTTGTGCGAAAGCCGCTTCTTCACCACCGACGAGAATCGCGAGTGTTCCGTTCTTCGCACCGAGATCACCGCCCGTGACAGGTGCGTCAAGTGCCTGAAGACCGCGTGCTGTCGCTTCCTGCGCGATTCGTTCAGCAAGAGCCGGACTAGACGTCGTCATATCAATCAGAATCGTTCCTGGTGTCGCATGATCGAGTATGCCGTCTTCGAAGTAGATCTGCTTGACGTCTTGCGGATAACCGACGATCGAGATGACGACGTCGACATCCGTGACGACATCTTGAATCGTATCGACGATTTCGACACCATCTGCTTCAAGGACGAGTCCTTTCTCTTTCGTGCGATTGTATCCTTTGACTGTAAAACCTGCCTTACGCAGATTGCGGACCATGCCTTGTCCCATGACACCTAATCCGATGAAACCGACTGTCTTCATACGTGATTCCCCCTTGCACGTTCCGTGCCGATGAATTGTTGCGTTACGAGCTTATTATACAATGGATTGTCGACGACAAGTCGATCATGTGTCCCGATACCTGAAATCTGACCATCTTCAAGAACGATGATTTGATCGGCATGACGGACCGTCGCGAGACGATGGGCGATGACAAACGTTGTCCGTCCGACCATTAATCGCTCGAGTGCTTCTTGAACGACACGTTCCGACTCGGAGTCGAGACTGGATGTCGCTTCGTCAAGCAACAGAATTTCCGGATCACGGAGGAGTGCACGTGCAATCGCAATTCGTTGGCGTTGACCACCGGACAGTTTGACACCCCGTTCTCCAATCTCAGTCGCATAACCTTCCGGGAATCGTTCGATAAACGTATCGGCATTCGCCATCCGTGCAGCCGCACGGATTTTGTCTTCACTGATGTCATCTGTCAGACCGTAGACGAGATTGTCACGAATCGTTCCTGATAAGACGGGGGAATCCTGCGCGACATATCCGATTGCCTGTCGCCAAGACGATAACGTCAAATCAGAAATGGGTTGATCTCCGAGTCGGATTTGTCCTGACGTCGGTTGATAAAATCGCTCAAGTAACGCAAATAATGTCGTTTTACCAGAGCCGCTCGGACCGACGATCGCTGTCGTCTTGCCGCGTGGTAACGTAAAGCTGACATTCTGTAAGATCGACGTCTCATTGTATCCAAATGACAAGTGTTCGACCGTCACGTCCGTAAACGGACGAGATGCTACAAGCGTTCCAGCTGCTTCTGGTGATTCATCGAGAAGCTCGATGATTCGCTCTGTCGCACCGCGTGCTTTCTGTAACTTCGTGATGAATTCAGTCATCGTCACGAGCGGAGTCATGATTTGGAACAAATAGAGCGAAAAGGCGACGAGTTCACCCGCCGTGATCTGGTTCGTCGAAACGCGGTAGGCACCAAAACCGATGATCAGGATCAACATCGTCGTTAGAGTGACGTTAAAGATCGGCAACAAGAGGGCTTGAATTCGTCCTTCCTTTACACCATACCCGTATAAGTTCTCAATCCGAGTTTTTCCTCGCCCCAGCTCATAGTCTTCTGTTGCTTGTGATTTGACGAGTCGGACCTCACCGAGCATCTCGGCAAAAAAACCGGATAATCCTGCAAGTTCCTTCTGAGTCTCACGAGAAATCTTGTGTAGTTTGCGGACGAGCGGAATGATGATCAACAAGGTCACGGGGACAGCGATGACCATGACAAGCGTCATTTGCCAATCGAGGAAGAATAGGATCGTGATTGCTCCGATGATTGAGACGAGTGACGTCAGCAAACGAACGAGTTGTTCCGATAGCAATTGCTGGAGTGTCGTTGCGTCACTATTAAGTCGTGAGACGAGCTCACCGGATTTTGTCTCATCATAGAACGGAATCGATAGCGTTAACAGACGCTTCCATAGAAGCGTTCGTAAATTGGCGACGATCCGTTGACCGACGATCTGTAACCAATAGATCGATAAAGCGTTCGCGACGACTTGAACGACGAAAACGATTACAAATAGACTGATCAATTGTGGTGTCAGTCGATCGACAGTAAAACCATCAATCAACGTCTTTAAGAACCAAGGAATGGCGAGCGCAGCCAGCGCTTGGATGACAGAGACGGAAACAGCGGCAGATAATAAACCGACCGGTGGTTTCGTTTTTTTCAATAACAGGTAAAAAGATTGGAACGTCGCAGCGTTCATTTCAACACATCCTCTCTTTTCTATTGTCCTGAAGAACGAAGAGACGGTCAAATGGGAAGCGCGACTTGACAAAAAATCTTTCGATTTGTGACACTGATAGTGGAAACAATAAGGGAGGATTCAAATGTCTATTTTCGTAGATGCGGACGGATGTCCCGTTGTCGATCTCGTCATTCGACACCGACAGGGACGTGACGTCTTTTTAGTTTGTGATACGGCACACCAGGTGATCCGAGAAGGAGCGACGACGATTACCGTCGGACAAGGACCAGATGCCGTCGACTATGCGATCGTCAATCGGATGAAACGTGGCGATCTCGTTGTGACCCAGGATTTTGGTTTGGCAGCACTAATCTTAGCACGAGGCGGACTCGCAATCGATCAAAATGGTCGCCAGTTCACGAACGACAATATCGATCTATTGCTCCACACTCGCCATGTCGGACAACAAATCCGACGAGCAGGCGGGCGTACGAAAGGACCGAAAAAACGGACGCGCGATGCGGACCGTTCCTTTGAAGAATCATTTCGTACATTAGTGCTAACCAGCATGTAAGGAAGGTAGTGTTGGACTGTTGATACGGTACGGACCGTGATATAATTTGAAGCATGAATGAAATCAGAAAGGAGGATACACGTTGAAACGAATTTTACGCGACCACTCGAAGGATCGTCCTTACCGATTGCGCCAAGGAACGGTTCCGGAATCAACTGAGGCACGACTCACATCACTCGATCAACGTGAAATCAATCGATTACAACAGGATTTACGAAAAGTCGAAGTGAAATTGAAGCAACGCAATGAAATCATGGAAGCGTTGGCGACACAAAATGTTGAAGCAGCCTGCGAGACTGTCTTGATGATCTTGTTGCAACTGCTTGAGGTAGAAGAAGGAGCTATCCTTTTGTACCGGCGGGAGCAGTTAAATCATTTCGTCGCACAAGGGATCGACGATATGGAGCTGATCGAAAAAGATCTCGATCAATATTCGGTCTTGCGTCGCGCATTCGTCATGCGTAAATCGGTCCAATTGCCACTCGGCGACCAGTTCGAGTCAGCAATTCCCGTACAGTCTCCAAGCAACGGACAAGTCGTCGGACTGCTATACATCCGCCATCCCTTCGCCCAGTTCAATTTAGAACAAGTCGGGGATTTACTTGATCTATCACGAAAACTTGGGATGACGCTTGAACGCCATCTCCTGTTCCATCAAATGGAGCATGAAAAAATCAAGACGTATCAGCTACTTGATTCGATTCGGGAAGCTGTCCTATATATCGAGAGTAGTGGGGAGCAGATTTATGCGAACCAGGCCTTATTGAATATGTTTCCACCAAAGCTCGTCAATCAGGCGCAAGGGTTCCGTCACGCGTATGAACGGGCGACGTCTCTGTTTGAACATGTCGATCAGCCGGAAGCACTTCATGATTACATCGGTCAACTGATGAACGGGGATATTCCGGGAGAAACGATCGAGTTATCGGCATTCCGGGGGAACTTGTTGCTCAGTGCCTATGCTGAGCGGATTGCAATTGCGAACGTTGAATGGGGGATGATGCTTGTCTTACGTGACGTGACGAAAGACAAGGAGCTCGATCTTAAGCAGGCAGAGTTCGTCTCGATCGTTTCGCACGAGTTGCGGACACCGCTTTCTTCGATCATGGGCTTCACGGAGTTATTGATGAAACGAGAAGTCGATCCGAATCGGCAGAAACGCTATTTGCAGACGATTCATTCGGAAACCGTTCGATTGGCGGAATTGATCAATGACATCCTGGAAATTCAAAAAGGGGAAGACTCGACACATGGAACACAAAAAGAATTACTTGATTTAAAACAATTGATGTTCGAGATGAAGCCGATGTTCGATCTTGCGAGTCGCGCACATCGCATAAGTGTCCAATTTAGTCCGGGATCCTATACGATTTCAGCCAGCAGTGAGAAGATGAAACAACTGTTTACGAACTTGATCATGAACGCGATTAAATATTCGCCCGAAGGCGGCGAGATTCGGATCAAAGGATCAAACCAGTCAGATCAATTACGAATTGAGATTTCAGATGAAGGGCTTGGTATTCCAGAAAAAGCGCTTCCTTACATCTTTGATAAGTTTTACCGAGCAGATAACTCGGATACACGTAAAATCGGTGGAACGGGCTTAGGACTCGCGATTTGTCGGATGATCGTGCTTGATCATGGTGGAGCTATCTCCGTCCAATCAACGGAAGGAGAGGGCAGTACCTTCATCATTCAACTCCCGCTCGACGCATGACCGACTACAGACTCAGAAAGGAGGAAGACACGGTGAATAATTCACACATTCGTTATGAAGCATTGCATCCGCTCGTCGAAGAGATTCTTGAAAAACTTAGTGAACGGATTGGCGTCAACACGTTGTTTTTTGCATTAAATGATTCATATAGCAACTTTGTCGTCAAGGCAATCAATCAAGAACGTCAGTTGATCGAAGAAGGCTCGACCCATGTCTTCCAACATGTCCTCTGTAAGCTGGTCGTCGATGAGACGGACGGGAAGCTCTCGATCAATGAATTGCTCAACGATCCATTGACCGTCAATCATCCGGTCACGAAAGCTCTTGGGAACGGTAGCTTTTTGGGAGTAGCGATCAAAAATGCGGAAAATGAAAAAATCGGGACATTATGTGCCTTTGATGATCAACCATTCGACTTCAAGGAGCAGGATATCGCGCTCGTCGAGCGGTATGCGGATATCATTAGTAAATCGATCAACGTCGAAACGTATGTCATCAAGGATGCGCTAACAGATGTCTATAACGAACGGTACATGAATCGACTGATCTCAAGTGTGACGATTCATCCTGCTTTCTTAATGGTGTTGAACCTCGATCGTTTCCATGCGATCAATGCGACGCATGGATACCGGGCAGGGAACGAAGTGCTACGCGAAATCGCGAATCGGCTGAAATATGTTCCTTTACCGAATCATGTCGTCGGTCGAATGGATGGGAATGAATTCGTCGTCTTAGCAGCACTTGAACAGGAACAGGAATTCGAACAATATGCGGAAGATTACGCTCGCATCGTCACGGAAGCGATTGAGCAACCGATCGTTGGTGTTGCAGCCGAACCGATTCAGGTGACGGCATCATCTGGCGTCAGTCTTCTGACCGGTGATATGGCAAGTCGCCAGATACAAATCTATGCAGCAGAAGCCTTGATGCAACAAGTCAAACACGAGGGGAAACAGCGAACCTCATTTGTTAATCCAAATCGGAAGGCGGAACAGCATCCATTTGCATCAGTTCTTGAATCAGAGCTTTCGCATGCACTAGAACGGGGACAATTCGAGCTCTACTATCAATGGATCGTTGATGCGAAACAAGAACGCTACGTCGCGGTTGAAGCGCTTCTACGCTGGAATCATCCTGTGCTTGGGTTCGTCAGTCCGACGGATTTTATTCCGATTGCCGAGAAGATGGAGATTTTCCCAGACATCGGTCGATTTACGATCCGTCAGGCAATCCTGGATCAACGGCGCTTGGAGGAGACATTTGGACGTAAGATTTCCGTCGCAGTCAATCTATCGGCAAGCCAGTTCGAGTCGGATCAACTCTTTTCAGAATTACTTAGACTGACAGAAGAATCGTATTTCCCGGGCGAACGACTCATTCTTGAAATCCGGGAGGAAGTATTGCAGACGCGTCGTCGTTTTGCAATGAAACGTTTGGAGCAGCTGCGCCAAGCAGGCTACCGTCTGACGGTCGATCATTTCGGTAGTCACTACGCGTCACTTAATTCGTTATTGCGTTTACCGGTCCAAGCAGTCAAGCTCGATCCAATCTTTACACGTCGACTCGTTCAAAATCAGTTAGAGCGTTCGATGATTCGCTCTGTTCATTCCTTGACGTCGACGTTAAACATCGCGCTCGTGATTCAGGAAGTCGAGACCGCGGCGCAATTGCAACAGATTCAAGTGTTGGATGAGCAACTTTATGTGCAAGGCTACGAGGTCCATCACCCTCAGCCGATTGAACAATTACTCATCGAGGACATCGTTCGAGGGCGTGCTGAGGTTTAACCGTTCTTCAGTCGGGAATACATTAAAATGTGGAACAAGTACATTTTAAGGGGGATGCCAAATGGCTGATCAACATGATAAAGAGACGGACCCGATTACTTCAGGAAACCGGATGACGAAGGATGAGATTGCCGGACGTGACCCGCAAGACAATACGGAGGTTCCGGAAAAATCGAAGGATGAAAAAGAAACGAAGCATCAAGATCAAGAAGCTGAGAAAACAGAACGACCAGATGACGAAGCTTCAAGTGAAGAGGCACCCGATTTGTCGCACGCTTCTGATGAAGATGGCGATGTCGAGCCATCCGATGAAGAGAACCAACAAGGTTAAGAATGACTAAAATAAAGGGCAATCGATGTCCGGCAGAAATGCTGGATATCGATTGCCTTTTTTTGATGGAGTAAAAGATTACTCGCCACCCCCACCGCCATCACTTCCACCATCAAATCCTCCGTCGATCCCGCCGTCTGTCGCATGGGACGTGTCGGTCAAATCAACAGGGAAGAGTAAGAACGGAATCGCGTCGGTGCCGTCCGGTGGGAGAATCGAAGATGGGAAGAGCTGTTGCAGGATCGTTTGTTGACTTAAATACAATCGGATTGCTGTCAAATAGACTAAGTCTTTCCGGTATTTAAAATGTAAATCGGAGCGTAACGCCTCTGCCATCTGTTGGAGTGCCGAAGCATGAATATTGGGATCACCGAGTAACGCAAGCATGCCGTGGAATGACAGCGGGACACGATGCTTACGATGTATCTTACGGGATGACTCCACTTGTGCGATATAGCGATCCCAATCGTCTTCAGGCAATAAAGCGAATATCAAGGCGACGACATACGTCTGTTGAGCGCGTCCGAACCGTCGTTTGAGTCGTTGATAGACCGTTTCGATACGCGAGGCGAGTTCGTCTAACTCACCGCGTGTCGTAGCGTGAAAATAGACGAAAGAAATCAATAGCGGTGACACGATGAACCGATGTTGTTTTTTGAGGCGTGTGTATAATTGTACCGTTCGTTCAAGTACCGCGTCCTGTGGAGTAAGACGGCTGATGAACAGGGCAGTAGAGTAGGCATTCAAGGGATGCGACAAGCGATGCGATTTAAAATAGCCGTGAAGCGACATCATCTCGGCGATGCGGCTCGGTGTGTGGGCGTCAAAGGCATGAATCTTCGAAGCAAGCAATAATGCCTGGGTGGTTTGTGTACGCAAGCGTATTTTTAAGTCATCTGCTGTCTCAAGCAATACACTTGCGGAAACCTGCTCCGTTCCGATCGTCCGGTCGAATGCCAATTCGATGAGAATACCGTCCTGATACGTTCTGAATTCTGGGGCGATATGATTCAGTTGTCGCAAGAAAGTCGTCGCCATCTCCATGACTGTTCCTCCTCTGTTTTTTCTTATAGTGTATCACGCAGTGAAAGCGTTATCTTATTTTTTTAGTTGGGTATCGATCAATTGTTCCGCTGCACGCCGGTACAGATTACTCATATGAGCCAGCGCTAAAATCTGTTCCAGTGGATCGGTCGTCGAGGCGGTAAGAGCATCTTGTTCGGTGACGAAACGGGCTGTATTTCGTTCTGTCAGTTCAAGGTAAGTGCGATAAAAGTCTTCAAGATCGAGTTGATTCTGTTCGATGCCTTCGTTCAAGGGCGTTAGGATCGTCTTGATATCATTGATCGAAAACGAACTTTTCAACTGATAAATCAAGCTAATTAAAATCAAGTGCTCCTTCGTATACTTTTTATTCGTGACTGGAAAAAATAATTTCTTTTTGGCATAATTGTTGATCATCGTCTTCGTCAAGATTGTCTCATCCGTATTCCGCGTCGTTTCCTCGAATGTCCGCTCAAACAGTTGGATGACTTGATCCATATAAAGATCAATGTTCGGGATATCTGCAAGCTGTAATTGACGATCATGTCTCGTGTCGTCAGAACGTGTCATAAAAAAACCTCCAAAATCGTTAAAATAGGACTTTCTACTTCTTCATCATATGATAGAATATGTATATAACGCCATGTAGTATTCAAAACTACATATCAGAGGGGGAACGAAAGTGAAAGCTTATATGAGAGAACCGATTAATGGATTAACACATCTGGGAGGGGCTGTCTTTGCTTTTGTCGGATTACTCGCACTCGTCATTAAAGCATCGTTAGAACGTGGAGCATCACTTGCCATCGTCGCAGCGATTATTTTTGGGGTCAGCATGATGGCACTCTATGCTGTTTCGGCAACGTATCATATGGTCCTTGCGAGCGACCGGGCGATTGCGATCTGGCGACGATTGGATCACTCGATGATTTATTTGTTGATTGCCGGTTCCTACGCACCGTTTTGTCTTGTCAGTCTGAATGGTCCGACGGGTTGGGTCTTGTTTAGCATCGTCATGTTGATTGCTGTTTCCGGAATTACCTTCAAATTAGTCTGGTTCAACAGTCCACGCTGGTTATCGACGACGCTCTACATCGGAATGGGCTGGATCATGGTATTTGCGATCACACCACTCGCGCAAGTCTTATCACCGCTCGGCATCGGTCTATTATTCCTTGGTGGTATCTTCTATACGATCGGTGGCATCATCTATGGACTCAAGCCGCGTGTCTTATCGTTTAAACATCTCGGATTCCATGAAATCTTCCACATCTTCGTACTACTCGGTAGTCTAGCGCATTTCCTATGTGTCTACTTCTTCGTGTTGTGATGATGTCCTCCTTTAGTCAATGACTGAAGGAGTTTTTTGTATCTATATGGAAAATACAGGAGAAGTCGAGTGTCCTCCCGAATGAAAGAACGGAAAGATCACGAAAAGGGGGAAATCACATGCAACACACACGATGGCAATTAGAAACACTCTATACGATTGATGACGTCAAAGCAGGCATCGCTTCCATACAAACAGCATTGTCGAATCGGCCGATTGATGTGGCAGAACAGGTCGAGCGTTATCAGCAAGTCGCGCGCGACGTCGAAGAATGGAGTGACTTCATTTATTGTCTGTACGCTGAAGATGTCACGCGCGTAGAAGTCCATCCATTGCTTGAAGAGATCGAAGTCGTCCAAGCGATGGTACGCAGCGAAGTGGCAGCACTCGATACAAAGATCGCAGTACTGTCACAAGAAGAGTGGGAAGCGCTCGTTACGGATTCACCGTACGCCTTTTTCTTAAACGAACGCCGTGACATTCAGTCCCGTCGTGCACCACTGGTTCAAGAACAATTGTTACAGGATCTCGGTGTGGACGGGTTCCAAGGCTGGGGACAACTTTACGATCAGCGTTTTGTGGCGTTACGGGTCGACTTGAACGGGAAGCAAGTCACGATCGGTCAAGGATTGCATGAAGCGATGTTCGCGCCTGGTCGTTCGGCTCGTCTAGCGGCAGCAACTGCAGTTGACGCCGCTTGTGCCAAAGAAGCTGATTTGTTTGCGACGATCTTGAACCGGATCTCCGGCTTCAGATTGCAATCCTACAAGATGCGGAACTGGGAGCAACCATTGACAGAGTTGCTTGAGCAGAACCGAATCTCAGAAGCGAGCTTACAAGCGATGATCGAAGCACTCGATCAGCACCGAGACCTCTTTCACGCCTATTATGCCCGCAAGATTGTCCAGGCAGAGCAGGTGACGGGAGAATGGCATGATTTTGAGACGAGCACGTACCGCTCTGCGCGGCATGTTCCGTTTGAGACGGCACAGGCAATCGTAAGCAAACAATTCAAACAGTTGAATCCAAAGCTCGGTGCTTTTGCTGAAAACGTGTTTAACGAGGGATGGGTCGATGCGGAGAATCGTCCCGGAAAAGCGGAAGGCGGATTCTGCGCTGCCTTTCCGATTGCCAAAGAGAGCCGGATTTTCATGACGTACCGTGACAGTTATCCAGACGTCGCGACACTTGCTCATGAATTCGGTCATGCCTATCATAATTATGTTCTGCAAGATGAACCGTATTTAAACCAAGTCAAAGGAACGAGTATCGCGGAGACGGCTTCAACATTCATGGAGAATCTCGTCCTCGATGCTGCGATCAAAGAGACGACGGAGCGCGAGGAAGTACTTGCTCTCCTAGAGGTCAAGATTCGAGAGGGGCTAAAATATGCCAGCATCGTTCCCGGAATGTTCCGGTTCGAGCAACGTTTTTATGCGGAACGTCAGCAAGGGACGGTCAGTGCCGAACGGTTAAGTGAACTCCTGCAAGAGGAAGAACGGTTAGCCTATGGTCCGGTATTGCCTGAACCGGCGCGCTATAAATGGATGTACATCAGTCACTTGTTCAATCCGAATCTTGCGTTCTACAACATTCCCTACACGATCGGTTATCTGCTCAGCAATAGTCTGTATCAGACGGTTCAAGCGGATCCGAGTCAATTTTCGGCAGTCTTTGAAGCGGTCATGCATGATTCCGGTCAAGCGACGATCGATGAGATTGTTAAAAGTCATCTCGATGCTGATCCGACATCTGTCGCGTTTTGGGTCGAAGCTCAGCAACCGCTCGTCCAGGCGATTGAGCAGTATCTGACGTTAACGGAATCCTCTCTCTCCGTCGATTGAAGACGAATCAAAACGGGAACAGAAATGTAGGGAGGGATGCGGATGTATGAACAGGAGAAACAATTAGTCGCTGAGGCAGCACTAACTTACGTGAAAGATGGGATGATAGTGGGTCTTGGGACGGGTTCGACGACGGAACGGTTCATCGAGGCGCTTGGTCCACTTGTGCAGGCGGGACTACAGATTCAAGGTGTGGCGACGTCACTTGCGACGGTCCGACTCGCGGAACAGTTACACATTCCGTTGATCGACTTGGAAGAGGGAATGGAAATCGATGTGACGATCGATGGGATTGATCAGATTGACGGACGATTTCAAACGATCAAAGGTGGTGGCGGTGCACTATTTCGCGAGAAAATTGTCGCACTGATGAGTCGGGAATTGCTCTATCTGACCGATTCCTCGAAGTTCGTCCATCATTTAAGCGGACCGTTACCGGTTGAACTGGATCCGTTTGCCTTACCGTATGTACGACAACGGTTGCGTGATAAGCATGTCTCCGCAACGTTGCGGCTGAAAGACGATCGTCCCTTCGTTACAGATGGAGGTCACGTGATTCTTGACGTCGATGTATCTGCCATCTCGGACGTCCGAGTGTTCGCAAAAGAAGTGAAGAGTTGGTCGGGTGTACTCGAGACCGGTTACTTCGAGCGACAACCCGATCATGTCCTGACGGTCGAAGAGGGAAAGGTCAAACGCATCGCGCATCCTCGCCTGCGTGACGGTGGTGGGTTGGTTTAAGAAAAGAAAGAAGGAAACCGTATGGGCTTGAAAAAACGGTATTTATTTGGAGCTGGCATCATTGCCGGAACGAGTCTACTTTTGTTAAGGAAGCGGGAACAGGGCACACAAACAGATGCACTACGTGAATATTTAGCCCATCTCGATCAGGATCCGAGTCCAGATGCTGCGAAGGACCCGGATGAGGTCGGATTGACGAAACTCGATTCGATCTATCGAGCCGAGTGGCAAGCGAATGGGTTCCCGCGTTCGCGGACAGAGCTAGAAGAGCTGGAAAAATAGAAAAGTAGTAATTAGCTAAGAAGTATTTAAACGGCTTGAGTCCAAGATTTAAACGGGCTTTAGCCGTTTTAATTATAATTGAAGTTTTTAATAATATATCATTTTCGTCTCATGAACCTCTAAGAACTCTAGTCTATGTAACGACTGAGCTGGGTCTCATCATTCAGTAGAGGTGCAAAGTAAGAGTCATGACTATTATGTAAAATAAAACTATCTTACTTCACGCATTGAACAAAAGTGAAAAACAACTCTCAAACCCTCTTTTCCTAAACTGCTTTCTGATAAGATGTGGATTATATCCAATGCGATTCGAGAGGAGATTCATTGAGTGAAGACGTTTTTTAACATCAACATATCGAGCTTTTTGTATGCCGTCGCTTTATTCGTTCCGTTGCAAATCATNNTGCTAAATATCAATCGAATCATGAGACTTACGAATATGTCTTCAGGTATGTTTTGGACTTTGAATATCATGATTGGATGGATCTCTTTAATCAGTATTCCTTTTTTGATTAGACAGATCACTTTCAAATCCACTCTACATAAGTCGTTTGAACGAATCATCTGCCTCTCCTGGTTCGTCTACTATATGTTATTCACATACATCACTAGCCGAATCATTCCAATCAAAAATGGGGGAGATACGCCAAGCCCTGTTCTTGGCCTCATCTTAATCCTGGTATTGTCAAGCTATCCTCTCTATATAATAATTTCGAAATGGCTCATCGTGGATCGAGAGTCGAAATAAGGTATGAAAAATCCGTAACATCAAGGAGGCATATTTTGAAAAAACGCTATTTATACTTTTATTCGACAGCGATTATACTGATCGGGGGAGGCATCTATTCATATAAATCAGGATACATCCCTCGCACAACTCCCTATATAGAACGAAAGCATGAAGTGCTGATGGATGCTAAGACCGTCAATTCAGTCAATCGAAAAGACTACATCGAAAGATCGATGCGATATATGGCTAGCTTTGCACCTTATTCAACGGGAGATTCCATCACAAAGAAGTCGACAATGAGCGAATTGAGGGCAAAGATTGATACGATGCACGATATCGAACAGTCCTTCCAATTCAAGTCGGATGATCCAGAATCAGAATCTTTACGGAAAGTAGCAAAGAACTATACTTCTTATATCGAGGCGCTCGAATATGTTGCGAGCAACATGCATGGTAAGGAGTCGATGAACATCGATCAAGCAAACTACTTGAAGAGCGTTTGGAATGAGGTCGTCACACCTGCATGTCATATAAAAGATGAGGTCGGGCGTTCACAAGAAGGCGAAGCCGTCATGTTTGAAAAAGAGATCACCACAGTCTGGTCCTAATATGTTAAGCGCTAATTGATAAGAATGTAGTAATGTATAAGACATGTCTCTATGAGAAATCCCTTCTTTGTAATACGAAATAAGTAGTTGATCATAAACTAAACAGCCCTAGATCAATGGATCCAGGGCTGTTTTCATGTGTTTTAATATGTAAGCGATCCTGCAATGATCAAACCGATCGAAATCGATAAGAAGAGAAGCAGCAAGCCGACTGCTTCGTTGTTCGCATCAATCTCTTTTGTCATGCTTAAACGTGGGATTAGTAAATCCGCGAGATAGAACAAGACGATTTGTAAGACGATTGCGAGTGCACCCCATAAGACCATATCGAGAATGCTGACGGAGTTCGAAATACTCGAATAGAGAACGATGGCAAGACCAAGAATACGTCCACCGAAGGCGTAGACGGCCGCTTTCTTCCCGTTACGGATGAGTTCGAGCTCCTTCGATTTCGTCGTCACCTCGAACAGGACGACACCGATGGCAAGGAGTACGGTCGCGACACCGATATACGAGAGCGTTGAAAGGAATAGATCACTGAATGTCATGTTGGTACCTCCATCATGATTTTTTATTTTTTTTACGTTGTTCGTATGCGACATACAATTCAAGCAGTGCTCCGACGAAAATGCCTGCTGATACATACAAATAGAAGTTGTCACCAATGAATCCGAACACGAGTCCTAAGAGAAGACCGATTAGGATATAAGGACCTTTTGTTAACTTCATATCAATCACCTGCCTCTACTTTAAAGGTAGCGGATTTCAGAGGTGACGTCCATCGTTATTCTTGGAAGCTGACGGCAGAATCTGAATTAGGAGAAAACAGGACGACTTGATTCCGTCCTTGTTGTTTTGCTTGATAAAGCGCAGCATCCGCATCCGGTAAGAGATGGTCGATTTGAGATGTCGTCTCATCAAAAGCGGCTAAACCAAATGATGCTGTAAGTGGCAGATCGGTCGTCGTCAATCGAAATGGGCTGAAGGCGATACGTTCACGTAATTGCTCTGCTAAAGGAATCACTTCAGCGAGCGGAACGCCTTCAAACAAGACGGAGAACTCTTCACCGCCGTTACGAGATAAATACCCGCTCTCTGCGACGCCATCACGCAGTCGGCTAGCAAACTGACGTAGCACTTCGTCACCCGCTTCATGTCCATACGTATCGTTGATCCGTTTAAAATGATCAATATCGATCGTCAATAACACGATGGACTGTTTGTTCAAGATCAATCGTTGTTTGAGATCCGTGAAGTATTCATTAAAAGCACGTGAATTATTCAATCCCGTCAAAAAGTCGAGTTGTGCTTTCTGCCGAAGCACCCGTAACGACTGTTTCGTCAGGCGGATATCACGAATGATCAAAAGGGCGAGCCAACTGCTAACGAAAGAAGCGGGAATGACGACCGACATGACCTCGAGTAAGAGGATTTGTTTCGGTAAGACGATCCATAAGACAAGGGCGTGCAAAGCCGTCGCATAGAGCGTCACGAGTGTAAAGGTCCGTTTTGCGTAAGGAGGCATTTCACGAACAATCAGACTCGTTCCGAGGGCGATAGCGACGATGAAACCAAATGCAGTGAATGCAGCCAAGTTCGTTCCCAGACTAAAGCGATAAACAATGATCGCGACCGTCACGATCGTTGTTGGAATAACGCCTCCAAAGTAGGCGGCGACAATGACCGGAACATGGCGCAAATCAATCATGACGCCGGGGGCTGCTTCGATTGTCATCTGCATGAGCAGTAAGGAGATAATGCTCAGGGCAAGACCATACAGGACGCGGGTGAGACGTGGAGATTCTCGCGTGATCGGAAGCGGTGATAATTTTCCAAGTAGATAAAAACCAGCCATTAATAGCGTCACGTTATGTAAGACGTCAAAAAGGATGCTTTTCATGAATCATCCATCCTTTCGAAAAAGTACGTTACTTAAGAAATATACGCCATAAACGGACTAACTCCTGTTTATCGAAAAAATAAACTCTTCCCATCAATTGTGTCTATAATGTGAACTTATGATTTCTATAATGTGAACTTATGGTTTTAGGGAATTTGATTGACCTCCTCGACACTGCATTGTTAAATGATGAAGAAGCGGTATGAAAGCGCTTACTAAATTTGAAGGAGATCTTACTCATGGAACTCGTCATCATTCTTCTTGCCTTATCTTTATTGATGTTCGTTGCCTATCGTGGTTTTTCGGTCATCCTATTTGCACCAATCTGTGCCTTGTTCGCCGTCTTACTGACGAACCCGGACTGGGTGTTACCATTCTTCTCAAATATCTTCATGGAAAAGATGGTCGGCTTCATCAAAGCATACTTCCCGGTCTTCCTCCTCGGAGCGATTTTCGGAAAAGTCGTTGAGATGTCCGGTATCGCGGAGTCGATCGCAAAGACAATCATTCGTATGATTGGTGCGAAGCGCGCTATCCTTGCCATCGTCTTACTTGGCGCCATTCTTACATATAGCGGCGTCAGCTTATTCGTTGTCGTATTTGCTGTCTATCCGTTCGCTGCGAACTTGTTCCGCGAAGCAAACATCCCGAAACGACTCATTCCGGGAACGATTGCCCTTGGTGCGTTCACGTTCACGATGGATGCCTTACCAGGAACACCTCAGATTCAGAACGTCATTCCGACGACGTTCTTCAAAACGGATATCTACGCTGCGCCGATCATGGGTTCAGTCGGTGGCTTGTTCATCTTAGTCGTCGGCATGTGGTATCTCGAGTCACGCAAGAAAAAAGCCCATCAAGCGGGTGAAGGGTACGCTGGATTCGAAGCGACAGCGGCAAGTACTGCACCGCAGATGGAGTTGAAGAACGAACCAGAAATGACGCTCGAGACGGATCGTCAACCAGTCTATCGCCAAGTCCTTGCCTTTGTCCCACTCGTCCTTGTTGCCGTAATGAACAAAGTCTTTACACTCTCGATTCCGAAATGGTATCCAGAAGGATTCGATTTTTCAGCAATCGGTCTAGAAGCATTCGGAAAGATCGAGACACCAGCCGTTCTTGCGATCTGGTCTGTCCAAATGGCGTTATTGATCGGAATTCTCGCAGCCATGCTCTATGATTTCCCGAAGATCAAGACGAACTTCCAAGCTGGTCTGAACGTCAGTATCGGTGGTGCGCTCTTAGCGGTCATGAATACAGGTGCTGAGTATGGATTCGGTGGCGTCATCGCGGCGTTACCAGGATTTAAGTCCGTCTCAAGCGGAATCTTGGAGACATTCACGAATCCGCTCGTCAACGGAGCCGTCACGACGACGACGCTTGCCGGCGTCACCGGTTCCGCATCGGGTGGAATGGGGATTGCGTTAAGTGCGATGTCGGATAAATATACGCAAGCCATCACATCGGGTGGCGTACCACCGGAAGTCATGCACCGCGTCATCTCGATGGCGTCCGGTGGGATGGATACGTTACCGCATAACGGTGCCGTCATCACGTTGCTAGCGGTCACGGGACTGACGCACCGTCAGTCGTATAAGGACATCTTCATGATTACGATCCTCAAGACAGTGACGGTCTTCTTGATGATTGGATTGTATAGCTTGACTGGCTTGTACTAAGGATTTTTAAAGGGGGCATCATCAGATGAAACAGGGGAAAGTATACGCATCATTCGCGGAAGCGACAGCAGACATCTTTGACGGGGCGACGCTAGTCGTAGGGGGCTTCGGACTCTGCGGAATCCCGGAAAAATCCATTACCGCGTTGCAAGAGAAGGGCGTCAAGGATTTGACGGTCGTCAGTAATAACTGTGGTGTCGATGATTTTGGACTTGGTCTCCTCTTGCAGACGCGACAAATCAAGAAGATGATTTCGTCGTATGTCGGGGAAAATAAGACGTTCGAGCAACAGTACCTCAGTGGCGAGATCGAAGTCGATCTCGTTCCCCAAGGTACGCTAGCGGAACGTATCCGTGCCGGTGGTGCTGGTATTCCTGGTTTCTATACACCAACAGGCGTCGGGACACCGATTGCTGAAGGAAAGGAACAAAAGGAGTTCGACGGAAAAACGTATCTGCTCGAAGAAGGAATCGTCGGCGATTTTGCAATCGTCAAGGCATGGAAAGCAGATCGACTCGGGAATCTCGTCTTCCGGAAGACGTCACGCAACTTTAACCCGATCGTCGCGACAGCCGGCAAAGTAACGATCGTTGAAGTCGAAGAACTGGTCGAAGTCGGTGAACTCGACCCGAACGAGATCCACACACCTGCTGTCTACGTCCAGCGCATCGTTGTTGGAACGGATTATGAAAAACGCATTGAACGCCGGACTGTCCGGGAAGCTTGAGGAGGAGACGGATATGAAAACGACACGAGAAATCATCA
>NZ_DFQK01000012.1:281682-326271 GCF_002377745.1 Exiguobacterium sp. UBA3491
AAAATCATCATTGAACGCGCACTTCAGGAAATCGAAGACGGGATGTACGTCAATCTCGGGATCGGGATTCCGACATTGATCGCCAATGCGATTCCGGACGATGTGCATGTCATGCTGCAATCCGAAAACGGACTGCTTGGCATCGGCCCCTATCCACTTGATCATGAAGTTGATGCGGACGAGATCAATGCCGGCAAAGAAACGGTCACGGCACAATCCGGAGCATCTTACTTCGACAGTGCCGAATCGTTCGCGATGATTCGCGGCGGGCACATCGACCTCGCAATCCTCGGCGGGATGGAAGTCGATCAGAACGGTGACCTCGCGAATTGGATGATTCCGGGCAAGATGGTCAAAGGCATGGGCGGAGCGATGGACCTCGTCAATGGAGCGAAACGCGTCGTCATCATCATGGAGCATGTCAACAAACACGGCGAATCGAAAGTCAAACAGGCGTGTACCTTGCCGTTGACAGGACGCGCCGTCGTCAATCGTCTGATCACGGACCGGGCCGTCTTTGATTTCACGCCGGACGGGATGGTCTTGATCGAGACGCTGAATGGTCAAACGGTCGAAGATGTCAAACAAGTCACGGAAGCACGATTCACGGTCAGTCCGGAACTCGAGCGCGTGACGGTAGGGGAGTGAAGCAGATGGTTCAAGGAGATATCGTACTCGTCACAGGTGCAGGAAGCGGAATCGGTTTAGAAATCTCAAAGGCTTTCGCTGCGGCAGGAGCGAAGGTCATCGTAACGGACGTCCGCGCGGAAGCAGCAGAGGAAGCTGCGGCAGCTATTCGCGGAGCTGGTCATGAAGCGGTCGGGATGACGCTCAACGTCACCGATGAAGCACAGGTCGAAGCCGTCTTGAAGCAGACGGTCGAACAGTTTGGTCGACTTGACGTCTTAATCAATAACGCGGGTCTTCAACACGTCTCACCAATTGAAGCGTTTCCGACAGAGAAGTTCGAATTGATGATCAAGATCATGTTGACGGCGCCGTTCATCGCTATCAAACATGCCTTTCCAATCATGAAGGAACAAGGTTACGGACGGATTCTCAACATGGCATCGATCAATGGATTAATAGGCTTTGCTGGGAAGGCGGCGTATAACTCGGCGAAACATGGGTTGCTTGGTCTAACGAAGGTCGCAGCCCTTGAAGGAGCGGAACACGGAATCACCGTCAACGCGATTTGCCCGGGGTACGTCGATACACCACTCGTCCGCAATCAGATGGAAGACTTAGCGAAGACCCGTCACGTCGAGCTTGAGAAGGTACTCGAGGAAGTCATCTATCCGCTCGTTCCACAAAAACGGTTGCTCGCCGTCGAGGAAATCGCGGATTATGCATTGTTCCTCGCGAGCCGCAAAGCAAAAGGCATCACGGGACAAGCGAACGTACTCGATGGAGGATATACGATTCAATAAGGAGATGGAGCAGATGAGTGAAGCAGTCGTCATCGTCAGTGCGACGCGCACGGCGATCGGGAATTTCAATGGAAGTTTGAAGGACGTCAAAGCAACGGAACTCGGTGCGACAGTCATCCGCGCAGCACTCGAAAAAGCAGGTGTCGCTGGGAATCACGTCGACGAAGTCTTTTTCGGTAACGTCCTCTCAGCAGGACTTGGTCAAAATCCAGCACGGCAAGCGGCACTCGCTGCCGGATTACCGGAGACATGTCCCGCGATGACCGTCAACAAGGTCTGCGGATCCGGTCTCTCAGCCGTCCATCTCGCGTATCAGGCGATCAAGTCGGGCGAAGCCGATGTCATCGTTGCCGGTGGGATGGAGAACATGAGCCAAGCGCCGTATGTCCTATCGGGCGCACGGTCTGGCCTGAAGATGGGGGACCAACCGCTCGTCGATACGATCATCCAGGATGGACTTGAGTGTGCGTTTAATGACTATCACATGGGAATCACGGCAGAAAATTTGGCAGACGCCTACGAACTTTCCCGCGAAGCGCAGGATCAGTTCGCTGCGACGAGTCAGCAAAAAGCGCAGACGGCATTGGCGGAAGAACGGTTCGTCTCGGAAATCACGCCAGTGTTAATTCCACAACGAAAAGGCGACCCGATCCGTTTTGATCAAGATGAGTTTCCGCGTGCCGGAACATCTGTCGAAACACTCAGTCGTTTGCGACCGGCATTCAAGAAGGACGGAACGGTCACGGCAGGCAATGCATCTGGCATCAATGACGGGGCTGCGGCACTCGTCATCATGTCCGCGTCAAAGGCACAAGAACTCAGCGTGACACCACTCGTTGAGATCGTCGCGAATGGAACGTCCGGTGTCGATCCGAGCATCATGGGAATCGGTCCCGTCCAAGCGGTCCAAAAGGCACTCGATAAAGCGAGACTGACGCTTGAGGAGATCGATGTCATCGAAGCGAACGAAGCATTCGCGGCACAATCTCTCGCGGTCGATGCGGAGCTACAGTTCCCGCATGAGAAGCTCAACCGCAACGGCGGTGCAATCGCGCTCGGTCATCCAATCGGTGCGAGTGGGGCGCGGATTCTCGTTACGTTGATCCATGAACTCGAGCGAACGGGTGAGACGCATGGTCTTGCGACGTTATGCGTCGGGGGCGGTCAAGGGGTAGCGACGATCGTCAAAAAATACGAAGGTTAACAATAAAGCATGAGACAAAGGAGATGTTTGCTCCCGTTGTCTCGTGCTTTATTGTTTTTAGCGAATCGTTAAAATGTCTTTGTAACTGCTTTTTTCAAGAATTTGCACAGATGACATCCGTGACCACTCCTTCAAGGAGACCTCGGGATGTTGTTTCACGAAGTCGGAGACAATCATATAGCCGAGTCTGTATTGGACGGACGCTGGAATATCTTTTTTATAATTTCCAAGGATCAAATCATCCGTCGTCAATCGCTCCGCATTCAGCTCCGAAATCACATGCTCTAAGGTGTGATTTAACAATGGGATGATTGATTCCGATGACTCCATTGGATAGAGCTTGTGGGCAAAAAATTCTGCCTCCCCTTCAAAGATGATATGATCAAGCACCGTCGTGCGGCTTGGTTCATTGAGAGCAATAGTATGATGGTACTCATGCGCTGTCGTATTGCGTAATGATGTTTCCGAAAAATCCTTCAAGAAGAACAGAGTCATCGAATTGTTTCCTTGAGCGACACCGCTGACACCACCATAACGTTTGGCACCATCGTGAGTATTTGGTGTCGTCGGGGAGACGAAGACGACGAGCTTCTCATCCCGTGGAAGTTGTTTCATCGAAGTCAGGAGACTGGACTTGATCTGTTTCATGATGCGCTGATGATGCTTTTTTAGATATGTATTCATCTGTCTTAAGTCTTCGATGTTCTCAGATGGATGCTCTAGAAGTGAAGAATCAAAATTAGCTTGAAGCTGTTCTTTTTTGATGATCTTATTTTTAGCTCCCAATACATATTTTTTAAATAGTTCCTCATTGTCCTTTGGATGTTTCGAAACCGCTTGAATGTAATCGTCATACGCCTTATACAAAGGAACGATTTGAATCTTTTGTTTCTCATGCGTAAACGTAATGTTATACGTCTTTGGTTTTTCGGCAGCGGGAGAACAACTGGCAAGTAAAAGGGTGGCGCTAAGAAGATAAATCGATTTCATGAAAATACCTCCTGTTTAATTATCCATATATTTACTTTCTCTAAAGAATATCATTTTCCTACTACGTCAAATGAACTTATGAATCCGGTTTCATGCTTCGACGCACAGCAGTAACAAAATCCATAGACCGAAGTTCCGCCAAACTTTCTGCGTAATTTTCAGAATATTCTCCGGATAAACTCCTAGCACGAGGTCTCAAACGTATGGTATTCTTTCGAACGAAGTACTTTATCTGCTTAGGGAGCGGATGAAGTCGGAAATCATCAGTGGGGGTTTATTATGTCTAAAACTGTTCCAACATCATTTATCATCGTCATCGGCATGATGCTCTTCGCCTTGTTCTTCGGGGCAGGAAATCTCATCTTTCCGCCGATGCTCGGACAGCTCGCAGGGGAGCATGTCTGGGTTGCCAATGCCGGATTCCTTGTCACCGGTGTCGGTCTACCGTTGCTTGCGATTCTTGCATTCGCGTTTTCAGGGGAACGCGATCTACAAGCGATGGCGTCACGTGTTCATCCTGCTTTCGGAATCGGGTTCTCGGTCATCCTCTATCTTGCGATCGGACCATTCTTCGCGATTCCACGTGCCGGAACGGTCTCGTATGAGATCGGAATCAAGCCGTTCTTCAGTGAATCGACGAGCCATTTGCCGTTACTGATCTTCACGATTTTGTTTTACACGATTGCTTGTCTATTGTCCTTAAACCCAACAAAGATCGTCGATGTCGTCGGGAAGGTACTGACTCCGATTAAAATCACGTTCATCGGTCTGTTGATTGTCGTTGCCGTCTTGCATCCAATCGGAAGTTTTCAGAATCCTTTGAAGACATATCAGACGAATGCCTTCTTTAACGGTTTCCAAGAAGGATATATGACACTCGATGCGCTCGGTGCCTTCGTCTTCGGTATCATCATCATCGCAGCGATCAAGGAAAAAGGTGTCACTTCGAAGCGGCAGTTGCTACTGATTTGTACGAAAGCCTCGTTGATTGCCGCAGCCTTGCTTGCAATCACATACTCGGCGCTTGCCTTCATGGGTGCTTCGAGTGTCTCGGAAATCG
This sequence comes from Exiguobacterium sp. UBA3491, assembly GCF_002377745.1. NCBI lineage: Bacteria > Bacillati > Bacillota > Bacilli > Caryophanales > Exiguobacterium > Exiguobacterium sp. UBA3491. The sequence goes on from NZ_DFQK01000012.1 coordinate 286,367, forward strand.
GACAACTGGCGAACGGAGCAGAGATCTTGTCGGCTGTGTCGGATCATTACTTCGGTGAGTATGGGGCGATTTTGCTTGGTCTGATGATCACAGTCGCTTGTATGACGACGAGTGTCGGCTTGATCACGGCGTGTGCCGCGTTTTTCTCGGCACTCGTGCCAAAAATCTCGTACGTCAAATGGACGATTGGTCTATCAGTCTTCAGCGCACTCGTCGCGAACATCGGTCTGAATCAATTGCTTGCCGTCTCAAAACCAGTCTTGATGACGCTTTATCCACTCGCGATCTGTCTGATCTTCTTAACGTTCGTGCATCCACTCTTTAAAGGGAAGCCAGCCGTTTATCAAGGGGCGCTGTGGATGACATTCGTTGTCAGCTTGTTTGATGGATTAAAGACAGCAGGGATTAACGTCTCAGCCGTCACGAAAGTGTTCGACGCGGTATTACCGTTTACTTCCGTCAGTCTCGGATGGGTCGTTCCAGCCATCATCGGTGGGGTGATCGGGGCAATCGTTGGTAAGAAAACAGCACAGACACAATCATCGTCACGTGTGGCTTAAGTTGTCATGTATAAAGGAAAGCGGATTTTTGATCGTATGATCAAAGTCCGCTTTTTTTGTTCACTCGATTGTGGGTTTAAGCATAAGCGGAAACGGCAATTCCTCTACTGTATATCATTGACCATCGTGTCCCTTACAGAAAGGATGTTGAAACATGTCAGAACGTGTCTTCATTAGTCCCTCGAAGTATGTCCAAGGAAAGGATGTCATTGACCGGCTCGGTACATATGTGAGCCCGTTCGGTGAAAAAGCGCTCGTCATTGCGGACGATGTCGTCTGGAAAATCGTAAAGGAACGTGTCGAGCAGTCGCTGTCCGGCGAAAACGTCAGCATCGAGAAGGCAGACTTTAGTGGTGAAGCCTCACGGCATGAAGTAAAACGAATCGCTGAGCAAGCAAAAGCAGCGGATGTTCGTTTCGTCATGGGAGTTGGGGGTGGAAAGACGCTCGACACAGCAAAAGCCGTCTCGGATGAGCTGAACGTGTCCGTCGTCATCGTACCGACCCTTGCTTCGACCGATGCACCGACGAGTGCTCTGTCCGTCATCTATTCCGACGAAGGGATTTTCGAAAGCTATCGTTTCTATAAGAAGAATCCCGATCTTGTTCTCGTCGATACAAAACTGATTGCCCAAGCGCCAGCGCGTTTCTTCGCGTCCGGAATTGCCGATGCTCTCGCGACATGGGTCGAAGTTCGAAGTGTCGTCGCCTTTGGTGGACAGACGATGGCGGGAGGACGACCGACAATTGCGGCACAAGCGATTGCCAAACGTTGTGAGGAAGTCTTGTTCGAGCACGGGCGTCTGGCGTACGAATCCGTTCAGGCACAAGTCGTCACACCAGCACTCGAAGCCGTCGTCGAAGCGAATACCCTGTTAAGTGGGCTCGGCTTTGAAAGTGGGGGACTAGCAGCGGCGCATGCGATTCATAATGGCTTTACGGCACTTGACGGTGAGATTCACCACCTGACGCATGGAGAAAAGGTCGCCTTTGGTACACTTGTCCAGTTGGCGCTCGAAGAACATCCACAAGAAGAAATCGAGCGCTATATCGCGCTTTACACGGATCTTGGTTTACCGGTGACACTCGAGGACGTCAAGCTAAAGGATGCGTCACGTGAAGATATCGTCAAAGTCGGAGAGGCAGCGACCGCTGAAGGTGAGACGATCCACAGCGGATTCAACGTCACGGCGGACGAAGTCGCTGATGCGATCATCGCTGCCGATCGCTATTCAAAAGCGTATCAAGCAAAGCGAAAACAATAAGAAAAAATAACCCTTGCCGAGACGGCGAGGGTTATTGTCATTTTACAGATAATCGAGTGGATTGACACTGCTACCAGCAGAAGTTGCGCTGTAGACGTACGATCCTTTATGGAGTTCAAAATGTAAATGTGTTCCGAAAGCGTTACCTGTCTCGCCAACTGTTCCGATCTTTTGACCTTGCGTGACGGTTTGACCGACCGAGACCGAGCGGCTGTTCATATGTGCATACAGACTGATGAACGGCGATCCGTTGATCGTATGTGAAACCATGACATAGTTGCCGTACGCGCCTTTGAGCTGAGACGTAATGACCTTACCGCTAGCTGTCGCATAGACCGGAGTACCTTTTGCTGCACCATAATCGATACCGTTATGGAATGTGTAACCATAAGCACCACTAGAAGGTCCATAACCTTGCGTGATCGGACCGCTCGTTGGCGTCGCGAAGTTCTTTGATGTCGACGTTGACGCTTTTGATGCGCCACTGCTATTCGTCAGTGTCAAGACAGCGTATTTCGAGACATAGTCCGCATGGACGAATCGTTTATCTCCACCGTATAAGAACTTGATCCAATCGCCTGTACGACCGAGGTAGCGGAACGTTTCGCCCTTATCAACACTTCCGACGACTGTACTGCTCGTCGAACTGCTGCTACGAACACGAAGGTTGTCGACATTGACTTTAATCTTATAGATACGTGTTACTGAATATTTTTTAACATATGTAGAAGAAACATAGACTTTTTTTGAACCGTACAGAATTTTCGTCCAGTTGCCTGTCCGTCCGAGATACTTATATGTATCACCTTTTTCAAAGCTCGTGATCGTACCGTATGATGTCGAAGGACCCGTTCGAGCACGCAAACCGTCCTCCATGACTTTCACCTTATAGAACGTCGTTGCTGCATCCGCACGTGGGATGGCAAACGAAGCAAAACTTGCCACAGCGATGGCTGTCGCTGAAACACCTTTCCAAAAACCATGCATGATTCATTCCTCCTGAATATGTAATTTGTGTGACTAAACCGTTATGTAAATTTCATAGATGAGTATAACATTTACGAAAATGTTTAAATGTTACATTCACATTTCGATATTATTTCAATAAATTATATTTAAAGACATTAATTTTGTTTGTTTTCCATTTATCCATAAATTCCTTTGACAAGATTGGATGAAATTGGATATGATGAAATGTCCATTAAAAATAAGAAAGGTACCCCGGTTGAGGTACCTTAAATGCTTATAAAAAGGCGAGTGGATTGACGCTGTTTGCTGCAGAAGTACCGCTATAGACATAGTTACCGCGATGGATTTCGAAGTGAAGATGAGCACCTGTCGAGTTTCCTGTACTGCCGACTGCACCGATCGTTGCGCCTTTCGGGATCGTTTGACCGACGAAGACAGAGCGTTTGCTTAAGTGAGCGTATACCGTTGTGTACGAAATACCGTGCACTTTATGTTTGACCATGACATGGTTTCCATATGCTCCTTGGTAAGACGATGTGACAACTTTACCTGCCGCTGCTGCACGAACGGGCGTTCCGATTGGTGCACCAAAGTCGACGCCGTTATGGAATGTGTAGCCGAAGATGCCGCTCGTTTTTCCATAACCTTGTGTTACTGGACCGCTTGTCGGACGCGAGAAGCCATTTGATGAAGTCGAGAATGAGGCTTTCTTCGCTGTATGACCAGAAACGCGATATTTTTTCACATAACCTGAGTAGACGTAACGCTTATGTCCTTTATGAAGAATTTTTGTCCAGTTTCCGCGATGCCCCAAGTATTTGAAAGTCTGTCCCGAATTGACGCCGTCGACGATCCGGTATTTAAGAGATGGGCCAGTACGAACGCGAAGTCCGTCTGCTTTGATTTTTACTTTGTACGTAGATTTCGTAGCTGCGTCAACCTTACCTGTACCCGTAGCTGCAAAACCTGAAACAACGAGCGCGCTCATTGCAAGTGTCGTGATTGTTCTTTTCATGAATGTTCCTCCTTGATGTAAATCGAAATCTTGTCGGAAATGACATGTATATAGAATGTGTGTGGTGTAAAGTGTGGTGAATTGAAGTAGATGATGCTGTCGTCATTTGACTAACGAGAGTATAGCATTGAAAAGTCAGACGTTTGTATTTCAATTCGATTGCTTAAATATATTATAATAACAAATGTTGTAATATTGAATACATATTCAATCTCAGAATCCCTTAAAATCAAGATGAATCCGTGTTACAACGAGATGAATTTGATGACAAAACGCAATCGTGGGAAATGATGAGAAAGTATGGGAGTCTAATAAAAAGAGAGAAGGTAATGAGAGGCNNGGAGTCTAATAAAAAGAGAGTAGGTAATGAGATGGATTTGACGTTTGCAGTAAATCAAAAAAAGCTTAACATTCGCGCAGTGGCGCTGTTGATTCAAGATGAACATCTCTTGATTCATCGGCAAGGAGAAGATGATTTTTGGTCATTACCGGGAGGACGGGTACAATTTGGTGAAAGTGGTGCCAAAGCGATTGAACGTGAATTATTAGAAGAATTAGGACAGTCAATCGAGCCACCGGTCTTCCGTTTCCTGCATGAAAATTTCTTTAATTACGCAGACCATCAGTTTCATGAACTGGGGATGTTTTATGAAGTAACATGTCGAGAACCACTACCACTTTCAACGGAAGACTTTTACGGTCCTGAAGGTGAAGAATTGACGTACCGGTTCGTTCCGTTCGATAAACTGGATCAATATACATTGTATCCAAGCGAATTATCAAAAATGCTTCAAACCAATGTATTTCCAACGCTATTGACGAATGACATCTGACTTTTTCAGAAAAACGTTTATAGATGTATCGCAAGGGAATGGTTAATCAGGTAGTTCATTCCACAATGATAAGGGAGCTGATCGTTCATGAGAGAAGAGCAGTTCGAAGCGATGCATCAAGAAGCACGAGGGCAGACGCAGGAACAACAACCCGGTGTCGAGTACGCCATGAAACCGGAACCGATCTACGATGATCCGGATTATGTCGGTTCAGGAAAACTGACGGGAAAGGTTGCACTGATCACAGGTGGAGACAGTGGAATCGGTCGAGCCGTTGCTGTCGCTTATGCGAAAGAAGGGGCAAACGTCGCAATCGTATACCTAAATGAGGGAAAAGACGCAGAAAAGACGAAATCGTTGATTGAAGGCTACGGGGTCAAAGCCTTAAAAATCGCGAAAGATGTCAGTCAACCGGAAAATGCGCAAGCGATCATCGATACCGTCATTGCAGAATTCGGTCAATTGAACATTCTCGTTAACAATGCCGGAAAACAATTCCCGCAAGATGATTTCCTTGCGATCACACCAGATCAATTGAAGGAAACATTCGAGACGAATGTCTTTTCGATGTTCTATTTGATTCAGGCTGCGCTTCCACATTTGCATAAAGAAGATGCAATCATCAATACATCATCGGTGACAGCGTATCGTGGAGCACCGTCGCTGATCGACTACTCAGCGACGAAAGGCGCTATTACGACATTGACGCGCTCGCTTGCTTCAAGCTTGATCGAGAAAGGAATTCGCGTTAATGCCGTCGCACCGGGACCGATTTGGACGCCTCTCATTCCAGCGACGTTCTCGAAGGAGAAAGTCGAGTCGCATGGGGAAGACACGTTAATGAAGCGTCGGGGACAACCGTCAGAAAATGCACCGGCTTATGTCTATTTGGCTTCTCGTGATTCGAGTTACATCACGGGTCAGACGATTCATATCAACGGCGGCGATTACATCACGTCTTAAGGGGGAAAACATGATGAAGAAAAATCCGAATGAAGTGCCTGAACGTGAACCGGATCATCAACCGGACGAAGTTCCGCAAGCACCACCGAGCGAGGTACCAGATACACCACAGGAAGATCCTGTCCGTCAACCGGAACCGGATACGTTCCCGGAACCAACTGAGATTCCCGATACACCGCAGGAAGATCCAAATCCCTATTAATAAGCTGACCGTAGTCACCATCCAAGAATCGGATGGTGACTTTTTTGTGATGAAGAAGACAAACCAGCTTGACAGACAAACTGTATGATGAGTATGATACAGAAGAGAAGTGTATTAATGTTTTAATACATTGCACAGGAAAGGGAGGTCTACCGATGCAGTTCGACCAAAGAAGTCCGGTGTACCTGCAGGTCGTCCGTTGGTTCAAACAACGAATCGCGACCGAGGAATTGCAAAGCGGGCAAGAGATCCCGTCCCGCCGCGAAATCGCCGCACAGCTCGGAATCAATCCGAATACCGCACAAAAAGCATACAAAGAGATGGAGGAGCAGCAATTGATTACGACAGAACGGAATGTCCCGAGTAAGATTACACGCGATCCACAAGTCGTCCAAAAAGTACGTGCTGAGATGCTTGAAGAAGCAGTCTCTGAATTCATCGATGCCGTCAAGGCGATTCAAATTCCACTTGATGAGGTCGTCTCGAAAGTTGAGACCGTCTATCAGGAAACGGAACGGAGGAAGGTCGATGCTTGAAGTCCATGGCTTACAAAAGAAGTACGGAAAAAAACCAGTCCTTCAAGGCGTCTCGTTTTCCGTTCCAATGGATCAATTGACATGTCTGATCGGTTTGAACGGTGAGGGGAAATCGACGATCCTGAAGGCAATCGCAGGTCTTGTTCCAGTCAACGCAGGAACGGTTCTCGTCGATGGCGAGATCAACCGAAATAAGATCGCCTTCGTTCCAGATATTCAGACGATGCCCGGCTACATGACGGTCGGTGATGCGCTGACATATATGGCGGATTATTATTCCGATTGGAACCAGGAGACTGCGAATGAATTGATGCGAATTTTCCAGCTACTTTCAACAGATAAGATTACCGATTTATCAAAAGGAAACCAGGCGAAGGTCAGCTTAATTCTTGGATTTGCTCTCGATCGTCCGTACTTATTACTCGACGAACCGTTCGCCGGAATTGATTTGTTTACGAAAGAACAGATTGCAGGATTATTCTCAAGCCACTTCATGGAAGGGCGCGGTATCCTGATGACGACACACGAAATTCAGGAAATCGAGCATTTGATCGACCGGGTCGTCTTCTTACAGGACGGTCGAATCATCGATGAACATGAGACAGAAGAGATGCGAGAACTGTACGGGAAGTCGGTTCAGGACCGGATGCGGGAGGTCTATCAGCGATGAAACAATACATACAATTGACGAATGAAGAGATTAAGCGGAGTTTTAAGCTTTATATGATCGTCGTGCTTGCAATGGTAGCAATTGAGCTGGTGTCGGTCGTTGCGCAAGTGATGCTTCATGAGCAAAATATCAAGAATTTCATGGAAAATAATCGTGCAACATTATCAGAGGCACTTCAACAAATCGGAAAGCTAGATTATGCAGATACGACATCTTTTTTCGTATTTATGACTTTGATAGGAATTGTATTCGTTGTGATTTACGCATTTCAAATTTGGTATCGTGATTGGCTTGGGGAAACAAAATACATCTATCGACTATTAATGCTTCCAGGGCGAAGATATAGCATTTTCTTTTCAAAATTAACTGCTGTATTTCTGGTCATGATTAGCTTTATTGGTTTGCAATGGTGTTTTCTTAAGGCTGGATCTTATTTATTTGATTGGTCAATCCAAGCGGAGTATCAAAAAAGTTCTAATACGAATATATTCAGTAGTTCATTGGAAGAATTTTATACGACGAATTTAACTAATATGATTTTTATCATCCTTATTTCTACAATGATTGTCTGCTTAATCTTTTTGCTCGTTTTGTTGGAGCGGTCACATCGAAAAGTAAAAGGATTGATTCGAGTCGCGATTGAAACGACAATTTTTGTATCGTATGCGTTCGTCTGTATTTATTTTTTGGATCAAACACATTTATTACTAAGTTCAGAAAAAGACGCTTTATTCATCGGATTTGTCTTTGTCTACATGATTTATGCTTGTTGGAGAAGTTTGCGACTTCTGAAATGGAAAATCTCGGTCTAAGGGGGATAATATGCGGTCATATAAATATTTCATTGGTTTTATACTAATCAGTGTCGTATCACTAGCTTTTTATGTAGGATACGTCTTAAATTTAGAAAAACCTGAATTAGTAGTTGAAACAAAGAGCGGTAGCCCGAAGCAAAGCACTCTTCAAAATCTACAAATCAACTTAATCGATGTAGTGCGTCAACCAACAGACTTCTCAGTCTCGATTAAAGATGGACAAGTCTCTGAATCAAAATCATCTTATCTAAATAATATGTATCTCGACCGTGTTTATATAAATGATGAAGCACCACGGTCATTTAAACAGTTCATGCAAGAGGAAACGTATACTCTCATGCAAGATTCCGTAACTTACGGATTAAAAGGTCGAGAAGACGGTAGTTGGGAGTTGCAATACTGGGATCTTAAAACTAAAAAATTGACTACAAAACAATTGAGCACTCCCTCAGAAGTTAATAATAAAAAGTACGCCTACTCACCCTTTCAACGAACAGAAGATCTACTTTATGTGGAGCGCTATTCGATGGATGAGCAGACCATAAGAAGCTTTATTTATGTCATTGACTTAAAAAATAATCGCGTACGCAAACAACAACTACCAATCAAATTAAAGAAGAATGAATACATTGAGTCGTTCTATAAAGGACAACTATTTTTTTCTCAAACATATTTTCCTAAGAATAACCCCGATACTGAACAGCAGCGTCTGCTTATGACAGACGGAAAAAAGACGAAACGATTAAAACAACTGGAAGGAGAAGATTTTAACACTCGAATTTTAAATGAAGGCAAATTAATCGTGACGATAAATGAAAATGATGAGACACAGTTAAGCTGGAATACGTTCGATATGGAGTCGGAAAAATATACAGTACATCAAGTTCCACTTCCTGATCGTAAAAAATTCCCGGATGGAGGTGGATTCCCGGTCTCTATTTTGGAAAATGGACGCATTTATTTTTCTTATCAGCTAAAAAATGATGATTACAGAGTATTGGTTTTCAATCCGACATCAGCAAATATTGAATATGAAGGAAACATTACGAATAAAAATCCAAAGATTAAGTTATCACTAAGTGATATGCGATTGAAGTAAGTTATAGAAATTTCATTCAATCACTTGAAACCTCCCGTTTTCTTCCAACGTATAAAGACTATACAAGGGGGGAACTCACATGCAATTCTTGATTTTTGTTGTCTTCGCAGGTGCTCTGTATTGGTTCTACTACAGCTTCTTACTGGGGTACCGTAAGAAAAACATCACGCTGACGTTTGACGATCGGTTTTATTCACTCGACGAACATGTCGCAGCCATCGAACAAAAGCTTGCAATGGATGGACGTTCAGCGCGTTATCTCGGTGACCATCGCTTTGAAGTCGATGGCAAACCTTATCTGTTCCTCGAGCGGACAGTCCCAGTCGGCGGGGTTCCGACACAGCAGACGATTCTCGAGCAACAAAAAAAATAACTCTCCCGCGTTTGGGAGAGTTTTTGCGTTAGACCGGAATCCGGTCGAGGGGATGTGGTTGTTGCGACGCACGATACCAGCGCATGATCCAGTGATCGATATCGATTTGATACGCAAAGCGGCCTGCAGCAAGTAAGACGATTGAGGTTGCTAAGAACAACGGGTTTAACGCAATCGTTCCAGCAAGTAAGTAATTGAGATTCATGATGCTTCCGACGACCAGTGCAGGAACCGTCAACAGACTGAGGATCAACAAGATCCCGATGACGAGTTCTGCGAACGGAATCAAGACGTTGATCAGCCCGACGTTTGGTAAGGCAAGTTGCTCGATCCACGTCGCGTACCACGAACTGACGAGTGCGTCTTCGCCTATCGCTTTCGTTAGCGCCCCTTCAAGAAACGGTTTTGCATCAAAGCCATTGATGTACTTGCCGATTCCGGCGATGAACCACTGAATTCCGAGCCAGAGCCGGATGATCGTCAATAAACTGATGCCGATGATGTGTAATGCTTTCACTTTCAGACACTCCTCTACTACAACATAGTCCCCATCATACTGAAAAATCATCAGTAAGATGGGGACTATCATCATAACGTCATCGAACCGTCATCGACCTGTTACAAAAAAGGATAAGGTAGCCGTTCATGACCGCTGATCGAGACGATGACTGATTGCAGTTAATAAAGCAGCGACAAGCGCAACCAGTCCACCGACGAGTGCCGTGTTCATCATCGGACCGTTCGCATAGACGATGCCACCGAGTGCCGAACCAAAAGCAATACCGACGTTACTCGCAACCGGCATCAAGGAAGCGGCGAGTCCTTTTGCTTCCGGATTGAACTTTTCAGCAAGGTCGATCAAGTAGATCTGTGTCGAAGTCGTTAGTAAAATCGACATCAACGACATCAAGGCGATGTTGAACAGACCAAGCGGAAGGGATACTGTCGTGAAGTATAATGCAGCAAGGACGATTGCTTGCACGACGAAGACGAACCGTAAGCGACCCATCGGATTTTTGCTTGCAATCTTGCCGGCAAGGATGTTACTGAAGATCGAGACGACACCATAAGCGAGCAGGATCGGACTAATCCATGTCTTCGCGATGCCGAGTTCCGTTTGCAGGATCGGCACGAGGTACGTGTAGACGACGTAAGTTGCTCCGAAGCCGAACGACGGAATGAAGAAGGCAATCAGGATCCGTGGATTAGCGAGCAATCCAAGCTGCTCCTTGATTGAACCGGAGCCCGTCGATTGCTGGACGGGAACGATCTTCCACACAGCGAGGAACGCAATCATTCCCATGACTGTCGTCAGCCAAAACGTGGCTGCGAAGCCAGCGTGTTGACCGATGAACGTACCGATCGGAACACCGAGGACGTTCGCGAGTGTAAAACCACCAAAAATGAACGAAACGGCGACACCGCGCTTCGCGACAGGTACGCCATCGCTTGCGACGACCATTGCGAGCGAGATCAAGACACCGGTCAGGATGGCAGTCAGGATGCGGGTTGCGAGCAATACTTCGTAACTTGAAGCAAAACTACTGGCAAGGTTCAGTAAGACCCAAGCGAGTAACAGACGTAGGATCAGGCGACGCCGTTCCAGGTGACCGGTCAGCGACATGACAATCGGTGTACCAATTGCAAAGGAGATGGCAAATGCCGAGACGAGCGTACCGGCTGTTGCGATCGTGATATCAAGGGCTGAGGAGATTTCAGCGAGGATCCCGACGATGACGAATTCGCTTGTTCCGAGAACGAACGTCAGGAGAGACAACGTGGCGATCAACAGCCAATCGCGTCGACTTAAACGAGTAGTAGGTGACATGGATGATTCCTCAATTCTGGCGCTTGCGCGCGAAACTATGAGTAACAGGATAGCATGAAACGATTTCGTCGGGTATCGCAAAGCGAGAATTCGGGAAAAGAACCATTATTCGAAATAGCGTGTGAATTTCCAGGCTTGCTATTTTTTGCGTATACTACAGTAGAAGACTACTGACAAAGGAGTGGAAACGATGCAAGCGACAGTGACATGGAACAAACAGATGGGGTTTAGTGGACAGACGGAATCAGGGCATCATCTTGCGATGGATGCAGCACCGGAGAACGGTGGCGAAAATCAAGCACCACGACCGACTGAACTGCTGCTACATGCCGTTGCCGGCTGTACTGGAATCGATATCGTCTCGATTTTAGAGAAGATGCGCTTGACGATTACTCATTTCGAAATGGATATCGAAGGGGAACGGGCAGAGGATCATCCGCGGCGCTTTACGTCGATCTCGATTCATTACCGGCTTGAAGGTGATCTCCCGGAAGATAAGGTCCGTCGCGCCATCTCGTTATCAAAAGATAAATATTGTTCGGTCTCGCAATCCTTGAACGCAGAGATTTCCGTCTATTATTCCATCAATGGTGTCCGGAGCGAGGATCCTTTGTGAAGAAAGTAGCACTGATCGGTTGCCTGTTGCTTGCAGGGTGTGCGCAGGAGACGACGGAACCAACGAAACCAACGAAACCATCACAACCAGCAACGAAGCAACCGACGGAGGCGAAGAAATCAAAGCCTGAGCCGACAAAGGAAGAACAGCAACAAGCACGATTAAAGCAGCAACTTGAAGCGATGTCGACGTCAGAAAAGATTGATCAATTGCTCTATATCGGAGTTGCCGGAACGGAACTTTCAGCAGCTGACCGGAAATTGTTGCAGACGCATGCGATCGGTGGGGTCTTACTGCTTGGTGGGAATATTACGTCAGAAGATCAACTCTTGACGTTCACGCGTGCCATTCAAGAAACGAACCAAAAACCGTATGTTTTCGTCGGGGTTGATGAAGAGGGCGGACGGGTCAGCCGGGTACCGGATCAACGATTACGTCTCCCGACGAGTCAACGGATGGCGCAAGGTGCAGATGCTGCAAAAATGGAAGATGTCGGACGTACGCTCGGTCACCTGTCACGATTTTATGGATTCAACATGGACTTCGCACCGGTCCTTGACGTCAATAGCAATCCGAACAATCCAATCATCGGCGACCGTGCGTTAAGTGCTGATCCGAAGACCGTCGCGACTCTCGGTACGGCCCTGATGCATGGGATGCAAGAGACGGGAACGATTCCGGTCGTCAAACATTTTCCCGGTCACGGCAATACGAGTCTCGATTCCCATGTCGGTTTGCCGAGAGTGACAGCATCAAAGGAAGAACTGAAGCGAACGGAACTGTTACCGTTCCAAGAAGCGATTCAAGAGGGCGCCGAGATGGTGATGGTCGCCCATATTCTCTATCCCGCATATGACGATCAAAATCCATCTTCGCTCTCGAAGCCGATCTTGACTGACCTCTTGCGTCAACAACTCGGATTCAAGGGTGTCATCATCACGGATGACCTTGTCATGGGGGCGATCACGAAACGATATGGTCTTGCGGAAGCGGCACGCCAGGCACTTGTCAATGGAGCAGATATGGCGATGTTTTCGGAAGCAGGTGCCTATCCGAAGGTCCACACCGAAGTGATGCAAGCCGTTAAAGACAAAACGCTGACGCCTGCGATGCTCGATGCTAAAGTAATGCGCATCCTGAAGCTAAAGCAGACGTATGCCGACAGCCAAGAGCAACAGCGACCGACGAAATCGGAGCTTGTTCAGCAAGTGGAAGCGCTCAACTAGGACTAGCGAAGCAAAGCGACTCATGCTAGACTAATGGGGCAAGCCAATTAAACACGAAAAGACACTAGGGGAGTCTCGCAGCAGACTGAGACGGAAGTATCCGGACCCTTTGAACCTGATCTAGTTCGTACTAGCGGAGGGAAGTGGCTCGAAACCTTAGATATCCTTAGCGCTTCAACGCATTTTCGGACCACTCCCTTCAACATCGGGAGTGGTCCTTTTTCGTATGGAAAGGAAGAACATGATGCGTTTACATCTGATTTCGACGGGATCCATCAATCCACGCGATGGAGTGGAAACCTTTCAATCGCTTCAACCATATACGGATCAGCTTCATCTGCGAGAATCGAATTTGTCGGCAGCAGAATTGCTAGAACTGATTGACGCGCTCCTTGCGAAAGGGTATTCGTCTGATCAATTAACCATTCATGACCGGGTCGACGTCGCCCATGTCGCTGGTATCGGTGTGCAGTTGACGCGACGATCCTTATGTGTCCGCGATGTTCGGCGACACTTTCCGGATCTCATCATCGGGAAATCCGTCCACTCTCTGGCAGAAGCACTTGCAGCGGAAGCGGAAGGAGCCGACCGACTGCTGTACGGTCATATTTATCCGACAGCGTCGAAACCAAACGTGCCACCGCGAGGGATCGACGCCTTGAAGCAAGTTGTCACCTTCACGACGAAACCAGTCATCGCAATCGGCGGGATCACTCCTGATCGCATTCCTGAAATCGCAGCGACCGGTGCAAGCGGAATCGCCGTCTTATCCGGTATTCTCGGTCAAGCGGACCCGCATGCTGCCATTCAGCGTTATCAGGGGGTACGGGTATGACGGATCACATCATCATCGGTGGTGGAGTCATCGGTTTGACGCTTGCTTACAGTCTCGCTTGTCAGAACGAATCCGTTCTTATCCTTGATCGCGGAACATGCGGACAAGGGACGAGTCGGGCGGCTGCCGGAATGCTTGCGACGGACATCGAGCTGAGAGAAGAATTGCATACGCTTGCCGCGCGAAGTCGCCGTCTGTATCCGTTACTTGCGCGACGCCTCACGCGCGAGACCGGGATCGATTGTGGCTACCGGGAACAACCATTTTTATTGAAACAAAATGGGCAAGAATACTTATTTCCATCGGTCGGTCAAATCGATCCGCGACGACTAACGACTGCATTGATGCATGTCTTACGAAATCGTGGGGTACCAATCGAAGAACAGGTGGACGTCACGCGAATCGAGGAGAGTAATGATTTCATTAGGGTTGAGTCGAACACGGGAACGTGGACGGGACGAACGGTGACGGTGGCTGCCGGACGCGGGTCCCAAGCCTTGCTCGATACAGCTGGCATTTCGATTGCGACATATGGGGTCAAAGGGGAGTGTCTGGCAGTCCGTCTCGCAGGTCAGCCGTTACGCTCGATCCTGTTTGATGACGCCGTCTACCTCGTACCGAAAGCGGACGGACGGATATTGATCGGTGCGACCGAACTACCGCACGACGAGACGATCGGTGTTAGTGTCGCAGGAGTCACGTCACTGCTTCAAGCAGCAGAGCGTCTCTATCCACCGATCCGTAATGCTGTCATCGAAGAAGTCTGGTCAGGCGTACGACCACAAACAGAGTCCGGCTTGCCATATATCGGAGTCGCCGATTCATCCCGGCGGATCTTTATAGCGACGGGGCATCATCGGCATGGCATATTACTCGCACCGGCGACAGCGGAAGTTTTGGCAAACACATTACGGTTGATCCTAAAGGAGGAAGTCCGATGAATATTACGATTAACGGCAACGACCACACCATTGAACAGATTGAGACGATTGAGGATATGCTCACGCAACTTGGCTTAGGGGAAAAACTCGTCATCGTCGAACAGAACCGACAGATCATCGACCGCGGAGCTTACGATCAAACGGTCGTTCGGAACAATGACACATTCGAAATCGTTCATTTCGTAGGAGGAGGATAAAGATGTTGAAAATTGGAGAAAAGACATTCGAATCACGGTTATTACTTGGAACGGGGAAATATACGGATGCTACGGTACAGCAGGAGGCCATCGATGCGTCCGCTTCACAAATCTTGACGTTCGCTGTCCGGCGGCTCGATCTCTTCGACAAACAACAATCGAATTTCTTGGAGTCGCTTGATTTAACGAAGTACGATTTACTACCGAACACGGCTGGTGCGAAGACAGCGGAAGAAGCTGTCCGGCTAGCAAAGCTTGCGCGGGCATCCGGTATGTGCGACATGGTCAAGGTTGAAGTGATTGGGTGCGATAAGACATTACTACCTGACCCAATCGAGACGTTACGGGCTTCTGAAGAGTTACTCAAAGATGGGTTCATCGTCTTACCGTATACATCGGACGACGTCGTCCTTGCACGACGACTCGAGGAACTCGGCTGTCATGCCATCATGCCGGCTGCTTCACCGATCGGGTCTGGGCAAGGCATCCTCAATCCGCTCCACCTAAAATTCATCATCGAGCAGACGTCGGTCCCAGTCATCGTCGACGCTGGAATCGGTTCTCCAACTGACGTCGCCTATGCAATGGAACTGGGAGCGGATGGTGTCTTATTGAACTCCGCTGTCGCCCATGCCCAAGATCCGGTCAAGATGGCGCACGCGATGCGACTAGCTGTCGAAGCAGGGCGCTTCGGCTACGAAGCGGGAAGAATCGAGAAGAAACAGTATGCAGTCGCGAGTAGTCCAACGAGTGGATTGATTCGATGACACGTTATTCACGTCAAACTCGATTTCAACCGATTGGAGAAGCAGGACAAGCACGCTTCGCAACAGCAAAGGTACTGATCATCGGGATGGGGGCACTCGGAACAGCATCGGCAGAACAACTCGTTCGCGCTGGTGTCGGCGTCGTCCGAATCGTCGACCGCGATTATGTCGAGTGGAGTAATCTACAACGGCAACAACTCTATACGGAGGATGATGCACGGCACAGCGTACCGAAGGCGATTGCTGCAAAAGCGCGACTTGAAGCGATTAATTCGACGGTGACGATCGAAGCACATGTATTAGATGTCGACCGGGCAGCGCTGACGTGGCTTCTCGATGATATTGATCTCATCATCGATGCGACGGATCATTTCGATATTCGTTTACTGATGAACGATATGGCATTGTTGCGCTCGATTCCGTGGATTTACGGTGGCTGCATCGGCAGTTACGGGATTACTTTCACTGTTCGCCCGGGAGAGACGCCATGTCTGCAGTGTCTGCTCGATCAATTACCACGTGATCAGGAGACGTGTGATACGGCGGGAATCATCGGTCCAGCTGTTCAGATGGTCGCCTCTCTACAAGTGACGGAGGCGCTGAAGTGGTTGAGCGGGAAGACGGACGCGCTGCGGACACGTCTGCTTGCCTTTGACGTGTGGTCAAATACATTCCAACAAATCAACGTCCAGTCACTGAAGCAAACAGAGTGCCCCTCGTGCGGCATCGAACCGTCTTATCCTTATTTATCGAATCAAACGGTGCGTTTCACGGCACTGTGCGGTCGCGATGCTGTTCAAATCCGTGGAGACGGGCAGCGGGATCTCGAACAATTAAAACAACGCCTCCAGCCGGTTGCGTCGATTTCCGCCCATAATCCATACTTGCTGGCGTTTACGACGGATGAGCATCGAATGGTCGCCTTTCGAGATGGTCGTGTCTTGATTCATGGCGAGGCGGATCTCGTTAAAGCAAAACGACTGTATCACGCCTATTTCGGATAAACGTTCATAAAACAGTAAAACTAATTTTAAAAATATATGTTTTAAATGTTTAAAAAACAGGTAAATAAGACTTCAGACATAAATCGGTCTACAGGTTTTGAACGTGAAGAGGAGTGATTCAGATGAAACAAGAATTCGATCCGATGAAGGATCAAGCACAGACGGAAGAAACACAGGCGGTTGTCCAGCAAGCCAACTGGAATCCGGACCGGTACCGGACGAACTTGAACCCATTCTATCTGTCACCTTGTAGTGTCGAACGTAGAGAAGATTTGCATCAGGATGCATCGAAGATTCTCGAAGTCGAGACGTCGTCGCCCCTCCAACAACTATTTGAACACAATCAAGCAACGCATACATCCGAACCAACGGGCAAAAAATTTAAGACAGGCATCGTCGTCGGTGTCGGTGCGATCATCGGCGGATCAGTTTCTGTGATTCGTTCCGTCCAACGTTTTAGAAAGCAACGGACGAAGTAATACGCTCGTTGTGAAAGCGCAAAAAGCAGGAGGCATTCGCCTCCTGCTTTTTGTGTTCCAAACGGATGTTCGTCGCAGAACGAACGCTCGCATGCTACACTTAAGCTACTATATTCAAAAAGTGAGTGTGATGAAAATGAAATGGATACATACTGCCGATTGGCATCTCGGTAAAATCGTTCATGGCGAGTCAATGCTCGGGAACCAACGGGCGGTCCTGAGCGAGTTTTTGACACTCGTCGATCGCGAACAACCGGATGCAATCGTCATTGCGGGTGACTTATACGACCGTGCCGTCCCGCCGACAGAAGCCGTTGAACTACTCGATGAGACGCTCGCTGCTCTGATTCTTGACCGGGACATACCGGTCATGGCGATCAGCGGAAATCATGATTCAGCCGAACGGTTAAGTTTCGGAACGACGTTACTCCAACGGGCGGGTCTACACCTTGTTGGAAAATTGACGCCGGTCATCAAGCCGGTCGCGATCAAGGGAGTATCATTTTACCCGGTGCCGTTCGCTGATCCTGCGACCGTCCGGTATGTGCACAATGATGAAACGATTAAGACGCATGATGACGCAATGCGGACGATCCTTGCCGGATGTGTCCCAGACGGACCGAGTGTTCTCGTCGGTCATGCCTTTGTCATCGGTGGACTCGAGACAGATTCGGAGCGGCAATTATCCGTCGGAACGGCAGGGCAAGTTAGTGCGAGCCAGTTTGCACCGTTTACCTATACAGCACTCGGTCATTTGCACAACCCGCTTGCAATTCAATCCGAGACGGTCCGATACAGCGGATCGCTCTTGAAATATTCGTTTTCAGAAGCACATCACGTCAAAGGCGTCGATGTGTTGAAGTTGAACGATACTGGTACGTTCGATCGTCGATTCGAACCGCTTGCACCAAAACGTGATTTGCGAGAACTGACTGGTAGTCTCGATGAATTGACGGATCCTGCGTTCGTTGCGACGCAAGTCACGGATGATTATTTAAAAATCAACCTGACGGACGGCGAAGCCTTGATGGATCCGATGGGCAAGCTGAAAAAAATCTATCCGAACATCCTGCACCTCGAGCGAATCGGATTCGTCCGCGAGAGTACGCGGGCGGTCAAAGCATCGCGTGAGCAGGTCAAGGATGCTTCTGTTGCGGATCTGTTCAGTGAATTTTATGAAGCAGTTCGTGAGAAGAAGCCGACGGAAGCGATGCGAGCCGTCTTGAAGGAGGAAGCGACATGCGCCCAGAACGACTGACATTACGCGCCTTTGGTCCGTTTGCTGGTGAAGAGACGATTGATTTCACGGCACTTGCTGGACGGACGATGTTCGTCATTTCCGGGAATACAGGGGCTGGGAAAACGACGATTTTTGATGCATTGACGTTCGCCCTGTATGGTGAGACGTCTGGCGGTGAGCGGGAAATGAGCGAGCTACGAAGTCATTTTGCCGTACCTGAACAAAAGACGGAAGTCGAACTGGAGTTTACGCTGAAAGGGGAACGGTATCGCATCATCCGGCAACCGAGTCAACCGCATCCGGTCAATAAAACCGGCTATTCGCATGAAGCAGAGTTCGCTCGGTTCGACGGCGTGGCGTGGAAACCACTAGCCATCAAGATTCCGGAAATCAAGCAGCACGTTCAAGAATTGATCCAGCTCGACCATAAACAGTTTTCACAAATTCTCCTGTTGCCGCAAAATAAGTTCCGGGAACTGTTGATGGCAGAGTCAAAAGATAAATTACAGATTCTCAAACAACTGTTCAAGACGGAACATTATGGTGAGTTCCAACAACGCTTGCACCGACAAGCGCTCGATCTTGCGGCACGCATCAAGGAAACGAAGACGAAACAATGGGCCAAGCTTGAGGAGCTACCCCTGCAAGCAAACTGGAGTGAATTAACGGAAGCGGACATCCGGTTACGAATGGAAGCGTTGACGACGGAACGGGATGAGTGGTTGACAGCGGCTCATGAAGCGGAGCAACAAACACGTACGATCGTCGAGAACAAAACGACACGGTTGCAACAGGGCGAACAACTCGAAGCAGCTTTCCAAGAGCAAGAGCAACTTCAACGGACGGAGCAGTTGTTGCTTGAACGATCATCAGACATGAAGCGGATGCAAGAAGAAGCAACGGCTGCCGAACGTGCTCAAATCGTCGCACCACTTTTTGATCAATGGCAACAAGATCAAGAACAGCTAACACGACTTAAACGGCAACAGCAGGAAACCGAACAGCACGTCACGCGCTTGACAGAGCGGCAGGGCACCGTTCAAGACAAAGTGAATCAACTACTGGCGGAAGAACCACAGATCGAACAACTGAGTCGTCGTCTTGAGAAAATTCAAGAAGAATGCGAACGGTTGGAAGCTGAGACCCTCTTACGGCAACAACAGCAACAACTGACAGAACGCTTAAAGCAACTTGATCCGGAACCGTTCCGGAAACAACTCGAACAAACGCGGACGGAGCGAAAGACCGTTCAGGAACAGCTACGACCATTGCAGAACGTCGGAGCCGAACGCTTACAGGCGCAAGAACGGCGCTTCATCCTGCAACAGTTGGCGACGAAGTTCGCAGAGTATGACAGGTTGGAAGCAGAGCGACAACAGTTGATCGTCCGCGGTACAAGCGTCCGGGATCAAAAAGAGGCGGCAGGGCGTGCGTATGAAGTAGCTCGTAAAAGTGAACGGGAACAACTGGCTGCTGAACTTGCTAAAGGATTGACGGACGGGCTGGCTTGTCCTGTCTGTGGCAGTACGTCGCATCCGCAACATGCTGTCGCCGTCGCACAGGAACTATCGGTCGATGTAGCACAACAGCGGTTCTTAGAAGCACAACAAGCGCATCAAGAGTTACAAGCCTCGTACCGGACGGTTGCAGAGCGTCTGCAACAACTGACGATCGAGATTCAAAAAACGAGTGAAAACGAGTCAACTCATGCGGAAGTTTTAGCACAGCTTCGGGAAGTCGAACAGACGGAAGTCCGATTAGCGTCAGCACAGACGGAAAAAGAACGTCTTGAAACATGTCTTCAACAACTCGAACAATCGCTAGAGCAACTACAGTTGAAGATTGATAGGGTGGTAAAAGACCAAACTGTCATCGAATCGGAATTGGCACACTTGACTGGTCGCCTGAGTCAATCTGGAGAATTCGTAAAATCGTTATCAGCACTTCGTGAAGAACAACAACAGGCAGAAACACGCATCGAGCAGTTCGAGCAAGATAAACAGCGCCAGTTACGTGAAAAGGAACAGCTCGATCGTGACTTGGCGGAACACCAAGGTCGATTCCGTCAATTGACTGAGGCATCTGCTGAACAAAGCGACCGATTAACGAAACGCGAAAAGGAATTACAAGCAGTCTTGGCAGAAGAAGCGTTTCCGACGATTGAAGCCTTCCGCGATGCGAGACGGTCACGAGAAGACATTCGCCTCCTCCATGAACGGCTGGAACAAGACCGCCTAGAGCGGCAGGAATTGAAGCTGAAACAGGAACAAGCTCGCTTGAAGACGGAAGGTCAAGTGCGCCCGGATCTTGAACTGTTGCGGATGGACTTGAAGACGGCGTCGCTCGAACTGACGGAACGGACCGATCGACGTGTCGGGCTCGAGAAGGAAAGGGCACATATTGATCAGTTGATAACGGCTTGGGAAAGCTTGCAACGCCAGATTGAGGACGAGGATGCGAGATACGGAGTCATCGGCGAACTCGCTCGCGTTGGTGTCGGCGAGAACGCACAACGAATGACATTCGAAACGTACGTTCAGACGGCTTACTTCGATGAAATATTGTTCGCCGCAAACCGACATCTGCATGAGATGACATCGGGTCGTTTTCAGCTCGAGCGAAAAACGGAGGCAGGAAAAGGACTCAAAAAATACGGACTTGATTTAAATGTCTTTGACGCTTACACGTCGCAAACACGTCACGTCAAGACGTTGTCCGGTGGTGAAAGCTTCAAGGCGTCCCTTGCACTTGCGCTTGGACTATCGGAAGTCGTGCAAGAAGCAAGTGGAGGAGTGTCGCTTGAAACGATGTTTATCGATGAAGGATTTGGAACACTTGATCCGGAATCGCTTGAACAAGCGATCGAGACGTTGCTTTCAATTCAAGCGAGCGGCCGTATGGTCGGAATCATCAGTCATGTGCAGGAGCTGAAGTCACGTGTTGATGCGAAAATCGAGGTCAAGCAAGGAAAAACGGGGTCGACGATAGCATTAGTCGTCGAGTAAGGAGATCAGAACGATGGAAACACGAAACATGGTCACGAAATCACAAATCAAAGAAGCGTTACGCGAATTAGGTGTGACGTCCGGTATGAAACTGTTCGTCCATACGTCACTCAAACAAATTGGCTGGATTCCTGGTGGGGTACAAGCATTGATCGAAGCCTTGCAGGAGGTCGTCACGACGGAAGGGTTGATCATGATGCCGGCGCAAAGTACGGATAATTCAGATCCGAAGAACTGGAGCCAACCGGCTGTACCTGAAGAATGGTGGGAAACGATCCGTCGGGAGATGCCGGCATATGATCCGGCAAAAACGGTCACACGTGGTATCGGTCGTGTACCGGAAGTCTTTCGAACGTATCCAGGTGTAGTCCGAAGCGAGCATCCGATGTGGTCGGTGACCGCATGGGGGAAGGATGCGGCGACATTCGTTGCCGATCATACACTGGAAAACGGTTTCGGTCCTGGCTCACCGATTGAACGCTTTATTGAAGCGGACGGTCAAATTCTCCATATCGGTTCGCCGTGGGATACGACGACCGTCTGGCATTATGCCGAATACGGACTGAATCGCCCGGACGTCGAGGACGGTTGTAAAGTCAGAGAAGGAACGACGGAACGGTTCATCCATTACCGACACCGTCAAGTCGATAGTGATGCATTTGGTCCAATCGGGGAAGCGCTCGAAGGGTCGGACTTCGTGACGTCCGGTTTGATTGGGCAAGCGAAATCACACCGCATCGATGCCAAAGCCTCGATCCCGGTCGTCATGTTGCAATTAAAAGCACTCGATCAATGGTTATTTTGAAACTTTTTCGGGAAGCTTTCGTAATACAAAGCAGAATCATAAAAAGGAGTGAATGCAATGGCTTCACGTTTTAAAGTTAACCCGGCATTGCGTCGTGGGTTCGATACAGCACGTGTCGGAGAACGACCGATGACGAAAAGTGGGACGATGAGTAAGATTTTCTTACTGCTCGCTCTCGTCACGGCAGCAGCTGGAGGAAGTTGGTTCTTCCTCGCAGAAAACCAAGGGTTGTTGTTCCCAGCCTTGATTGGTGGACTAGTCATCGGTCTAATTCTTGCCTTGGTCATCACATTCAAACCGGCGACGGCACCGGTTCTTTCACCGGTCTATGCGATCGTTGAAGGGGTGGCAGTCGGAGCGTTATCGCTCATGTTCGAAAGCATGTATCCAGGAATCGTCGGGAAGGCAGTCGTTGCGACATTCGTCGTTGCATTTGCGATGTGGTTCGTCTACTCGACTGGCATGATTAAAGTGACGCAACGTTTCCGTTCTGCGGTAACAGCAGCGATTCTCTCGATCTTCGTCTTGTATGCAGTCAACTTGATTCTCTCGTTATTTGGTGTCGACCTCCCATTCATGACAGGTAGCTCGCCGCTTGCGATTGGTATTCAGTTCGTCATCGTCATCGTCGCGTCCTTGTCACTCGTGATGGACTTCGATTTTATCTCGCAACAAGTTCGTGCCGGTGCGCCGAAGTCGATGGAATGGGTCGCAGCATTCGGATTGATCGTGACGATCATCTGGCTCTATATTGAATTACTCGATCTCTTGTATCGCCTTGCAGCACGAGATTAAAAGCAACAGACGACGGATTCTCCGTCGTCTGTTTTTTTGTCGCAAGCAGGGATAATTGTATGAAATGAGAATTAATAGAATGGTGAAATAAGAAGGGGGATCTCGTATGAAAGAACGTATCGTTATTGGAGCCGGACCGTACCACAACAATCCCGGCTGGTATCATACACAGGAAGATGAGTTGAATCTGCTCAATCGGTCCGATTGGGAACGGTTGTGTTCGAACGACACGTTGCAAGCAATTCTTACTGAACACGTCTGGGAGCACTTAACGTTTGAAGAAGGGATTGATGCGGCACGTCATTGTTATACATATCTTGCGCCAGGGGGATACGTTCGTTGTGCAGTGCCGGACGGTAATTTTCGAGATGAGGCATACCAAGCAATCGTTCAAGTCGGTGGCCCCGGTCCTGCTGATCATCCGGCGGCGAGTCATAAAATCGTCTATACATATGAAACGTTACAGCAAGTATTTAAAGAAGCTGGATTTCAAGTGCGCCTTCTAGAATATTTCGATCAGAACGGATTGTTTCATCAAGCAGATTGGAACGGAGATGACGGCATCATTTTCCGCTCGAAACGATACGATCCCCGAAATGCAGAACAGATGAAATTTCCTTCGTTGATACTTGATGCACATAAATGAATACATAGTTGGAAAAGACCATCTGAACTTCGCTGTCAGATGGTCTTTTTGATCATATTCCGTGCTCGCTTTTTAGTTGATCGACGTATTGTTTTGCTTCGAGCAAAGACGATCCGAGCGTCTCTCGAACGCGTTTGACAGCTTCAACCGTCTTTCCTTCATGAAGCAACTGAACCAGTTCGACTTGTAACGCTGCTTCTTCTAGTGACACCTCATTCAGACCGAGGTGCTCTTCGATCCGTTGTAGCTTCTTCAGAATCGTTTGTTGGCGGCGTTTCGCTTCGTCTGCTTTTTGAGATAAGGACATCCAGATGAAGAATAAGACGATTAGTGGTGCGAACGTGACGACAGAATCCATGGAGAACACCTTCCTTTGTTCCACCGTACCATAGAAGATGAATCATAACAAATAGTGGAAAATGATGTAGAAATTGATTATGCTGATATAGTGGAAAATAAAGGTTAATATAGAAAGGAGAATAATCTAGTGGACAATGTGTTAGTGACATTTTTGCCATTCTTGATTCAAGTTGGACTGCTCATGGTGCTGTTCTTCTTCGGAACGTTCGGTTTGTTCTTCTTCGTCAAACGAAGTTCATATCACAATAGCCGGTATTACCGACTGACACGCGAGCCGTTTTTACGGATCGTTCGTGATAAAGGAAAATGGGGCGAGTACTTGACGACGCGTCAACTCGACCAAGTGTCAGGGTACGGCACTTACGTCTTCAATACATACTTACCACGTGCACGCGGTGAGGGTACGACGGAAATCGATGTGACGTTCATTCATGAAAGTGGCATCTATGTGCTCGAATCAAAAAACTACAGCGGCTGGATTTTTGGACGCGAGCAGGATCGTCAGTGGACGCAACAGTTCCAGAACCGCTTCAAGCAACGATTCTATAATCCAATCAAACAAAATGAAGGACACCTCAAGAGCATGCAACGCTTCTTGGAAGGAACGGATCCTGCACTCTTTCATTCCTTGATCGTCTTCAGCGAACGCTGTGAACTGAAAAAGATTACCGTCGATTCAGCACATGTCCGTGTCTTCAAACGAAATGTCCTCCGTAAGACGATCGAGCAACTCGCGACAGAAAAGTCGTTGACACCGAGTCAAGTTGATACGATTGCAGGGAAACTCGGGGTTCATTCACAAGTCGATCGTGCCACGCAACAAGCGCATATCGATGGGATTCGTCAACGACAGGCAAAATGAGACCGTTGACGAGCTCATTCTCCTTCAGGTATAGTGAATGAATAATAAGTAGTGCAACTATATGGAGATGATAGGATGAAGGAATCGGAATGGTCACTCGGGATGCAATTATCCCGTAGTTATTACGCATTCAAACGTGCCGCTGCTAAACGGATGGAAGCATTCGGACTGACGCCGGAACAATTTTCTGTCCTGAGCGAACTCGCAAAACAAGATGGTGTTTCGCAAAAGCAACTGGCACTTGTGACAGAACGTGATCAAACGACGATTGGTAAGATTCTCGATAAGCTAGGAAAAAAAGAGCTGATCGTTCGAACACCAGATCCTCGGGACCGACGAGCGGTTCTACTCTTGATGACACGAGAAGGACGCGACATCGTCGATCGCCTCGGACCAGAGCTTGATCAGCTACAGCTCGAAGCGTTCCGTGGATTATCGCGACAGCAAATCGAGCAATTGAAGGAAATACTCGAGACCATTCACCGGAATGTGACGTGAATGGTTTTCCTTCGGATATATAGTTGCACATGATATTATAAGTGATGCATATAAAAAGGAGATAGAAACATGAAAGCATGGAAAGATGTCTGGTCAATGACACAAACGAAAGTCGGGCTCGTCTTCGCAATCGTCGTACCGCTCTTGTTCCTCGTTGTCTGGATGACGGGTTACCAAGGAACGACGGAACGTCTTGATCAATTAAATGTTGGGGTCGTCGCAGAAGCGAATGATCCGTTCATCCAGTCGTTGCAACAAGCACCGTTCACGGTTCAGACGGTTGCAACAGAAACAAAAGGGTTGCAAGCACTTGATGCGAATGAAGTCGATCTCGTCTTACAAAAAGATGATGCAACGCATCGATTGACAGCACACGTCAGTCAGACGAATTCGGAATTCGCAAATGCAATCCTCGAGAGAGCAACGGAAACGATCAGCAAACAGTTGAATGGAGAGCCGACGTTCACGACGTCAATCGTTACGGAACATGCCGTCTCGGATTTTGCTTTATCAATGCTTCCGCTCGTTCTCGGATTTGTCATTTACATCGCGACGATGACGATGGGGATACAATTCAATCTCGTCAGTACGATTTTAAAGAGTCGTCACACAAAATGGGATCTTTTCTGGAGTCGACAACTACTGCACGGCATCGTCTTACTTGTCGTACCATTGCTCCTCGTCTCGATGGCGCATCTACTGACAGATATCAATACGCCATTCATCAAATTGTGGGCGTTCGAGCTCCTCGTCGTTGCGACCTGTATCGCCGTCACACAGATGAACTTTGCCTTATTTGGTCCGATTGCTCCACTCGTTAATGTCGCATTGATCCCGTTCCAGTTAATGACCGCAGGGAACATTGTTCCAGCGAAGATGCTGGCACCATTTTATCAATCACTCGGAACGTTCCTGCCTGTTCCAAATGCCGTCTCTGGTTTCAGTCGATTATTATTCATGGATGGATCAGTCGGGACGCAAGTCCTTCATCTATCCTTACTATTTGTTGGTAGTTTCTTGGTGACGTGTCTCATTACAGTCTGGAGAAGAGAGGGCGTTAGGCAGCAAGCCATGGCTTGAGAAAAAGTATAGCTTCAAAAAAGCTCACGTCTCAATTTCCGAGACGTGAGCTTTTGTATTAGAACAACTCGTTGATTGGTGTGTCACCTTCGAGTAGTGTGACGACTTGTTTCGATGCTTTATCATGACCGATCGCAGCTAAAATAACACGGGCGACGTCCTCGCGTGGAATTTTTTTAGTCGCTTGCTCGGACGGATCCGTCGTGACGTTTCCTGTTCCGGCTTCATCCGACAGTCCACCTGGACGAAGAATCGTATAGTTAAGTGATGATTCCTTCATGACACGATCCGCATAACGTTTCGCGATGTAATACGGCTTCATGCTGTCGGACCATGTTTCTGGCGAATCGGCATTCAAGGCACTGACCATGATGAACTGTTTCGCATGGATTGCTTCCGCTGCTTCAATCGCTTTGACGGCACCGTCAAAATCAATCAGCATCGTTTTGTCCGCTCCTGTATGACCGCCGGATCCTGCCGTAAAGATAACGACATCTGATCCTTGTAATGCTTCCGTGATTGTCGCGACATCGTCTTCAAGATCAAGGTGAACCGGGGTATGACCGAGTTTCTCAAAATCACTGAATTGGTCCTTGGAACGTAATCCTACTTTGACATCGTGCTCCGAATCCTGCAGTAAGCGAGCAGCGTGACGACCTACTTTACCATTTGCACCAATGATGAAAATCTGACTCATGTTCCATTCCTCCATTCCACGATTTGATGATTCTGTTTCAGTATGGAAAAGACGAGGGGATTCTGTAAAGAGAGACGACTTATGGAACTGTAACCGTCATCAAAACATCTTTTTAACACTTTTATGCATAAAATCGTCAAATTATCTTGAAATCACGTGTATGTGTGGTAGGATAATGACTATTACCCACACCGAAAATCGTTTAGGTTAAATTGTGGCAATATTCGGAGAATGGGCAACGACGAAACAGAAAGGAGAGATACGATGAGAAAGAAACCATGGCTATTAGCTGGACTTGTCCTGACAGGCGTTGCCGCTTGGATGATCTGGAATCAACAGACGGATGCCGAAGCACATGACATCTTCGAAGACCACAAACTGGTCGTCGGGACGACGGGGGATTATAAGCCCTTTACATACCGGAACGAGGAACGGAATCGTTATCAAGGCTTTGATATTGAAGTCATCCAAGCGTTCGCTAAAGCAGCGGATCTTGACGTGACGTTCGTCAAGACGTCATGGCCGACGTTATCGGAGGATACGAAGTCAGGTAAGTTCGATATCGCAGTCGGTGGGATCACGAAGAAAGTCGAGCGCGAGGTCGTCGGAGACTTTACGTCGTCGTATTTCTCCTTTCAAAAAGCACCGCTCGTAAAGAAGGAAGATGTCAAACGCTTGAATTCGCTTGATGCAATCAATGATCCATCCGTCAAAATCGGTGTCAATCCGGGTGGGACGAACGAGGCGTTCGTGAAGAAGCATTTTCCAAAGGCAGATGTGACCGTCTTTGAGAACAACTTGGACATTCCAAAAGCCGTCCAAAGCGGTCAAGTCGACGTCATGGTAACAGACGACATCGAAGCGTTGCATTACGCAACAGAACTGAATCTTGCGGTGCCCAAACTCACTGAAGCATGGGAAGCAGCCGAGATGGCGTATTTGATGAAACCAGGACAAAAGCAGCTCGGAGACGTCTTCCGGGTCTGGATTGAAAGTGCGGAAGGACAAGAGCAGGTGCAACAATTGAAGGAAAAATGGAACATCGTCTCGACGCGGGAGACGGTCGGAGCGAAAGGAGCGGGAGCACATGAGTAAATGGGGATGGATCGTCGTCGGAGGTGGCGTCTTGTTTGCCAGCTTACTAACACTTTGGCAAACGGAGCAACCACGACGTGTACAAGCAAAGAACGTCTTTGCGACGAAAAAAATCGTCGTCGGAACGACCGGCGATTATAAACCATTCACCTACTTGAACCGGAAGACGAACGAGTACGAAGGATTCGATATCGAAGTGATCCGTTCTTTCGCGAAGACGACCGGCATCGATGTGGAGTTCGTCCCGACTACATGGCCGACGCTGTCTGCTGATCTCGCTAGCGGGAAATTCGATATGGTCGTCGGGGGAGTGACGAAAAACATCGAGCGCGAGATCATTGGCGACTTCACGTCAAGTTACCTGTCATTCCAAAAGACACCGCTCGTCCGTAAAGAAGATGCCGGACGCCTCGTTTCGATTGAACAGATCAATCGACCGGACGTGACGATTGGTCTAAATCCAGGCGGAACGAATGAACAATTCGTCCGCAAGACGTTTACGAAGGCGAACATCGTCATGTATGAGCAAAACCTCGACATCCCGCATGCGGTTGCCTCAGGTGAAGTTGATGTCATGATCACTGATACGGTCGAGGCGATTCATTATGAAGCACTCGATCAACGACTCGCGGCACCAAGAATTCAAGAAAAGTGGATTCCGGCGGAGAAAAGCTACCTCGTCCGGGAGTCAGAAGCGGACGTCGTCGATGTCTTTAACCTCTGGATGCAGTCGTACGAAGGACAGGAAGAGATGGAGCAATTAAAAGAGAAATGGCAAGTGGCGTCATAAGTGGATCGTGCCTCCTGATAGCAGGGGGCACGATTTTTTAATGACAGGAATCTGATGGGAAAAGTCGAACAAGTATGTAGAAGCAAACCAGGAGGAAACCGATATGTTGAAAAAGAGAACATCGAAACAATGGCTCATCATGACCGCTCTTTTTGCCTGTGTCACTTACACATGGTTCGTCATCGGAGATGTTTGGATTAATAATCCTACGTTATTGTTCGCAGGAGCGCTTGTATTTACGAGTGGCGCGGTACTATCGTTTAGTCTCGCGTTAGCGCGAGCCGTTCGCTTAAAAGGTGTTGAGTTTAAGATGATGCTGGTGTCGGTAGTCGTAACGCTCGCCTTGTCTGCAGGTGCCGTATATGGTGTATACCAGATTGTAGCGTAATCGTTAGAGATTGAATCGAGGCACCGATTCAGGTGTCTTTTTTGATTTTTCGAACAGAAAAAATAGGGGAATCTTGGACATGACTTTGGATTCATGGAAAGAAGGAATGAAGATGATTCATGTCGAGAACTTGACGAAGACGTACGTTGGAAAGGATGTCGTCAAAGGGATTTCCTTTGACGTGCAAGCAGGGGAAATCTTCGCCTTTCTTGGACCGAACGGTGCCGGGAAATCGACGACTGTTCAGATGCTGACGACGCTGATTAAACTGAGAATACCGATTAGGACGAGCAGGAAACGATTGAATCCGTTCATATTTCATCTCTCCTTTCTGTCGTTAAATTGTTTGTTTTTAGACGTTCGGGAAATCACGAATACCATGAATAATATGTGAGGTCAAAATAAAAATACAGTGTATGAAAAAAACTCCTCTCATTGTGTCATGAGAGGAGTACAACAGTTTTATTTTTCGATTTTCGGTACTTTTACGATGTAGTAGATCGTACTTAAAATCAAAAAGGCGATTCCGATTAAGATTGAGACGCGTGTCTCGTCATTAAACAGCATGCCGACGAGTACTGTGATCAGCGCGAAGATCGATAGATAGTTCGTCACCGGCGCACCTGGCATTTTGAACGGATGCGAGGCTGTCCGTTCACTTTCGATTTTTCGGTAACGGATATGACTGATTAATATCGCGAACCACGGCACCATCCCTGGTAGTACCGAAGCGCTGTAGACATAAACGAAGATGTTCGTATCCTTTCCGAGAACGTGCGGGAGAATGATATCGAGGATGACACCAAAGAAAATCCCGATTGAAATGGCTAGAACTGTATAGAGCGGAATCCCACGTTTATTGATCTTTAAGAAGAAAGACGGCATCTGCCCTTTTTCCGCTAATGCATAGATCATCCGACTGGCGCTGAAGATTCCTGAGTTACAACCGGATAAAGCGGCCGTGATGACGACGAAGTTAATGATGCCAGCAGCAATCGTCACACCGACCTTGGCGAATGTCGCAACGAATGGACTTCCAAGATCGGATAATTCGTTCCATGGATACACCGTGACGATGATGAAAATCGCTCCAACGTAGAAAATCAAAATCCGCCAGACGACACCATTGATCGCCTTCGTGATGTTTTTCTCTGGATCTTTTGTTTCCCCAGCCGTGACTCCAATCAACTCGACACCGATGTAAGAGGCGAAGACGATCGAGAGGGCAAAGAAGAAGCCGGTGAAACCGTTTGTGAAAAAGCCGCCGTTTGCCCAAAGATTCGAAAGACCGACTGGATTTCCGCCATTCCCTAGTCCAAAGAAAATAATGCCGAATCCAGCGACGATCATCAGAAGAATCGTCAGTATCTTGATCGAAGCGAACCAAAACTCGAGTTCACCNNAGGAAGCAAGGTTTGCGAGCGTCAAGAGAATGATGACGACGATCCCTGGAATCCATGTTGGTAGTTCAGGCCACCAGAAGTGTAAGTACGTTCCAACGGCGATGACTTCACTCATCCCGACGACGACCCAGTTGAAGATGTTGCTGCTTGCTGTTAAAAAACCAGCAGCTGGATGGATATAATCGTTTGCGAACTTTGCGTACGATCCACTGTGCGGATGGGTGTAGACCATCTCGCCGAGTGCCCGCATGATGAAAAAGATAAAAACTCCGGCTAGCATGTACGCAAGTAAGACTGATGGTCCTGTCCAAGCGATCGTACTTGACGCCCCGAGGAAGAGACCAACACCAATCGTTCCTCCGAGCGCAATCATTTGTACCTGTCGTGCTGTTAAATCTCGTTTCAAATTCGAACTCATCGTTTCCCCCAAAAAAAATCTGTGACGTCATAATGTTCAGACAACTTGTCGTAAGAACTATAAGGCTGAGTATACTATCCTCAGATAGGGCACGGCTAGTCTTTTTGAAAATTTGAAATAGAGTTTTCAATAATCAGATATTCATGAAACAAATATGTAACAGCTTTCATTCGCCCATTAATAGAGTGTCAAGTTGTTGACCTAATCTCCCGACATACAGATGCTCAGCAGTTGCTAAGACGATCAAATCATCACGCATTGTAAGGTCGCCTGACAGGGAATTTCCTTGTTCGGTCATGAAACGAATCGAACGAATGCCCTTAAAACGTGTTCCATTTCGTTCAAGTAATTGTATGTCATCAGAGTATGCAGCAAGTAGATGGTCATTGTACCGAGCGAACTGAGAAAAGGCGATCGTAGGAGCCTCACAAACGAGATCGTCCTCTTGATTAATACGGACGAAACGATAATCGGAGTAGTAGAAGAACCAGACTTCTGTTGATGAACAGACATTCAGAGCATAACAATCATCAATCAGATATTGCCGATTCTTATACTGCACTTCACCTGTATCGTCAAAAGCGACCAGACCGAAAGCACCATTCGAACTCGTGACGGCATCGGCATAGACACCTTCATCAAAATAACTGACCCAAATCCAACCTTGTTCGTCGATTTGCATATTTTGAATCCCGTCGTCTAAACAAAAGCTATTCAGTAACTGACCTTGAGGATCGTAGATAAAGGCGTTTGGCAACCATGTGCCGTCGATATCATCATCACAACGAGAAGCGACGAGTAACAGCCGTCCGTCTGGAAAACGATCAACGAGGGAAAAGTCGATGTCGTTTCTTTCGACGATCGTCGTCTTTCGCCAGTCATCCTTCAGTTGATGAATGGAGAGAATCTGTGTTTCACGAAATTCATCAATCGATTCTTCAACGATTAAAATATGTCCGTCGACAGTGATGCCAGTTGCGACCGGGCTTCCAGAACGATAGGATGCGGTCAAACGACGTAGCGGGAAATGGGCGAGCGGGTATGTGAGCATGGCACGACCTCCTGTCTGTTGTAAAAAGCAGTCCGTCGACAGACAGACTGCTTAATGAGTTAAACCGACCGTTGACGGCGTTTATAGAAGAAATAGACGATAATTAAGGCGACGGCAGCAATCAAAACACCATTCGTATATGGTGCAGCGACTTCCTTGATCGAGCGCCAGTTCGTTCCGAGTGTTTCTCCAAGATAGAGGAACAAGATTGACCATGGAATGATGGCAAGAATCGTGTAGAGCGAAAACTTCGTTTGATCCATTTTCGCAAGACCAGCTGGAATCGAGATGGCATGGCGGACGACAGGAATGAAGCGAGCTCCGAAGATGACACCTTGACCGTATTTCAAGAACCAGCGTTCAGCTAAATCCAGATGATGTTCAGAGATCAGGACATACTTTCCGTACTTCAAGATCAATGGACGACCGCCATAGCGAGCAAACCAATATAAGAACAATTGCGACAACAATCCGCCAATGACGGCGGCGACGACAGCGAGTGGCCAGCTAATCGTTCCTTGAGAAATCATGAATCCGCCGTATGAGAGAACGATTTCGCTCGGTATGATTTCAATCATCAACCCGAGGGCGATACCGAAATATCCGAGATCGGCAAGTGAAAGTAAAATCTGGTTGACGATTTGAGATAACACGTAAGACAACTCCTTTGTAATCAGTACATTCCTTTATTTTAGAGAACCGAAGATCAAATGAAAAGGAAAAAAACGGAGACAATTAAAAAGACGGATCCACCATGATAGCGAATCCGTCTTGTTTTTATAACACGACCGCAGCAATCGTACCGAAGATGAGCAACGGAATATTGTAGTGCAAGAACGTCGGAATGACGGTTTCTCGCATGTGATCGTGCTGACCATCGGCATTCAAACCACTCGTAGGTCCAAGCGTCGAGTCTGACGCGGGGCTACCAGCGTCACCAAGAGCACCTGCTGTCCCGATGATCGCAACCGTCGCTTCTAAGCTGAAGCCATACTGGATGCAAAGTGGAACGAAGATCGCAGCGATGATTGGAACAGTTGAGAAACTTGATCCAATGCCCATCGTGACGAGAAGACCGATCAAGAGCATGACGAACGCGGCAACAAGTTGGGAGTCGCCCATCAATGCTTTTGAGTTCTCAACGAGCGGTTCGATATCACCCGTCTTACGCAAGACATTCGAGAATCCGTTCGCTGAGATCATGACAAAACCGATGAATGACATCATCCGCATACCACGCGTGATGACGTCATCTGCTTCACTGAATCGAACGAGACGAAGCAACAAGAAGAGGATGAGTCCCGTCGATGCAGCAAGAATCATTGATTCCGTCTGCAGTTGAACGATCAGTGTCGCGATGACGACGATACCACTTAGAACAAGTTTCGATTTCGTAATGACCGGGATTTCATAGTCGTCCGGGGCGATATCACGAATTTCATACGTCCGCTCTTTCCGGTACGTATACAGACCGATCAAGAGACCGACGACCATTCCGAGTGCTGGAATCGCCATTGCTTCGATGACAGAAACTCCCGTCGTATCAAGACCATTAGCTTTCAGGTTTTTCAGTAAAATCTGATTCAGATAGATGTCTCCGAATCCGATCGGTAAGAACATGTACGGTGTGACGAGACCGAATGTCATGATGATCGCAATTCGACGTCGGTCCATCTTCAACTGAGAAAAAAGACCAAGAAGCGGCGGAATGATGATCGGAATGAAGGCGATGTGAATCGGTAGAGCATTTTGTGAACTGATCGCGAGTAACAGAATCGCGAACAAGATGAATCCTTTTAACTTCTTGACTGATGCGGCACTTGCGTTACCTCGTGAACGTGCGATCAATGCGTGAGCGAGAGCATCCGGTAAGCCCGTTTTCGAGAGGGCGACGGCAAACGCACCAAGCATTGCGTAGCTAAGAGCGATTTCGGCTCCGTCGCCAAGACCACCCGCGAACGCTTCGGTTGTTTTCGTTAAATCAAGACCGCCGACGAGACCGCCGGCGAACGCACTGATGACCATCGCGAGCACGATGTGGACGCGGAAGATCGCTAAGATGAATAGTAAAAAGACGGCAAACAATACGGCGTTAATCATTCGATAAAACCACACTTTCTTTTGTTATCACTGCACTATACTAAAGTATCTTACAGCCATGTTGAAACACTGTCAAGGATAAAAGTCTGACCTCGTATTAAATGACTTCACGATAGGCTTTCTAGCTTTGTATAAAAGTCATATTTTTTAATACCTGGAAGCATGAAGGGAAAAGCATATAGATCACTGAAAATGGCTTACACAAAAAAATGTGCCATCCTTCTCCATTACGAGAAAATGGCACATCATCTTTAATTTAAGACGGAGTAGAATATCCCGAATCTATTTGAGTTTCTTCTATAAGAGAGCAATCAGCAATCGACGACGTCGAGTTTACCGGTCCCTGGGTCGATGACGAGTCCATGGACATTCGTACCAGGTGGCAGTAATGGGTGGTTCTTCACGAGGCTGACGGAGTGAGCGACACTCTCCTGAACTGACGTAAAGCCACGTAACCATTGGTTCAAATCAACACCTGATACTTCAAGCGTGTGAAGAATCTGTTGGTCGATACCTCGATCCTTCATTTCGCTGATCATGTGTTTAGGATCAATCGTGCTCATGCCGCAATCGTGGTGACCGATGACGACGACTTCTTCAGCGCCAAGGGCATACAACGCGACGAGAATCGAGCGCATGACGGAACCGAATGGGTGCGATAGGATAGCACCGGCATTTTTGATGATCTTCGCATCCCCGTTTTTTAGGCCGAGTGCGTGTGGAAGAAGTTCTGTTAGGCGGGCATCCATACATGTCAGGATGACGACCTTTTTATCCGGGAACTTATCCGAGACGAACTGCTCATACTGTTTTTCGGCGACGAATCGCTCGTTGAAGGCTAGCATTTCCTGTACAACTGACATTGAAGTGTCCTCCTTTAGTGGTAGCTCTTAATATGTACCCCATATCAGAATACAAGATGATGAAACGGCTATCAAGTCAGGAAAACGCAAGGTGTGACAAATCGCACACATCCATGTACATGAAGCAAAACGATGAAAAAGGAGAATCCGCAATAGATGTAAACGTTACCAAGGATGTGAGGGAATTCACAGGATGGTCATGCACAAAGCAGGAAAAAGGAGTTATGATTAATTTGTGAAGGAAAGCACAAACTATTGAAAAACAGCTTGGCATTCCTGACATAATGGTTGGCAAATCAAACTCAGATTCGTTCCACGACAGGGAGGAAACCACTCATGGCTGTGAAAGAAAAAACAAAATCGACGGCAACGCCGGTCGAACAAGCAATTGGACAAATCGTTGAAAAAGGACAACGTGCATTACAGGAGTTATTGACATTCGATCAAGAAAAAATCGATACGATCGTCCGTGATATGGCACTTGCCGGACTTGAACGGCACGTCGAACTCGCTCGTCTCGCAACAGAAGAGACAGGTCGCGGTGTCTTTGAAGATAAGATGATTAAAAATATATTTGCGACAGAATACATCTACAACAGTCTACGTCATGAAAAAACGGTCGGGATTTTAGAAGAAGATGTACAAAACGGCATCACGTATATCGCTGAACCGGTCGGTGTCGTCTGTGGTGTCACACCAGTCACGAACCCGACATCGACGACGATGTTCAAAGCACTGATTGCGATCAAGACCCGCAACCCGATCGTCTTCGCGTTCCACCCGTCGGCACAACGGTGTTCCGTCGAAGCGGCGAAAACACTCCGCGACGCAGCCATCAAAGCAGGGGCACCAAAAGACTGCATTCAATGGGTCGAAGAACCATCACTTGAAGCAACGAAAGTCTTGATGAACCACGAAAACATCGCCATGGTCCTTGCGACAGGTGGAGCAGGAATGGTCAAATCAGCATATTCAACAGGTAAGCCGGCACTCGGTGTTGGACCAGGGAACGTTCCTTGCTACATTGAACAGTCAGCAAAAGTCAAACGGGCAGTCAGCGATCTCGTTCTTTCAAAAACGTTTGATAACGGGATGATCTGTGCATCTGAACAAGCCGTCATCGTTGACCAAGAAATATATGCAACGGTCCGTGCAGAAATGGAAGCACTCGGTTGTTACTTCTGTACACCGGAAGAAAAACAGCGTCTCGAATCACTCGTCATTAAAACTGATACATGTGCCGTCAACGCGGACATCGTCGGGAAACCTGCGACATGGATTGCAGAACGAGCCGGGATCGACGTTCCGGAAACGACGGTCATGCTCGTCGCGGAACTCGAGCACGTTGGAGCAGCAGAACCACTGTCTCATGAAAAACTCAGTCCCGTCCTCGGTGCGTACCGTGTCGCATCCACCGAAGAAGCGTTTACGATTGCTGAACAGATGCTTGAAATCGGGGGTCTCGGTCATACCGCCGTCATTCATACGACGAACGATGATTTGATGACAGCGTTCGGACTCCGCATGAAAGCCTGCCGGATTCTCGTCAACAGTCCATCTGCTCATGGCGGAATCGGTGATCTTTATAACGAGTTGACACCATCACTAACACTCGGTTGCGGCTCATATGGGAAAAACTCTGTTTCTGAGAACGTGACTGCGAAACACTTACTCAACGTCAAGAAGGTGGCGAGACGACGCGTGAACATGCAATGGTTCAAGGTACCAGAAAAAATCTACTTCGAAAAGAACTCCGTTCAGTACCTCCGGTCAATGACTGACGTCTCACGCGTCATGATTGTCACCGATCCAACGATGGTACAGTTCGGTTATGCCGATAAAGTGATTCAAAACTTGCCACAGTCCGTCAGTTACCGAATCTTCGACCAAGTCGAACCAGATCCATCGGTGACGACTGTTCAGACAGGTGCCCAAGCCATGCGTGACTTCAAACCCGACTTGATCATCGCTCTTGGTGGTGGGTCAGCGATGGATGCTGCAAAAGGAATGTGGCTCTTCTATGAACAGCCGAACGAAACGTTCTCAAACTTGCGTCAAAAATTCCTGGATATCCGTAAGCGTGCCTACAAATTCCCGACACTCGGTCGTCAAGCGAAGTTCGTCGCGATTCCGACGACATCGGGTACGGGTTCAGAAGTGACACCGTTCACCGTCATCACGGATAAAGAGAAAAACGTCAAATACCCGATTGCTGACTATGCCTTGACACCCGACGTCGCGATCGTTGATCCGGAATTCGTCATGACTGTACCGGCTTCGATTACTGCTGATACCGGAATGGATGTCTTGACACACGCAACAGAAGCATACGTATCGGTCCTTGCGAACGACTACACGGATGGACTGGCACTTAAAGCAATCAAGATGATCTTTGACTACTTGCCACGAGCGTACGAGAACGGATCTGACGCAGAAGCTCGGGAAAAAGTGCACAATGCGTCAACGATGGCAGGGATGGCTTTCGCGAACGCCTTCCTCGGAATCAACCACTCGATCGCGCACAAAATCGGTGGGGAATTCCACACACCACACGGACGGACGAACGCGATCCTGATGCCACACGTCATTCGTTATAATGCGTCACGCCCAACGAAACTGGCAGCATTCCCAAAATACGAATCATTCGTCGCCGATGAACGGTATGCCGACATCGCACGTTACCTCGGTCTTCCGGCAGCAACGACAGAACAAGGGGTCGAATCACTTATTCAAGCCGTTGCTGATCTTGGACAACGTCTCAACATCAAGATGTCATTCAAGGCACAAGGCATTCAAAAAGCAGACTTCGAGGCAAAACTCGAAAAGATGGCAGTCGATGCCTTCGAAGATCAATGTACGACAGCGAATCCGAAGATGCCGCTTGTCGCTGAGTTACGGACGATCATGGAACAAGCATACGAAGGCATCTAAATAGAGAAAAAAATACTATGGCAAAAGATCGTTCAACCGGCTTCTCACTCTGAGAGGTCGGTTTTTATTTTGGAAATCAGTGGAGACAGTCAGAGAAAAAGTGGGATATAATGGCTGTTGAATGAATTTGATGTTTTTGGTTTCGTTGTAGCAGGAATATTCAAACATCAGACATAAAAAGGAGGAAATGGGATGGAGTCAAGGCAAGAAAGGAAACAACGACGGTTTTCCGTCTGGGACGTCCTGTATGGCGTCCTCATCGGTCTCATCTTTTTCGGTGTCATCTACGGTGTGATGGCATTTTTGACTTCACAAATCACCTCATCCTCAGACTATCAGGATCTCGTGAAGCAGATGCAACAGGCGGATATCACATGGGAAGAGACAGACATCACTGTTTCGTTGATGCTTTTGTTCGTCGGTGGGCTGTCGATCACGATGCCGAGCGCAGTCCGAGAAGGGATCATCAATCAGGTGCTGGATGCAAGTTCTGCCGGCGACGTCTTATCGTTGTTTGGGATTGACTTAAGACAAGTCCTCGCGCCATTGACGTTCGATGTCTCTTACGGCACGTTGCTTTATTCTGTTTTTGGTATCGGATTGATCGTCCTGTTATTTTTAGTGTTACGGATTAAGGCAAGTCGGCTTGGGTGGACGATTCGATCGGTCAGTTTCTTTTTAACGGTCGGCATCATCTGGTTTGTTCTTGCCGGACGCGGAAACAGTGTCCCATTCCTTGCGTTACAAGACGGCTATGCGATGAGCGGGATCTTACCACTTCTCGTCGTCAGTCTGCTTGGTTGGATGGCGTTTTTCCCGCAAAAGTTATCCGGTCTGACAGCTGCCGGACGTGCCAGCTTGCTGATTTTGATGTTCGCGAGTACGCTCCAACTTGTCTTTACGGTGCAGGACGAAGCGGAGTATGACGGTGATTCCTCACTACGAACGGCATTGACCGTTGCGAGTCTGAACGCCGGAAGTGGAGGGATGTTTGACTGGATTCATGGTGGACAAGTCGTGTATCAAGCAGACGTCCTTGGAGCGAATGCGGAAATCCCGGTCTCGATGCTAAACGGGGAGACTTCAACGGAACAGCTCAATGACTCGATTCAGAAAGTTGTCGATGGGATTGATACGAATCGGGTGACGGAACAATTGCTGACGTTAATCGGTGGAGAACGTCCTGATTTATCAGCGACACAATTGAAGCTTGATCCTGTTGATTTCGGTGTCGCACGACAGACGATCCAAGCAATTGATGCTGAATCGGCCGGAACGACGGCACCAAACATCTCAAGTGAGAGTGCGTATTGGGTGTTGTTACTCGTGACATTTGTGATTTACTTCGTCTGTAGTATCCGGAGTTTCAAGTCGATCATCGACCCATTCATTTTTGCGATCGCGATCGGTGTCATCAGCTTCATCGTCAGTCAAGCTTCATATGTTCAGTTCGCGATGAAGTGGCGGAGTGACGTCTTATTCGAGTTCGCTCAACAGACGGCAGGATGGACGGTGCTTTTCGCAACAGGACTTGCGTTACTTGGTGGAATTCTTGGTTATGTAGTCCGGCGGAAGCCCGACAAAACGGTTTAAGAGACGTGGAGTGATGAAGCTCTTCCACTAGGAGATCTGCCATGAATGGAGACGACGAACGTTATTGTCATTCTCGCTTTCCACAGGCGGGAG
>NZ_DFQK01000012.1:326321-329355 GCF_002377745.1 Exiguobacterium sp. UBA3491
GTGCTTTCTTTTCCTGTAGGAGTTGAGAATGAACAATTACGTTCTACATCAATTATAAACGATACGTTTTCAGGTTCATGTCCTGAAATGTATCGTTTTTTTTATTGAACCTGATTTGTAAAGGTAAAATCAACAATGTAAAGCCAGTATTTGGAATTGGTTAAGTAGGTTAAATAAGACGGATGTCCGACCTATTTGAAAGGACTATTAGCTATAATCGAACCATGCTAAATTAATGAAGCAGTTAAAACTTCCTGGGGGGAAATACATATGAAAAAAGCTACAAAACTTGTCATCGCATCGACATTGATCGCACCGATGCTCGTACCAGTCGTTCAAGTCAAGACACTTGCTGCCGACAACAGTGTCGTCAAGTTACGCTTCTTAGAAACAACGGATTTACATACGAACTCAATGAACTACGATTATTTCAAGGATGCGCAGGACGAGACGATCGGTCTCGTCAAAGCGGCTACAGTCATCAAACAGCAACAAACGGAAGTGGGCGCGACGAACAGCTTCTTGTTTGATAACGGAGATACTCTTCAAGGAACGCCGTTTGGTGATTACGTCAAGAATCAGTATGACAAAGGAAACAAAGGCAAACATCCGATGTACGAATTGATGGAATACCTCGGTTATGATGCAGTCACACTCGGAAACCATGAATTCAACTTCGGTCTTGATTTCCTCAAGTCAGCGATGAGTGCTTCGAGCGGTTCAATCAAGTTCGTCAACTCGAACGTATTGGATGCAGTCACGAAAAAGCCAATCGTCGCGGACTACAACAAAGATGGAAAAGACTATCAAATCATCGAACGTCAAGTCAAGGACCAGAACGGTGACATGAAAACAGTCAAAGTGGGTGTGTTCGGAGTCGTCACGCCACAAATCATGGCATGGGATGCGGGGAACCTGACGGGGAAAGTCACGGCTGAAGATATCATCCCGACTGCTAAAGCAACAGCGAAGAAATTAAAAGATGCTGGCGCAGATGTCGTCGTGGCACTCGCACACACAGGTATCGGGGATACGACGGATCAAAAAGATGGTGATGAGAACGTTGGCTACGCGTTGACGAAAGTCGCAAACATCGATGTCTTGATGACAGGTCACCAGCACGGCAAATTCCNNTTCCCAGCAACCGATTCGGCGTTTAATAAACTACCAAACGTTGATGCAACGAACGGCTTGATCA
Organism: Exiguobacterium sp. UBA3491; assembly: GCF_002377745.1. NCBI lineage: Bacteria > Bacillati > Bacillota > Bacilli > Caryophanales > Exiguobacterium > Exiguobacterium sp. UBA3491. The sequence continues at coordinate 327,520 of NZ_DFQK01000012.1, forward strand.
ATGGCAAACCGGTCGTCATGGCGAACACGCAAGGGAAAAACGTCGGTGTCATCGATCTTCAATTGAAGCAAGTCGACGGGAAATGGGTCGTTGATACATCTGGCGCTAAATTAGCGGACGTGACGAAAGACACGACAGCAGATGCAGGTGCCGTCAAGTTGATCGAAAAATCGCATGAAGGAACACTCGCTTATATTCGTCAAGAAGTCGGAACGATCAATGATGATATCCAGAGCTTCTTCGCTCTCGCGCAAGACGATGATTCGGTTCAGTTCGTGACGAACGCTCAAAAATGGTATGTCGAGAAACAACTCAAAGAAAATGCGGATCTTGCGAAATATAAAGATCTCCCGTTGTTATCTGCAGGTGCACCATTCAAAACAGGTGGTCGTAACCAAGTCAACGCATCCGATTACACATTGATCAAAAAGGGACCGATCGCACTGAAGAACGTTGCCGATCTCTATGTTTATCCGAATACACTCGAAGTCGTCAAAGTAACAGGTGCTGACGTCAAAGATTGGCTCGAGATGTCTGCCGGTCAATTCAACCAAGTTGGTGGTGAGCAGACAGAGTTGTTGAACAAAGATTTCCGGAGCTACAACTTCGATATCCTCGACGGATTGACATATGAAATCGACATCACGAAACCGGCAAAATTTGATTATAACGGTGGTGTCGCCAATAAAGAAGCAAGTCGTGTTCAAAACATCAAATATAAAGGCAAAGCGATCACAGACGATCAAGAATTCCTCGTTGCGACGAACAACTATCGCGCTGGTAGTGCGACGTTCCCAGGTCTTGGCGGCGGAAAGAACATCGTCTACAAATCGGCTTACGAAACACGTAACGTCATCTCGGACTTCATCAAAGCGAAACAACCGGTTGATTACAAAGCGGACGATAACTGGTCACTCGTTGCAAGCAAACCGATGACGGTCAGCTTTGATTCAGCGGTTGCAGCTGCACCGTACGTTAAGCGGTATGAAGGTATCACAAACACAGGTGAAACACGTCCAGGTGAGACAGGTACGTTCCTTAAATTCAACATGAATGTGCCGATGAAAGACTTCACGGTCTCGGCAAAAGCAGTTAAACCAGGTGCGAAAGTCGTCATAGGTCAAGCCGTTCCGGGCGCAAAAGTCACGGTCAAACTCGGTGATAAAGTCCTTGGAACAGCAACAGCAAACGAAGCGGGTCAATATGAAGTCGTGACACGTCCGCTCAAATTGCGTGACAAGTTGACAATCGTCTCAGAACTCAGCTTCATGAAAACAGAAACGAACGTGACGGTCGGAACAGGTGTCGTTGCGACACCGGCAATCGATAAAAAATCAGCAGTTTACGGATCAACTATCCTCCGCGGTAAAGCAACGGAAGGTCTTGACGTCACCCTCTACAAAGGATCAACGAAGATTGCGAAAGCGAAAACGACGGCAAGCGGCTTCAAAATCGCGGTCAAGAACGGTCTAACGACAGGAACATACACAGTCAAGTCGACAGACATCTCGAACAAAATCATGAAAAAAGCGTCGTTTACAATCAAGAACACATACCCGGTTAAAAAATGGTCAGGCAAAAAGACGTTGACAGGTAAAGTCGAAAAACGTCAAATCGTCCGTCTCTACCAAAAAACAGCGTCTGGTTACCAATTGATCGCCCAAGACGTGGCGGACCAGCACGGGAACTACGTTCTGAAGATGCGTCAGGCATTGACGAACGGCTCATATAAACTCAACATCTATACAGCGAAGGATCATCTTGATCAATCACGCTACTTCATCACGAAGTAATATGAAAAACGGATGTCTGCATATTGAACTGAACCAAAAAAGT
>NZ_DFQK01000002.1:0-25449 GCF_002377745.1 Exiguobacterium sp. UBA3491
GTACCAAATCACTTGAACCGTCGGTTCGATCAGCAGGAGCCTGGTAAAGTATTCGTCACAGACATCACTTATCTCCGTATTGGATCTGGTCAAACTGTTTATCTTTCTTGTGTGAAGGATATCGCTACACGTGAAATTATGGCACATCATGTATCTAAAAGCCTCCATATGGAACTCGTCCTTCATACAACGAATAAACTCGCAGAACGACTTCAAGGGAATATACACCCGGAAGCCATGATACATTCCGATCAAGGATTCCATTATACGCATCCTGCTTATCAAACACGTATCCGTGAGATGGGAATGCTTCAATCCATGTCTCGTAGAGGAAACTGCCTGGATAATGCCCCGATGGAATCGTTCTTTGGGCACTTGAAAGATTATGTCGATTATAAATTAGCATCTAACCTCGATGAGGTCTGTGCCATGGTCGATGCTTACATTGATTATTACAATAGCGAACGAAGACAATGGAAACTACAAAAGATGACTCCGGTACAATACCGAAGCCATCTCATAGCAGCTTAAAACGTTAAGGGTGCTTTTATTAAACTGTCCAAACTGTAGGGCTCAGTTCAGACCAGATGTTTTGAGCATCCGGTCTTTATTTGAATTCATGCTGTAAATCCTCTGGAAATCCTCCGTTTTTAAAGATAAAACTTGACAACCTAATCCGGTTCCCTTCCATATCTAGAAAATAAGTTACGTTAGGTTCATTTGCAAATTCGACTTCGATTGAAGCCGGATTCGCCGAAGACTCATACGAAAATTTTTGTGTTTTTGTAGTGTAGACTTCATCAGGGAATCGACGTGCTAGTTCCACCTTAAGCAATTTCTCATTCTCAGCAATCTGTTGATTGACGAGCGTCGGTCGGATGTACCAAAAGGAACTGCACCCGATTGCCACCAAACCAAGTAAAATTAAGCCATATCGCTTCCACCGCTGCGGCAGGAATATCACGCCGCAGCTGATTACGAGTAGTGTAAAAACGATCGTCATCCCTTCGATTATGAAATTTGGTACCATCTCATTCACTCCTTTCGTTCTATCCTCGACTAGAAAACCGTGATATGATCAATTCCTATGACAAAAAATAGAAGGTCTATGATGCGAAAAATCATCCTGATTGGTTCTGGTGGGTCCGGTAAATCGACGTTTGCCCGCGAGATGGGCAAAAAACTAAGTTATCCCGTTGATCACCTCGACAGCTTATTGTGGCGTCCGAACTGGGAGGCGGTTTCGCGTGAGGAACAACGCCAGATTCAACAAACACTCATATCGCGTGATACATGGATCATCGACGGTAATTACGGTGGAACGCTTGACTTACGAATCGATGCCGCTGATACGGTCATCTTCCTTGATCTGCCGCGGACGCTTTGTCTGTACCGTGCGATGAAACGGACCTTGCGCTATCGTAAGACCGGCCGACCGGATATGGCGGCAGGCTGTCCCGAGAAACTGTCGCTTGATTTTCTGAAATGGATTTGGCGGTTTCCGATCGATAAGCGACCGAGTATCCTTTCAACGCTTAAAGCGACGTCCGATAAACAAATCGTTCATTTGCGGTCCCGCCGCGCTGTCAAACAGTTTCTTCAATCACTTTCATAACATCCGTCCATCTGTTACCTTTCGTCATCCTTAGTGATGTACATACGACGAAACAAATTTACTCTCCTGCCCGTTTTCCAGTCATTACCACAAATAAAAAAACGACCATGACGGTTACCCCTCATGGTCGTAGTGCAATATCTTACACGCTGAATCTGCCTGTGACTTGTTTTAAATCATCCGCCATCGTCGCGAGCGATTGCGATGCAGACGAAATTTCTTCCATAGACGCCATCTGCTCCTCGGTCGAAGCGGAGATGTTTTGTGTCCCAGCAGCGGTTCCTTCCGTCACCGCTTGAATCGTCCGCATGACAGAAGCGATCTGTTCACTCGCTGCCGCCATTTCCTGAACTGCGCCGGACACATCTTCGACGTGCCCTGTCACGTCGGTGATCGCTGTCTCGATTTCCGAGAAGGATGTCCCTGCCTGATCGACGACGGCAATCCCGCTCGTCATCTCGGTTGAGACTTTCTCCATCGAGGCGACCGACGCCTCCGTCTCTTGCTGAATGATCCGAATCAACGACTCGATTTGTTTTGCCGAGACCGCCGATTGTTCAGCAAGCGTCTTGACTTCCGCTGCAACGACGGCAAATCCGCGTCCTTGTTCGCCGGCGCGTGCCGCCTCGATTGCGGCGTTTAACGCGAGGAGATTCGTCTGCGCCGCGACACCTTTGATCGAATCCGTGATTTGACCAATTTCCTGTGATCGGTTGCCTAGACCATCGATGACTTGGCTGAGTTGCGAGACGTCTTCTTGAATGCGTCCCATCTGTGTCCCAAGTGTACCGACGACCTTTCCACCGTGGGCAACTTTTTCCATCGCCTCTGTCGTCCGTTGCGTCATCTGTTGCGCATTACCGGCGACGTAACGGACGGACGTCGTCAATTCTTCGATCGTCCGTGAAGCATCGGACACTTGATGCAGCTGTTGACTTGCGCCGCTTGCCATCTCTTCCATCGTCACAGCGACCATCTCCGTTGCTTTCGTCGTTGATTCCGCATTGACGCTCAGTTCATCCGACGCAACAGCGACGCGGTCTGCCGTTCCCGTCAGTTCAAGGACGACTTGTTGTTGTGAGGCGATCATTTCATTGAACGATGTCGTCAATTGACCGAGTTCGTCTTTCGAATCGTAATGACCTCGGACGGTCAAGTCACCCTTACCTGATTGATCCATCCAGCCTTGCAGTTGACGAATTGGACGCGTGATGAGACGTGTGATGTATATGGCAAGTCCTGCAAACAAGAGGACCGTGAGTAAAAAGATACCGAGCATTATGTAAAAGGCGGTCTCTTTTTTCGCTTGGTTCTGGGCGTCAAGCGTCTTCGCTTGTTTCGTCATCGAAGCCATCAATGACTTTGCTGAGTTTGCGACGTTATCACGAACTTGTTCCAGACCATCGGAATACGCCGTGTAGGCTTCCTCTGTCTCGTTGCGCGTCGCCGCATCTTGAACGAGCGTCATCGAGTTGTCGTAAGCGAGGACATTATCCTTCAACTCCTCGAGTTGTTTCTTTTCTCGCGCATCGAATCGCCCCGTTTTTTCAATCTTCGTGACCGACGACCGAATCTGAGCCTGACGTGTATCGATATCAGCTTGAAGTTCTGTGATGCGTTCCTCATTCTTCGTTAGAATCATCTCGACTAAAAAGGAATCAAGAGCCCGTGTATCGATCCGAATCTGTGCTACTTCTTGGATCGGAATCAAGTTCTCCTGATACATCGCTCGGGAAGCGCTGGACATCTGATTCAAGAAATAGAGTCCTGCTCCCGCAATGAGTAGCATCGCAACGACGGCTGTTGCGATCAAAGCTTGTATCTTCCGTCTGACTGACATGTGTTTCATTCCATCCCCTCCCGCTTTTGTTATCGGTTCAGGATTGAAAAAGTTGACTGTTTTTTCAATATTCCCATATTTTGATGTGCTCCAATAAAGTCCTTCTATACGACTTTCGGTCATCCATTCGATATAATCAGCGTACAGCAGTTGAAGAAAGGGTGAGTCCTATGCAACGTGTAGCCAATGAAATCACACAATTCCGCGGCAGTCATTATGAGTTTGGTCGCGAACAAGGGCGTTACGTTAAACGAAATCAGTTACTCCATAACCGCGAGGACAACTGGAAAATCCGTGTCCCCCGCTTTCAAGTCGATCCGGTCGAGACAAAGGAGATGTTTCTTCGGTATGCCCCGCATATTTGGGACGAGTTGCTCGGACTGCAAGACGAACTCAAACTATCATTGCCAGACACATTACTCCATTTCGGACATTACCGGGTCGAAGGACCGAAAAGCGGTTGTTCAATCATGACCGGTGATAACTTCCTCGTTCGAAACTATGACTATCATCCGATGACATATGACGGACGATTTTCCGTCTTTCAACCGAACGATGGCGGTTCAGCGATCATCGGTCCGGCATCTCGGGTGACCGGTCGAATGGACGGGATGAACGAACATGGTCTTGCGATGGGCTATAATTTCATCAATCGTCGGCGGCCGGGAGATGGATTCGTCAGCTTCATGATCGGACGGATCATCCTCGAGATGTGTACGTCGGTCGACGATGCAATCTCACTCGTCAAGGAGATTCCGCATCGTGGATCGTTCACATACGTCGTCCACGACAAATCCGCGCGTTCGTTCGTGATCGAGGCGACGGCGCGAGACGTCCAAGTGCGGGAATCGAATCTATGTACGAACCATTTTGATTTGCTACAACACGAGAACCGCTATCATCTCGATGACTCGAAACGTCGAATGATGGAGCTGAAGACTCATCAACACATGATTCAAGATGCAGAGTCTGCTTTTCGACTCCTGAATGATACCGATAAAGGCGTCTTCGCTGATTTATATGCGCAGTGGGCAGGAACGATCCATACGTCTGCCTACTTCCCGGAGGAGTTAAAGGTATGGTTCGCACTCGGGGGTGATCAAGAACCGGTCACGTTCGACTTTGCTGACTGGCTCGCCGGCAATGACTTCACAGCAAGTGAAATCACAGGAGAACTTGAGACGAACATCCAGTTCGCGAATACACTTCAGACATGGCGTTAAACGAAAAAGATGTCTCTTGCTTGCGCAAGAGGCATCTTTTTACTCGGAATCGTCTAGTCGTTTCGACATATAATAATCCGTTTTCTCATACCCGAGCGAGTCATACACATGAATCGCCCGTTCGTTATGCGCGAAGACGTGTAACGAAATCTTTTTGACGTTCATTCGTTTTAACATCACTTCCAGTAATCGGAGTGCTTCTTTGCCGTACCCTTGGTTTTGTTTATCGGACGTAATCTTGACATCGAAGATGAAAGCGGAACGTCCGCGTGATTCTTCTTTTACGTGAACCCAGACCATTCCGATGTCGCTGTCTGTCTCGTCACGAAACGTAAACAAATAATGATTCTTCGTTTTCAGACCTTCAGGCAACAACTTCGCGAACTCTTCTGTCGACTTATCATGCGCCTCGTTCTCTGACCACGTACCGGCGCGACACTTCTCTGCCGCATACCCCTCGATTGCCACGGGTAGATACACCTCATAGGTCGCTTGTTTCATTGGCTCGATGCGCATGCTGCCACCTCCTGCGTTTTCGTCCAGTCCCGTCGTAACATCGCATAGACCTGGATGTCGTGATACGTCCCGTATAATTTCTCGGCGTCCCGTAAGATGCCTTCTTTCGTGAATCCGAGTCGTTCCGGGATTCGTCTGCTCCGGACGTTTCCCGTCGCACACTCGATGACGACGCGGTTCAAACCGAGCGTCTCGAAACAATAGTTCGTGACGAACCGGACGACGTCCGTCATGATACCTTTTCCGAGTCCCTTTTCTCCTAAGTAATAGCCGATCGACGTTTGTCCGAGGTGCCGATCGATTGCATGCAAACCGATCGTTCCGACGAGTTCCTCCTGAAGATAGATGCCACACGTAAACCCGTTACCATCGGCAAACTGTTGCAACCATGCTGGGATGACTACTTCCTGATATGTAATGGCATCTGTTGTACCATCAACCCAACCGAGCCATTCGCGAAGATGTGCGCGATTGGCATCGACAAGGGCGAATAATGTCTCCGCATGGTGCCGTTCGAACAATTGAAGCGATACGTGATCGGACACTTGTAACCTGAACATGACCTCTCTCCTTTCTAGTAACTGTTGTTTGACGTCACGACGTCGTTTCCCTGCTAGACGTCACGTTCCATTCCATCCGTCTTGAGCGGACAGACATTCCGAGTGCCTCGTAAAAGGCGATCGCTTCTTGATTGGCGTCATCGACGCCGAGTTCGATCCGGTCGCAACCAATTGTTTCCGCATGCGCGTAAGCGGCTTGCATCAATCGCTTGCCTACTCCTTGCTTCTGATGCGTATCCGCAACGACGAGACTGATGACCCGTAAGTAATGTTTATCAAAGACGAAGCCGCTCCCTTCGATGATATCTTCCTTTAAGACGATCACACCGGCAAGTCCTTTGTATTCCGCGACGAGGATTTCGAAATCTGATCGGTCGAGTTGCGACAAAAATAAGTCTTCCGAAACCGGCATCTCGTGCGGACGGTAGTGATCGGGGCGTAAAGCTACATGCTGCTCATGAATTTGTTGGAATAGCGGAATCAACGCCTGAAAATCGTCAGGGCGGGCGGTTCGAATGTTCATTAGAAAATCGCTCCCTTTTCGTTTTGTAGTATATTAACATATTATTCCAAAGAACGGGTGGACTTTCAAAAATAAAACGGCATTCCAGTCGACCGGAATGCCGTGTATCATCTATAACGTTATATCACTTGTGTAAAGTCCCGCGCCGTCTCCGTCAACGTGGATGCCGCACTCTGCACGTCATGGAAACGATCAACTGTTTCTGCGACGACGGTGACGCTTGCTTGTGCATCATTCGTTGCTTGCGTCATCGCACGGGCAATCCGCTGCAGTTCATCGTTCATGCGTTGCGTCGTCTGGCGGACATCGACGACAGCTTGTTCAACGAGTTTCGAGAGATTTCGGACTTCCGTCGCAACGACGTTAAATCCTTTTCCGTGTTCACCGGCTCGCGCTGCCTCGATCGATGCATTGAGTGACAAGAGATTCGTCTGTGAGGCGATCGTTTTGATCGTCTCGGTCACTTGGGTGATGTCTTGCGCTTGGCGCTGCAGTCGTTCAATCGTCAGATGATTATCGCGGGTCGTCTCGGCCATCTGTTCGATCGTTCGCCGTAACGCTTCGCTTTCTCGCTCGCCATGCGTCGACCGCGTATTCAAATCACTAGCAATCATATCAAACGAAGTCGCAAACTTTTGAATCGTCTGCTGACGATCAGTAATATCAGAAGCGATCTTCAAGACACCTGTCACTTCCGTTCCATCGTAAATCGGCATATAGGTAGCTTCTAGCCAAATCGACTGACCATGCGCATCGATTCGTTCAATTTTATCTGCCGTACTGAAACCACTGTAAAGCTTCTGCCAAAATGCCTGGTAACTGTCACTCATTGCAAATTCGGTTGTGCAAAAGAGATGGTGTTGCATCCCGATCATCTCTTCTCGTTTATATTTCATCGTCTTAGCGAATAAACCATTGACGTCGACGACACGACGTTGTCGGTCGAATCGAATCATTGCGACATTATCTCGCAGGGAGGCTAAAATATCTTGGGATCCTAGGTCGGTTGAAAGTTGGGTGGTCATGATTACAAGCTCCTCTCGCCATCTACCTCCTGTTACAGGCTATCCAAGATATTACAAATCAGAATAGTATGAACTAAAGATATATGACTAAAATTTTTTATCTTCTTTTTATATAGCCAGACAACGATAGGATGAAACGTTATTTCTCTAAATATTCTTATCCTACACCTCTTTTTCAACTTGTCTTTTATTCCCAGACATCAGTAGTGACTCAGTCGTTTGATTCATGTCGGTCAATGGACGGCATTTGTCAGGGCTGGCTGTTTCATCTTCGCACCCGCTGCCTGGATGCCGCTTGGTTTCGTACTTATTGGGTTTGGTCTCGTAACACATCCATGTTTATCGACTTGAAGTAGAAAAAGCGTCCTTAGAAAAAATCTTCTTGAAACTAGGTACAGAAATTCGCTCTGCATAAAGCTGAGTAACTTCCTTCATTAGGAGCTCAAGAAACCTCTTAAAACATTAGAAATAATTTAACTTGTTCAACTAAGAGCGAGTTTAAAAAATAGGCTACCTGACACCGTATCTAACGATGTCAGATAGCCTATTAATAATATGGAATTAATCATTTATCACTAAGCAAAACATGATGATTATTATACTAGGTTGTTCGCTGGATGCTGCTATTTGAAGCATTTTAACTTAAAATAGTCGCATTCACTTCGACTTCATTTTTTTCGAAGGACATACTAGCAGTAGGCATAATTCCCTCTTCATCCATTTCAATGCTTCTAAAGTACTCTTGTGCAATCATCGATGTCTTGAACTCAGCAGTTGGATCGATTGTTTCGACTAAGGTTTGTAATTCTTCAACTGTTGTTACGAAAAACTCTTTACGTAAATTTACTTTATTAAATCGCTTGGATGTCAATTCTTTATGAAGTTGATATTCTAAACCTACTGCATCATCGGAGAAAATCATTGCATGTACATCAAATTTAAATGGTACAGAGGCGTCCCCAAGTTCGTCTACTCGATCTTGTGGGTTCATACGTCTTGTCATTCCCACTTTGAATACCTGTTGACCGAACGATCCTAGATTCGAGATGACGTAAACGTAACCAGCCTTGCCGTTCGCTCTCTTTAAAATTTCTTCTTTTTGCTCTAAGATGTTATTTTGCTGTTGTAAAAGTTCTTCAATGCGTGACTGCAGTTGAGCAATAATGTCAGGGTTATTTTCGCTTATCATAAGCTCGTTCGTTCGTTGTAATTCTACATCGAATTTTGCCTCTTCTGATTCTAATTTTTTCTTTTGTGCTTCTAGTTCTTTGCGTTCTGCAGCTTCTTGACGCATTTGCTCTCGTATTAGACGTTGTTCTTCTTTTTCCTGTTCGCGTTTAATGTAATATTGGTACTCGACCTCTACCGCTTCGATGAACAATGGCTCTAGTTCTGCCAAAAATTTAGAGATTGTAGGTGAAATGGAAGCATTACCGTTAGTTGAAATAGCTAAATATTTCCGAATTAGAGCTTTCGCATTACCAATAGCCTCCTCATGCTTAGCGTATGAGAGAGTATAGAGAATATTTTGCAGTTCTGCTTGTAAGCCAACCACCATCAACTGATAAATAGCTTGATTCGCTTTTGTTTTATAGCGATCTTTGTATCTGTCTAACAGTGTAGCTATCTCTTTTTTGATTTTATTAATCTGTTTACGTAATTCTTTTGAATTCATAGAATGGTAATCTAGCTCTACCAAACTCTTCATGATACTTTCTTCATCATAACCTGCCAATAGAAGATCTAACTCATTCGGAAGATCTTGTTCATTGAACAACTTAGGAAATATACTAATTAAGTTGCGAATACCATTGAACTCCGTTTTCAATTTTGAAAGCTTTGTACTTTGAGATTTAATATTTTTGCTTAACTTTTCATTTTCAACCGCTAAAACATCACGTTCTTCCGCGAACTTTTGGAGCTCGGAGATTTTCTCTTGATTGTCTGATATAATTTCTTCGATAATTCGTTTTCCTTCAGATTCAAACTCAGAACGGATTTGCTTTATGTATTGTGCTTTACTTTCTTCAAAGATGACTTCAGAATTCGAAATATTGTTTTGGATTTCTTTCCGCTTGATATCTAGCGTATCTAACTCTGTTTTCAATGAAGTGATTTCTTGTTGTAAGTTAGCAGCTTCGGAAATCTGAGATTTTAGTTTTTCAGACTTGATATAGTAGAGACGGCCAAACAATAATATGATACCTATCATTGAAGTTATACCGAACGTTATAACACCAGTCAGAATCAACAAGATTATTAGCCACCCACTAAAATACCAAGGAACTTTTGCCTTCATTCCTCCAGATTTATCTTTCGTCATATCATATCAACTTCTTTCTCCATAATATTTGATGAACTCGTTTCACTCACTGATAAAAGCCAATATCATATATTAAATACCTCACACTTAAACCTTCTCACAATATGTAAATATTTACAAAGATTTAAGTTTAAAATGAAATAGCAATAAATATGCAATTGTAAAAAAGACTACTGCTACAATCAACACCTATCTCGTCTCTCAATACATCAACGTCTATCGACTCGAAGTCGAGGAAGTATCGTAGGAAAAATCTTCTTGAATCTAGGTTCAGAAATTTGATCTGTATAAAGATTTCTCTATGACGGCTCCAATGAAATAAAAAAAGTCAGGCTACCTGACACCGATGAAATACGATGTACTGGTAGCATGATCAAGATGTTTAAAATATTGCTTATGGACCCGTACCGCAGGAAACAGCATACTTTTCCGCGTTTACCTTCTTTGAATAACAGATAAAAGGTGTTCCTCCCGTTTCACTTTTCCAATCATACCAAAACATATGGTACCGTTCTGCAACAGGATCTTGTTCCGTAATGATCGCAAAGTAATTTTGATAGTAATAGCCTTGTTTGTATAGTTCGTGTCTAAGAGCACCTCTAGGCGTAGCATCCGTAAACAGAATAGGTGATAGTACAGGCATGAGTAATACAATGAGGGCTATGACTCCTAAAAATAGTGCCAATACTTTCTTTTTCCTTTTTTTCTTAAAATTCGATTTACTCATTTTTATACCCTTTCCTTTTTTGGTTTTTTTTGTTATATAATAACATGAATCAAACAATAGAAAGAGGTCGCGATCGTGAAAAAAACTATTTTTTCATCCCTCACTTTAGGTGTCATCCTATATGCTGGTTTCTTATGGAGTAATGCGATTGCCGATTCTAATGTTGCACAAGAAAAATCTAAGAGTAGCATCACAGAGGAACAAGCTTTCGATTTTTTCACTACAGTGCTTGAGCAACAAAAAGCAGATTTTTTAAACAATACTCCGTTAGCACATACTAACCTTTCAAAGTTATCTGAAGGGGACGAGGCTGTATTGATTTTTCTATCCACTACGGAAGTCGATAAAATTCAGCTGAATTCATTCAAATACAACATTTCTGATGTCAAAGTCTATTCAGAGAATCAAAAAAATTATGCTGAAGCGTATGTCACACGAACTTTTAACTTCGGAAAAAGTGGTCTTGAAACGGGTTTAGGTGATCAATTGGTACTTGAAATTCCATCACATGTAGACGATCAAAGCACATCGGTTTCTTCGAGTAAATTAACCATTGAATCGAATCCAAACGCTAATAACGTTTCAGTTGATGAATTTTTAGAAAAGTATAAAGAGGAAGTAGAAAAATCAAACCAACTTGAAGCCAAATAAATATAGAAAGATGTCGCCATGATTCGTCAAGTGCGTACTTCTTTCCTTTCATAAAAATGGAGTTCTTCGCGTAATCGCTAGGACTCCATTTTGGTAGATCGAACATCATGCCGTCCGTTCTCTCCGTAAAAGATACAGGAAATACGGAACACCGATGATCGCTGTGATCAATCCGGCTGGTACTTCAAGTGGTGGATGAATCCCCCGACCGAGCGCGTCGGCAACGACGAGTAACCCTCCGCCGAGCAACAATGCCATCGGTAAGACGGCGAGATGTTTATGACCGACGAGACGCCGCGCCAAATGCGGGGCAATCAGACCGAGGAAACCGATCGCACCGACCGTCGCGACGGCAACACCAGCTAGGACGACAGCGAGCGCCAAGAAGATGTGCCGCGTCCGCCGAATTGGTAATCCGAGACCGATACTGACTTCTTCACTGAGTGATAAGACATCGAGTTGACGATGGCGATAGAAGATGATTGCACCAATCACGACGAGCACGGGCGCTAAGATCATCACTTCCTGCCACCCTTTCCCAAACAGACTCCCAGCGAGCCAGACGAGTGAATCGTTTGTCTGAAGTGGAAACTTGATCAACAAGTATTCCGTCCCGGAGGCACAAATCGCGCTGACCGCGATACCAAGCAACGCAAACGAACTGCGGGAGACATTCCCGCCCCCCTCAAGCATCATTAAGGCCAGCATGACGAGTGCTGCTCCGATGAAAGCAGCGATTGGTGTTAACAAGAGCTGACCATCCGGCACGAGGGCAATCGTTAAGACGGCGAACAGTGACGCACCATTCGTCACACCGATCACATCAGGCGAAATCAATGGATTACGGATGACACTTTGTAAGATGACTCCGGCAAGTGAGAAACTCGCACCTGCTAAGAAAGCAAGGACAGTTCGCGGCAGACGATAATTTTGAACGATGAAGGCATCCTTTCCACCAAAGAACGACTGCCATAGATCCGATAACGATAACTGAATCGAGCCGACCGACAGTAAGGCAAAACTCGCGAAGAACACGAGCACCGTAACAATCAAAATCCGACGCATGTCTTTCATCGTAATCCCCCTTTCATCTGACGACGTGCCAGAACAAGGAAGAATGGTGCACCGAGCAATGACGTCACGATGCCGACCGGTGACTCATACGGATAGGCGATGAACCGCGCGAGGACATCGGCATACGTCAGCAGAAGTCCACCGATGACGGCAGCGACCGGCAGAACGATCCGGTAATCTTCCCCGACGAGGCGCCGCGTGATGTGCGGAACCATTAATCCAATGAAACCGATCGCTCCGGCGACGGCAACCGTCACCCCTGCGAGTAAGACGACGCTGATCCCAGCAAGCAAACGAATTCGCGTCACTTTTTGACCGAGACCGACCGCGACGTCTTGTCCCAGTTGGAAGACAGCGAGTGATTTCGCGAGACTCGCCGCAAGAAGCAAACCGGCAAGTGACCACGGTAAGACGATCCGTAGTTCAAGCCAGCTTGCGTCACTGAGCGAACCGGACAACCAGTACAAGACGTTCGTGATCCGGTCGTTAAAGAGAATCAAGCCTTTCGTCAGCGACGTCAACAAGAGATGAATCGCCATCCCGACGAGGGCAAGTTTTAATGCTGTCATCCCGCGAACGGAGGCGAACGAAAAGACAAGCACTCCACCGACTAAGGCACCGGCAAAGGCGAAGTAGATCAAATTAGCCGTTCCGAGCGACGGAAAGACAAGCAGGCTTAAGACGACGAGAAATGACGCACCGGCATTGACACCAAAGACTTGCGGTGAAGCGAGCGGATTTCGTGTCACGGCTTGCATGATTGCCCCTGCAACGGCAAGATTCGCTCCGAGCAACAATCCGAGTAAGAGACGTGGCAAGCGCAGATTCGTCAGGACGAGCCCTGCTTTTGATGTCGTGCCACTGATCCACTCTTGGACTAAGTGAATCGGATTCATCTGTGTGATGCCAAAGAACAGGCTACTATAAACCGCCAAGCAACCGAGTAATAGAAGTACAAAAATCAGACGTTTCCGCTGCACCGGATGGTTCCCCTTTCATCAAGACGAAAAGCCAGATTGCTCCGGCTTTTGTCGTTCATTATTTCTGTTGTAACAATTGAATCGCTTCTTCAACGATTTGTTCTGCAGCATCAAGTCCTCGATATCGTGTCCAGAGGTCACGATTGACTTCATAAACGTCTTTGTTCTTAACCGCTGTGATTTGATTCCAGAGCGGGTTGTTTTTCCACTCCTTCAGCAGTTTCGGATCGGCTTCCGCCATGAAGATGACGTCCGGATCCCATTTGACCATCTGCTCTAACGTAATCGTAACGGTAGGTTCCGCTGTTTTCGTAACAGCGTTCTCGATACCGATCTTCTCGAGTAATTCACCATCAAACGACGTCTCACCGTGTGCCGTCAGTGAATCGGCGCGGAAGACACCAACCATCACTTTTCGGTCGTCGTTTGGATCCACCTTTTTCTTCGCTGCATTCAATCGTTCTTCATGCAGTGCAAGTCGGTCATCCATCTGTTTAGTTTTCCCGACTGCTTCCGCAATCGTCTTGAACGATTCGATGTTCTCTTCGTACGTCGCATTCCGACTCTTCAAGATGATCGTCGGTGCGATTTTTTGCAGTTGCTTGTAGATTCCTTTATGACGGTTGAAGTCGCCGATGATTAAATCCGGCTGCAAGGAACTGATCACTTCAAGATTCGGTTGTTGACGTGTACCGACTTCCGTGAACGCGATGTCTTTTCCGAGTAATCCGGAGACATCGGTCTTATTTTCTTGTGCGATTCCGACTGGTGTAATCCCAAGTTCGTCTAACGCATCGACGAATGAGTATTCAAGTGCGACGACCTTCTTCAGGTGCTCCGGCACTTTCGTTTTTCCTGCCTCATGCGTAATCGTCCGCGTCTTTTCGTTTGTTTGTTCTGCTTGACCTGAACAGGCCGCAAGCATCAAACTGCTCAACACGAGGAGCGTCAACGCTGTCATCCAAGTTTTCCGTCTCATGATGAGACCTCCTTTAGTTCGTGATTCGTTATTGAGAATCATTCTTAATTAATCCTGTCTCAGCATATCAAAGATTCCCATCGAACAAAAGGGTTATCCTTATTTTCAGATAATATATGCTCGAATTCACATTTTCTGAAGCAATATGGGATAATCAGGTAGTATATAAAGGAGGGATTACAGATGGATTGGATGAAAGACTTGGAACAACGGCTCGGATTTCCGCTTGAGACGATCACGTTTGATCAGTTACCTCGCTTACTCGAAGCCTTTGCCTACCAGTTACCGTTTGAGAATACGACTGTGCTCGAGAAACGAATCCGTCCGTTTAACGACGAGCGCTTCATCGAAACGTTTCTGACGGAGCGACGTGGTGGTGTCTGTTATGACTTGAACGGACTGCTGCATCGTGTCCTACAAGAACTGAATTGTCCCGTTCGCCTCGTACAAGCGACCGTCTATGATCAGAAATTAGCAGCCTGGTCAGCGACGGGACCGACACACGTTGCAATCATTTGGAATGAGACACACCTACTTGATACCGGCTTCGGTGTCAATTTACCGCTCGTTCCGGTTCCCTTGAGTGGGGAGACGGTTCATTCCGCTAGCGGTAGTTACCGGATTGGCAAAGGTGATGTTCTCGAAATGCAGCGGACAGGACAAGCCGAGTTCGTGACTGGCTACAAGTTCGACCGTGAGAAGGCAATTACAAAGGGTGACTTATCGAAGATGGAACAGATCATCCAGCAAAGCGAAGCTTCACCGTTCAACAAAGGTCGTCTCATCGCAATGCGGACTCCAAGCGGTCAAAAGACGTTGACCGAGCGGACGTTACGAATCGAAGACACGACGACGACCGAATTGCCGGTCGCAGGTCCCGCTCAATTCGAGATGCTGTATCAGACTCACTTTTTAGGACAGGAGTAATGAACATGGATCGATATACGCTTTGTTTAATTCGGCACGCGGATAGTTTTTTACTCGTCAACCGCCAAAAACGACCAGCGATGGGCATGTGGAACGGTGTCGGCGGCAAGATTGAACCGGCGAGACACCGGAAGTTGCTGTCATCCGCGAGACGCTCGAAGAGACCGGCATCCCGTTAGATTCGGTGACACCAAAAGGCATCGTTCGCTTACACGGGGAAGAAACGTCTGGCATGTATCTCTATCTTGCTGAACTAGAAGACCGCCCGTTTCCGACACCGGTCATGACGATCGAAGGCATCCTTGATTGGAAATCGCTCGACTGGATTATAAACGATGATAACATGGGGATCATCAGCAATCTCCGGCATTACTTACCGGTCGCTTTGTCAACGGATCAACCGTTGTTGCATGACTTCCATTACGATGGACATACAATCACTGCTTACGAGACACACGAATTGATCGAGACATAAACAGAAAATCCCCACTCGTCCGTTATCGGATAAGTGGGGATTTTTCATGAGAACAGATGGAGACCGGTGACGATAACTGCGACGATGACGATACCCGGTAACAAGTTCGCAACACGAATCTTCGTGATGCCAGCGAGATTAAGACCGATTGCCGCAATCATCACCCCACCAGTCGCCGTCATCTCTAAGATGAATTCTTGCAACGCGGCGTCGGGAATAAATTTCGTGATCGCAACGGCACTTAATGCAATCGCCCCTTGATAGAGAAAGACGGGAATCGCTGAGAACATGACACCGATCCCGAGCGTTGAACTAAGGACGAGTGCCGTAAACCCGTCAATCAATCCTTTCGTATAAAGGACGTCGTGATCCTGACGTAATCCACCGTCGAGAGCTCCTAACACACCCATCGCGCCAATGACGAAAATTAACGTCGCTGTCACGAATCCTTCCGCGATGTTCGACGGACGACCGCGACTGATCTTACGTTCGAGCCACGCTCCCATCCGGTCGAGTTTCTCATCGAGCCGGAACCACTCGCCGATTGCACCACCGAGAACAAGACTACCGATGACGATCAAGAAGTTCGTGCTTTTCATCCCCATCTGCATTCCGAGCACGACGACAGCAAGTCCAATCGCCTGCAGGACGGTCTCCTTCATGCGTTCCGGAATCCGGTGGAACATTAATCCAAGCAACGTCCCGATGATGATCAGGACGGTATTGACGAGTGTACCTGTTAAAACCATCTGACAGCCTACTTTCTCAATTGATTTTTCGTTTAGTGGAACGAACGACGGTTCGCTCTGCCTGATTCAAACTATGTAACGTCATCCCGAGCATGACGAGGATGATCCCGAGTGTTGCGAGTCCCGTTGGTAGTGCCGCGTGAAGGAAAAGAATCTCTCCGAGAACAGTAAAGACGATCTCGAACGATTGCGTTGCCTCGATCGCAGCTAACCGGACCGGTTCTGTCCGGACGAGTGACGTCGCGTAGAAAAAGAGCGACGTTGCGATGACGCCTGAGAATAAGGCGACGAAACCGGACTGGGTGACTTGGCTGACACTCGGTAAGCCGACCTGTATGTAGGCAATCACAGAAAGAACGATCCAAAACGGTAGACTGGCAAGTGTCATTCCGAGAATCCGTT
Organism: Exiguobacterium sp. UBA3491; assembly: GCF_002377745.1. NCBI lineage: Bacteria > Bacillati > Bacillota > Bacilli > Caryophanales > Exiguobacterium > Exiguobacterium sp. UBA3491. The sequence goes on from NZ_DFQK01000002.1 coordinate 16,590, forward strand.
CAAACACATCGAGCTCGTTCCCATAGCGTTCCATCATCTTCCGGTTCCCGAGTGGATAGGCAATTGCCGCGACGAGGACCGGTAAGGCTCCGAACAACAGCGACTGTAGCGATAGGCTTCCCGCGACCGATAGTTGCATGACGACGACCCCGAGGACGATCAGGACGGAATACTTCAGTGCTGACCACGGGATCCGTTGGTTGAACAAGGGGGCAAGCAACGGTCCCGCTAAAATCGTCAACTGCCATGTCCCGGCAATCAACCAGCCTGGTGCGTAGTCAGCAGCAAAACAGATGCTTCCGTAGAACAGTCCGAAGCCGATCGTTCCATAAAGTAACCAAAAGCCGATATCGGCTCGAAGCGCCTGGAAGACGCGCCCGATCCCCCGTCGCATCATGACGATGACGACAAAGAAAGGCAACATCAGGAAAAAGCGGAGCGATGCACTATAAATCCAGTGACCGCCTGCCCCTTGCATCGATTGATTCAAGATGAAGGTGACCGCAAAAAACATTGCCGCTAAAATTCCATAAATGATTGGTCGCATCAGCTCTCCTCCTTTAATGTCGAGACGAGTAGACGCCCGAGTCCGTTCCAGTTATGCTCCGTCGCCTGGACGAGCTGCTCGACATCCTGTTGTTGACATGCATCTAAAATCGTTGCATGATCGGCTATCGACTGGCGTCCGAGACGATCAAACTGAGCATATTCGAGCCGGCGGATCAACGGGGTCAACCGACGGATCGTCTCGCGTAGTTGATCGTTTTGACTGCGCTGCACGAAGACATCGTGAAAGGCATCGTCAAGTGCTAGTGCCGCCTCTGTATCCTGCTGATCAATTGCCGTCGTGAATTGTTGATGAATTGACCTCAGACTTGTTAGATCGTCATCCGTCAGCATTGGTCCTGCTAAACGCGCCGCTAACCCTTGCAGTGTCGCAATGATTGGATAGGTTTGCTGTGCCTGTTCGGCATCGAGTTCCGTCACGATCGTCCGTGAACCCCGTTTTGCTAAAATCAATCCCTCCTCTTCGAGTCGTTTCAAGGCTTCGCGGACCGGTGTCCGACTGACACCGAACGCTTCCGCGAGTGCTTGATCGTTCACCTTTTCTCCTGGGGCAAGACGTAAGGTGATGATGTGGTGTTGCAAGCGTCGATACACTTCCTCACTTAAAGGAAGTCGTGCAATGGCTAAATCATTTGTCGGTTTCATACAAGTAATATATTACATATCAATTCATCGTGAAAGCACCATCCTAAAATTCATTGGATTTATTTTACTCACTACCTTGCAATACAAAATAGCATAACGTATCATTACCTTGTAATACCAAGTAGCGAAAGGAAGATGCGGATGTCATCGACGCAAATGTTAAAAGGAATTCTCGACGGTTGCTTACTCGCACTGATTGCGGAAGAAGAGATTTATGGCTATGAACTGGCGACGAAACTGAAAGCGTACGGTTTCGCCGACATCAGTGAGGGAACGATCTATCCTCTATTGATTCGGATGCAAAAACTGGACTGGATCGAAGCAACCTCTCGCGTCTCCCCGACCGGTCCAAAACGAAAGTATTATTCGATCACGACGAGTGGTGTTGAAGAACTCGCCGCTTTCAAACAAAGATGGCATCACCTTTCAACGAGTGTCGAAAGCATTTTAAAGGAGGACGAATGAGATGACCCTATCGACGGAATCAACACGATTTTTGGAAGACTTAAAGGTATACCTACTTGCTTCGGGTAAAAATGAACTGGCGACGAACGAGATTGTCAACGAACTCGAAGATCACCTGATCGAAGCGGAAGCAGACGGAAAATCCGTTCGCGCGATCACGGGTGATAGTCCCGCCGATTACATCCAATCGATATCTAAAGAGATGGCATTTGATCCAAAAGAAGCGTTTTGGATCGTCTTGCAAGTTTTTCTCGGCGCATCCAGTTTTCTCTATCTCCAAAACCTCTTGAATGGTACAACGACGTTCAGTATCCTGCTCGTTGGCGGTTTCCTGTTGATTAGTGCCGTTTACCTGACCACCCTGGCGTTTCTCTTCCGTCAAGATGCTTTGCGTGATGGCGCGCGCCCTCGTATCATGCGTTATGGTATTCATGGTAGTATTCATTTTCTGTTAATCATCGGACTATTGATCGTCAACGGACTTGTCGATTCACAAAAGATCACGTTATCCCCAAGCGTCAGCTGGATGGTTGGTGCCCTATTGATTCTCTGGATTCTCGTCACGGCATGGAAGACGAAGACATGGATTTTACCGATTGCAGTGTCCATCTTTTTCGTGCCTCAACTGCTGCTTTTGTTTGTATTTAATTTGTCAGAGATTACCGCCGTCCTCGTGAGTTATGTTTTGACCTCGATTACGATTGCAGTTATCTTTCTCCGAAAATCTAAGCAAGATCAGTCAAAAAATACAAAACTCTAAAGAATCTATTTAATTCTGATACCAAAAAACGACCTCAGCGCTGAGGTCGTTTTTGATGTATTACGTATTCTTCATCCCGTTCTTTGCTTCATACCGCTCACGCGTCCAGTTGTAGACATGGCTCGTCACGGTCCGACCGTCGATTCGCTCTAATACGAATGGTCGGTCAAGAACAGGCGTAAAACCGAGTTTCTCAACGACACGGCGTGATTGATCGTTGAAATCAAAGTGTCCGCACCAGACGATATCGATTGGTAACTCACGGAAGATGAAATCAAGAATCGCTTCGACGATCTCCGGCATCCGTCCATCTCCCCAGTAGTCAGGAGCGAGGACATAACCAATCTCGACTTGACGGTCATGCGTGATCGACTCATCCGGGCGACGATTAAAGTGAAAACCGAAGCTCCCGATCACTTCACCGGTTGTCTTATCCGTCACGGCATACTCGCCGGGCGACCCTTGAAAAATTCCGATGACTTCGCGACTCTCGTCAACTGACACGTGTGGTGCCCAGCCTGCCTTCGGTCCGACATTTGGATCCTTTGCGTACGCATACAGTGCTGCTGCATCATCTTCTTGCCAGCGGCGCAATAAATGTCGTGGTGTTTCTAGTGTATCTGGTAAATTCATCTCGATTCCCCCTTATTAAGATACGTTTCGCTGTCGTTCGACCGATTCCTTCACGAAAAGACTCGTGTAGACCAATCCGAAGCCTGTCAACAGGATCAGTCCGAGATAGACACTCATCATCGACGGGATCAAGAATGTCCCGACTAAAATCGTCGACCGTGAGAGCAGGTCGGCTCCAGCAAACGACGTTCCCGCGAAGGCTGAGTACGCCCCGCGTTGATCCGCCGGCATCATGTTCGCTTTTTGTGTGTTCAAGACCGGGGAGTAGAGTAACTCGCCAATCGTTGCGATAAAGATGAAGACCATCAGTGCCATCATGCTGTTGGCACTCGTTACGACGACGTAGCCGATCGAATAAAGAAGGAGACCTGCTGCAAGCGTTCGCCGTGGTGATAATCGTTTCGCAAGTCGCTGGACGATGAACGTCAAAGTGACGACGAGCAACGTATTTTCAATATTGATAATACTCATCATCCGGACCCCATTGATTGACCAACCGGCAAATGCGAGCGGTTCGAACGAATCGGCGAGGCGGACAGCAACGTAGCTCCCCATCGAAAACTCAGCCGCTAAGATACACATTGAACCAAAGACAACTCTGACGAACGGACGATCTTGCCAAGCAAGTTGATAACTGTTGAAGATATCGCTGAGAACGCCACGTAGCTTTTGGCGCTGCCAAGTCCGCGGCGTGTCTTCGAGAAATAGGTAGTAAGCGATCGGTAAGACAGACGACGTGAAGCTCAAGATCCAGAACAAGAGTAATTGGTTGCTGACGTAGAGCCAGCCACCGAGCGCCGTTCCGATAGTAATCGAGAGATTGATCAGCCAGTAGTCGAGCGCGTAGACCGCTTGTCGGTTTTCCTTCGTCGTCGCATCGATGATGATGGCGCTCATCGCCGGGCGACCGAGATTGCTCGTCACTGAGAAGACGGCGTAGATGACCATGAACAGCAGCATCCAGTCGAGCGTCAACGAAATCGTCATCGTGATGAACGTCAGTGCTGTTAACATCGATGTCGTGACGAGTAGGCGTTTACGTGAAAAACGATCAGCGAGATATCCGCCGAGTAGATTGGTGACGAAGCTAACGAAGACCATTGCAATTAAAAATGCACCAGCAACGACTTCGTTGAATGCCTTGACGAATAAGAGGGCCATGAACGGCATGATCGAAAACGAGACAGCCCGGTTGAAAAACGATGTGATGAGACGTACTTTAATTGGCTTCGGTATTTCTTTCCATTTCATATTGTCACCTTCCATTCTCTACCTGTATCGTAAACAAGACAAGACACAAGAAAAATGGACGTCATTTAAAAAAGATGTCCCCTTTTAAGGAGGAGAAGGACGATGGATGCTTATCTTTTTATGTTATGGAAGACTTGCCGAAATGGACACTACTCGATCGCGACGCTTGCCGACGCCATCCATCTCAGTACTAAACAAACGAAACGATATCTCAATAAATGGCAGGAAGATGGCTGGATGAATTACACGAGTGGTCGCGGACGAGGCAACTTAAGTGAACTCGTCTGGTTGCGCCACGTTGAACGGGAGTATGCGAAACGGATGCTCGAGCGGATCGACAGTGATTCGATCGAATCAGGGACGGAGGAATTGACGGGGGCCTGGTCCCCGGCGCAAGCCGGTCGCTTCATGCGGCAGCTCGAACGAAAATTCGGCTATACACAGACGACATCGGACGCCTTGCTGATTCCTCGGAAACGGAACTTCTTGACGACCCACCCGTTAGAAGCAGCGGATATCCATAGTGCCCATCTCGTCCAAAACGTCTTCAATCGTTTGTTTACGATCGACGTCGACGGCAATATTCAAGGTGAACTGGCGCATCACTATGTCTGGAATGGTCCGATGCTCAGTCTCTTCTTACGGAAGGATGTCCGCTTCCATGACGGTTCGCTCCTGACGAGTAAGGAAGTGACGAAGAGTCTCCGTGCTCTGATCAACTATCCGGCTTACGCTTATTCCTACCGGCACGTCAAACAGATCGTCTCGAACGGTCCGTACCGGGTCGACCTCACACTCGATCAGCGCCGGAGTTCGATTTTGCCGCAACTTGCCTCGATACATACGAGCATCATCAAGGACGGTGTTGGGACGGGACCATTTCAACTGACGCAACATGACGATAAGAAGACCGTTCTGACGGCATTTCCGAATTACTTTGGCATCCGCGCCCTGCTCGACCGGATTGAGTTCATCCAGATGCCGGAGCAATATGACCCGGTCTACCGGACATCGGCTTCTGACTCTAGTCCGATTGATACGATCGCAACGCAATCCGGGTTTGGTCTCGTCTTACTCCATCCACGTGCTGGTGGTCCGTTTGAATCAAAAGCCGCGCGGCATTATATCCACCGGCTCGTCGCGGAAGTCCGTGGTGGCATTCATGACTTCCATGAACGGACACAACCGAACGACTGTGGTTTTCTCGAGTCCTATAGTCAACCGTATACTGTCCCGGACGGTCCCGCTGTCTTATTCACGCAACCGATTCGAATCAAGATGACCGATTTCACGGACAAAGTAACACGTTGGCTCTGCGAACGGTTCGATCAAGACGGAATTCCGTACGAGTTCGTCGAGGTCGGATTTAAAGAGAGTATTACGGAGTTTCATGCGTACGACACGATCGATCTCGCTGTCCATGCTGAAGTGTTCGAGCGAAATCTACCGTTCGCCTTCTATCAGTTCATGACGAATACGTTCTCACCGCCAATCCGACTATTTCAGCAGATGCCAGAAATGCTGAAATGGATCGAACAATACGACAAGACACCGTTCGAAGACTGGCTTCCGATTCATCAAACGATCGAACGCTACTTGATTAACGAATCGTATTTCATCCCGTTCTATCACGATACACGACTAATTCCGTATCCGATCGAGCTGCAAAATATCACGATCGACTCGTTCGGTTATTTTGATTTCTCAAAGCTCTGGATTTCCAATCAATCGTGACGAATCCTTGTCGATATTTTGACTTGCTTGTGACAAAACGCACGATATTCTTTAATCTAGTATTTTAAATGTTGTATTAATGACGAGGCTACGAAATACTAAGACTGTCTTCATTACTTAGTGAAAAGGAAGTGGTCTTATGTTATCAACCTCTACCATTCAAATCGTTCAATCGACGGTTCCCGTCCTTGCGTCGCACGGTGCCGCGATCACGAAAGTCTTTTATCAGCGCTTGTTTCAAGCTCATCCGGAACTGAAACACGTCTTCAATCAATCGAATCAACGGAGCGACCGCCAATCGCAAGCACTCGCTACAGCCGTGTATGCCGCTGCTGCTCACATCGATCGACTCGAGACGTTAAAACCGGTCTTATTACCTGTGCTCCATAAGCACCGAAGTCTACAAATCAAGCCGGAGATGTATCCACTCGTCGGTCAAGAATTACTCGGAGCGATGCAAGACGTTTTAGGGGAAGCCGCAACGCCTGCAATCCTGCAAGCATGGGGCGAAGCGTACGGGGAGATTGCCGATTTGTTCATCACACTCGAAGCCGAACTATACGCGCAGGACGAACAGGCGAAAGACTTTTCCGGTTATCAGTCCGTCAAGATTTCAGATATCCAGGAACAAGCAGACGGCATCCGCTCGCTGACTTTCAAAACGGACGGTCCGCTCCCTGATTATCGAGCAGGGCAATACATCACGGTACGGATTCAGGATAGCGACGGCTTATGGCACAATCGTCAATACAGTCTGACGACGGCATCAAACACGACGACTTATATGATTGGTGTCAAACGAGAAGGCATCGTCTCGGACTACTTACATGCAGCGCAAGTCGGTGACACGGTATTGATCAGTGCGCCAGCAGGTGCCTTCACGCTTGATGCATCAGGTGAACCCGTCGTTCTGATTGCTGGTGGAATCGGCATCACACCGATGCTTGCAATGGCAGACGAAGCGTTAGCTGCTGGTCGACAGGTAACGTTACATCACGCCGTCCAAGATGAACGCAATCGTCCGTTTACAGAACAACTTGCCTTACTCGAGCAGCGTGGCGCTCGCGTCATTCGTTACGCAGAGCACCAGGCGACGGATCAAGCGGGTCGTCTGCCGAAAGACGTCATCGCAAGCATCACGGATCCGACATACGTCTGTGGTCCGGAAGCAATGATTCATTACGTCATTAAACACTTTACGGCGTCTTCAGACAAACTGCATTACGAAATCTTTGGACCGGCACTCGCTTTTGCCGCGGAAACGCCAGTCACGCAGTAAAAAACATCCCGCTCTCTTTGATACACGTCAAGGAGAGCGGGATGTTTGATTAGAGTGGCAATCGTTCTGACAACGGACGGACCAAAACGACATCTGTCGCCATCCGGTTATCTCGGCGCGGTTCATCGACTGGTTCAATCGTCCAGTTTTTCGCGTGGAGTGTATTTAAGGCATGCGCTAAATCGTACATCGAATAACGATCGTTTCCGTTCAACTGATAGAGACCTGCTTCCTGTTCGAGTAAAATCGTAACGAGCGCTTCTGCTGTATCTTCAAGCAACGAACTCGACGGATACCAGTTTCGACTTGCTTGAATGACACCGTGTTGCTTCATCTCGTTCGTGAAGAAGTCGACCATGTTGTTCGAACCTGCCTCCGTCCCGATCTGCCAGCCGATCCGGACGATTTTTGCTTGAGGATCAATTGCTTGAATCGCTTGCTCGCAAGCAATCTTATAGGCACCATACTCATCGCTCGCATCCGGCACAGCGTCCTTTTCAATCGGTGCTGGTACGTCGTCCGAGAAAACAGATACTGTACTCGTGAAAAAGAACGGAATCCGATATTCCTGGCACAAACGGACGAGCGATTCCGTCCAACTGACGGACCCCATCCCAATATGTAGGAAATAATCCGGTCGTTCCGTTTCTAAAAACGTCCGCATCTGAGACTCGTCAGTCGTTGAGACTTTTGTCCGATCCCACGCGACTGTCTCGATGTCGTGCTTTGCTAAGACGTCCGCAACGACAGGCGCTACCGTACCATTCATGCCTGTAATAATCGTTTTCATGGTGATTCATCCCCCTTAGTTTCGATCGAAAAAATCATAAAACCACTTGCTACTTCAGTTTACACGCGAATCGCTGAATTAACGAATCTGAGGTTATTCTTCTACGACCAGTCATGACTCAAATGAAAAAAGCGCCTGCTATCCGATCTAATCTCGGTAAGCAGGCGCACTGTTTAGTTCATGATTACTCCGAAACGCCTTCCGTTTCCATTCGACGCCACAGTACATTCAAAAAGACCGTCATCCCACTGATCGGAATCAAAAACAATAATGCTGTGATCCATAAACTCTCCATCGACTCCACTCCTCATCGTTCATTTCTATCTCTAGTGTACAGAAGCGCGAAACCGCTTACCTCCACCTCAAGGCGGATATTTCATCCGACCTTGTCCTGTCGTGCTTCGTTAAAGGAAACGTTACGATGAATGAGTAACCAGATAGCTGTCAACACGAGACCACTTAAGGAAAACAGTAGGAAAACGAACGAGATGCTAAAGAGCGACGTCAAGTACGATGATAATCCGTAACAGAGTGCAGAACACGCCGTTGATGCTGCGACCATCGCTGTTCGAACCCGTCCGAGCAAGTGCGCAGGCGTCGAGCGTTGTAACAAGGTCGCAAACGGAATCCCGAACAATGTCAGCGCCATACCGAGCAAGACAAACCCACCGACAGCCACTGGGACGAACGAGACATAGGCGACGATCGCGATTGCGAGTCCTTGCAAAACGACGGC